>DATFRY010000125.1:0-15195 GCA_035262925.1 Kofleriaceae bacterium | reverse complement strand
CCGCCCCGTGCCGCGCGTGAGGTCCCACAGCCAGGCCAGGCGGTGCGCGTCGATCGACGCGGCGAAGCGACCGTCGAGCGACACGGCCAGCCCGGTGATGCCGGCCTCGTGGCCGTGCAGCACGCGCGGCTCGCCCGCGCGCGCGGGCCACACCCGCAGCGTCCAGTCGGCGCTGCCCGAGACGATGCGCCCGTCGGGCGTGACCTCGACCTGCGTGGCCGCGCCGCGGTGGCCGCGCAGCGCGCGGCCCTGCGCGCCGATCTGCCAGCGGCGCAGGAGCGTGCCGGTGCTGGTGACGATCGCGCTGCCGTCGTCGGAGACGTCCATCGCCTTTTCGCGGTCGTGGCCGCCCAGGACCTGCACCGCGCTGGCCGAGGTGCCGTCGACCATCCACACCCGCACCGTGCCGTCGTGCGCCGACGAGACCAGGAGCTCGGCGCCGGCGAACTGCACGAGCGTCACGTCGTCATCGTGATCGCGCAGGACCTCGCTGCCGCCGCTCGCCACGTCCCAGAGGCGCACGGTGCGGTCGCGCCCCGCCGTGGCCAGCCTGCTCCCGTCCGGCGAGAAGGCGACCGCGAGGACCTCCTTGTCGTGGCCGGCCAGCTGCTTGCCCTCGCCGGTCGCCACCTGCCACAGCCACACGTCGCGGGGCGACCCGACCGCGGCGACCCGCGTGCCGTCGGGCGAGAGGGCCACGCGGTCGAGCGACCCGCCGCTGGCCCGCAGCTCGCGCACGGGACCGCGCTGGCCGGGATGCCAGATGCGCACGACGTTGTCCTCGCCCACCGACGCCAGCGTGCCTCCGTCGTGGCTGACGTCGAGGTCGAACACGCGACCCTGGTGCGAGCCGATGAGCTCGCCCCCGCGACCGCCGACCCGCCACAGCCGCACCGCGCCGTCGCCGCCGGCCGACACCAGCCGCTCACCGTCGGGCAGGAAGTGCATGCTGGTCACCAGCGCGTCGTGGCCGCCGATCTCGGTCACCCCGCCGCCGTCGAGGGTCCACAGGCGCAGTCGACCATCGAGGCCGCTCGAGACCGCATGACGGGCGTCGGGCGCGAGCACGAGGTTCTGCACCGGCGAGTCCTGCCGGCCGAGCACGCGGCTCTGCCCTCGGGTCAGGTCCCACACCCGGACCTCGTGCAGGTCGGCCGAGACCATGAGCTTGCCGTCAGCGGAGAGATCGAGGTCGGCGATCGCGCTCTGGTGGCCGCGCAGGAGGTCGGGGATGCCGCGCAGGCGGGCGTCCGACGCCACCATGCGCGCGCTGCGCCAGATGGGTGAGGTCGCGCCGGGCGAGAGGCGGGCGAGCAGATCGAGCGCGGCGCGCGGGTCGCCTTCGAGCAGCGACCCGGCCTGCGCCACGGTCAGCTCGTCGGCCCGGCGCTCGGCCGCCACGCCGGCCGCCGCCGCGCGGTCGCGCTCCGCGACCACGCGCTGGAAGCTGACCAGCGCGATGACGGCGATGGCGGCGAGCGCGGCCAGGCCGGCCACCACCGCGGCGCGCTGGCGGACCAGGAAGCGCCAGAAGAGCTCGCGGCGCGAGTAGCGGTGGGCGCCGACCAGCTTGCCGGTCTGGAAGCGGCGCAGATCCTCGACCAGCTGGAAGGCGGTCGGGTAGCGCGCGTCGGGCAGGGCCGCCATCGCCTTCTCGACGATCGTGACCAGGTCCTGGGCCAGCCCCGGCTCGACCCGCTCGAGCGGCGCGGGCGGGCCGGCCAGCACCGCGGCCAGGACGGCCTCGGAGCTGGCGCCGCGGTACGGCTCGACGCCGCCGAGCACGTGGTACAGGATGGCGCCCAGCGCGAAGACGTCGGCCCGCTCGTCCACGTCCTTGCCTGCCGCCTGCTCGGGCGGCATGTAGCCCGGCGTGCCCATGATCGAGCCGGCGATGGTGAGCGAGGCGGTGCTGCCACCGCTCGACGAGCCGCGCCGCCGCGGCACGCCGCCGCCGTCCCGGAGCCCGGGGGGCGCGGCCGGCCGCAGCGCGGCGCCGGCGCGCGCGTCCATGGTGCTGTCGATGGCGCCGGGCAGGTGGGTGCGATCGCCCGGCTCGGCGGCCAGGTCCTTGGCCAGACCCCAGTCGATGACCACCGTCTCGCCCAGCTCGCCGATGAGCACGTTCGACGGCTTGAGGTCGCGGTGGATGATGTGGTGGCGGTGCGCGTAGGCCACCGCCTCGGCCATGGCGATGAGGTTGGGCAGGAGCGCGAGGCGCTCGGCCAGCGGCCGCGGCTCGCTCACCACCTGGGCCAGGGAGCGGCCCGCCACCAGCTTCATGGAATAGAACGGCTGCCCGGAGGGCCAGCGGCCGGCCTCGTGCAGGTTGACGATGGCCGGGTGCTGGAGGCGCGCGGTGATGAGCGCCTCGCGCTCGAGGCGCGCCGCGCGCTCCGCCGTGTTCTGGATGAGCTCCTTGATGGCGACCACGCGGCCGAGGCGGCGATCGCGCGCGGCCACGATGCGGCCCATGCCGCCGCGCGCCACCTCGCAGCCGGCCACGTAGTGATCGGGGTCGACCTCGACCAGCTCCATGTGATCGCGCTCGGGCGACTCGATCGCCCGCCGCCGGCCCTCGCTGTCGAGCGGCGGCAGGTCCGGCTCGGGCGGAGACAGCGCGCCCGGCGACGCCGCCGACCCGGTGTGGGCCTCGAGCGTCTCGTCGAGCGGGGCGCCGCCACCGCCGCGGTCGCGCCCACGGTCACCGCGGCCGGCGGATCTCTGCTCGCGCTCGTTCGAGTTCGATCCCGACATCAGGCCCTCACTTCGCGGCCAGCGACGCCCACCCGCGGCCCTGGAAGCGGAGCGGCAGCTCCTCGGCCAGCTCGAGCCACATGCCGTCGGTCTCGAAGGTCATCTCCGTCCGCCACTCGACGGGCTGCACGAGCCCGAGGTCGATCACCGCGCGCGCCTTCGACGCCGACTGGCAGCGCGTCAGGCCGGCGACGCCGGCGCTGGTGATGCTGAGCGCCTGGGGCGCGACGCGCAGGCTGCTCGTGAGCGAGAGCTCCAGCCGATCGCCGTCGACGGCCACGAGCTCCATGTCGGTCGAGTGGTCGGCCGCCATGTTCGGGAGGTAGCCGCGATCCTCGTCCAGCGCGCGCCAGCGGGCACCCACGCCCACCGGCTCGGCCGGAAGCGACACGATCGCCGCGGTCGCGTCCGCCAGGATCTTCCAGGTCAGGTCGCGATCGGTGTCGCGGTCCATCTCGGGCGGCAGCACGAGCGGAGGCAGCGTGACGGAGCCGCGGCGATCCATCGTCATCTGGAAGGCGTGGCCGGGCAGGCGATCGAGGGTGCGGCGCAGGTTCTCGCGGCTGCGCTCTGGATCGAAGTGCTCCATGTCGAACGTCTCGACCCTCTCGAAGCGGAGCTCGCAGTCCAGGCGATCGGCCTGCGCATCCGCCACCTCGATGTCGAACCAGGCCTCGGCGACCACGTCATGGGTCGAGAAGACGCGTCGCCCGCCGATGTCGACGTCGCTGCCGCCGCTCCCGCGCAGGTGAACCCGCTGGTGGGCGCCGCGCGCCGCCTTGTAGCGCAGGAGCCGGCGCGGCTCGCGACCGGGATCGAGGAGCTCGACCGCGTGGCCCGGCTCGGGTGGGGCCGGCTGGCCGATGAGCCGGCTCGCCACCGGGCGGGGCGGCTCGCGCGCCGCGGCCGCCGCTGCGTTCGCGTCGCCGGCGACGGGCTCGCCCGCCGCGTCGCGATCCGCGGCGCAGCCGTCACTCACGGCGCACGCGAGACCAACAATCGCGACGGCGATCACGTCCTGGGCGCGAACCAGAATCGACAAGCGGCTAGGATAGTAGGGCATATACTCCCCGCCGCCACACGGATGACGAAGATCTGCCCACACGTGGGCCGCAGACGGGGAGTCCGCAGCCCGAAACCAGCGCACCGGCGCGCGCCGGCGGCGCCGCCGACCGGCCGCGCGCCGCGGACCTCGCCCGCCCATCGGCCTCGGGGGGCGGGAGTCGGATGGCTCCGGCCATGCCTGCTCGTGCTGGTGGCCGCGCTGGCGGGGCCGGCCGCGGCGTGCGACGGGCGCCCCGAGTCCAACGGCGGGCCGCGGGTGGCGGCGCTGCGCAGCGAGCGCGCGCCGTATCCGTCGGTGGCGCAGCTGCCGCTTTCGGCGCGCGGGGTCACGCCCAGCGCCGAGCACTACGTGCTGGTCGGGGGCGACGAGATCGTGCAGCTCGGCCGGCGCGGCGGCGCCACCACCACCGATGTGTCGGTCGATGAGCTCCTGCGCGCGTTCTGGCGCCAGCGCGGCGACCCGCTGGGCGGGCGCGGCGCGGCCACGACCAGCGCGGCGCCGCTGGTGATCGCGGACCAGGCCGTTCCGGCCGACCGCGTCGTCGAGGTGGTGGCCGCGCTCTGGCAGCACGGCGCGCACCTCGCCGTCGGCGGCGCGGGCGCGGGCGGCGGCACGCGCGAACACCCGGTGCTGATGATGGGCGAGGTGGACCGACGGGTGCGCGGCGCCATCGTCGAGATCGGCCCGCGCGGTCTCGAGCTCACCATGCCGGGCGAGAAGGCGCGGTCGTTCGACGACTGCGGCGCAGCGCCGTCGACCGCCTGCCTGGCGCGGGCGCTCGACGACGCGGCCGCGTCCGGCGCCCGCACCGTGCTGGTGCGGCGCGCGCGGCAGGCGGCCGGCGCCCACACGCCCGTCCTGCGGCAGTAGGCCGCGCAACGACGCCGCGGAGATGATGACCGGTTGCGTTGACCCGGTCGTGGACGTTGACGGCGCCGTAGCGGCGCCGTGGACGTGAGCGCCACCGCTGTCGAATCGGGTTGACGAATCCACTCGACCCGACCACACGGCCACCACGTCCGGTCGACGACCATGGTGGCGCTCACGTCCAAGGCGCCGGCGCCGTCAAGGTCGACGACCAGGTCAACGTCGAACGTCAACCTCAACGAGAACAGGCACCAACCGCTCATCCTGCGGAAGGTCGCCAGGTCGCGCCGGCGCAGGCCGGGTGGCGGGCGCGCGGGCCGCGATTCATACTGATCGCGATGGCCCGGTTGCTCGCCCTGTCGGCGGTGCTCCTGGCGGCGTCCTCCGCGGCGTCGCCGGCGAGCGCCGGCGTGGGGCATCGGCGGGGCGGCGCCCAGGCGGCGCCGGCGGCCGGTGCTGGCGCCCTGGTCGCGGCCGATGAGGTCGACCGCGACGACGCCAGCCTCGACGACGCGAGCGACGTCCCGCTTCATGCCGGCTTGCCGCCCGCCGCGGGGCTCGCGCCTGCGGCCCCGCGCGCCCTCGAGGGCGTCGCGACCATCCCCGCGGTGCGCGTCTCCGCGCCGCGCCTGCGCCCGCTCCTCCTCGCTCCCAAGACCTCGCCTCCGCCCGCTCTCCGACGCCATTCACCGTGACGAGAGCGGCCGATCGCGCGCGTGCGCGACCGGCGAGACCGAAGGAGAGCGAGATGAAGAAGCGAGAGAAGACCCGCCACACCCGATCGTCGACCCTGCGCCGCCGCGCGCCCCTGTTGGCGCCCGCCGCCCTGGCCGCGCTCCTGGCCGGCCCCGCCAGCGCGGCCGACGACGTGGCACGCGACGTGAGCGCCGCCGAGGAGCGCGGCGCGGTCGAGACCAGCCACGAGCAGCTGCGCCGGCTGGCCGAGCACCCCGACCGCGAAAAGCGCGTGGCCCTGGCCGCGCTCCTGCCCGAGGTCGTGGCCTGGATGTCGCCGCTCGACCGCATCGAGCTGGTGAGCAGCTGGGCGACCTCGGCGTCGCCGCGCCTGCGCCTGGCCATCGCCCGCAGCCTGCGCCACCTCATGCCGGTGCCCGGCTCGGTCACCGCCATCGAGCACCTGGCCAGCGACCCGGATCCGGCCGTGCGCGCGGCCATCGCCGAGGCCTCGTGGCTGCGCCGCCGCGAGGACCCGGAGCGGCTGATCGGGGTGCTCCACCGCCTCGCCGAGGACGAGAACCTGTTCGTGCAGGAGGTGGCGCGGCTGGCGCTCGGCGACGCGTAGCCCCGGCCCGCGCGCCGCGCGGCGGCTCAGGCGCGCGCGGCGGGCTCGGGCGCGAGCGCGGCGGCTCAGGCGCGCGCGGCGGCGAAGGCGGCCTCGAGGTCGGCGCGAAGGTCGTCGACGTCCTCGATGCCCACCGACAGGCGGATGAAGCCGTCGCCGATGCCGAGCTCGCGGCGGCGGTCCGCCCCGAGGCTGGCGTGCGTCATGATGGCCGGGTGCTCGATGAGCGACTCGACGCCACCCAGCGACTCGGCGCAGACGAAGATCTGGCAGGCGCGGAGGAAGCGGCGCGCCGCCTCGATGCCGCCGGCCAGGTCGAAGCTCATCATGCCGCCGAAGCCGCGCTGCTGCCGCCGCGCCAGCTCGTGCTGCGGGTGGCTGGCCAGCCCCGGATAGCGCACGCGCTCGACCTGCGCGTGCCCCGACAGCCACTCGGCCAGGACGCGCGCGTTCTCCTCGTGCCGCTGCATCCTGACGTGCAGGGTCTTGATGCCGCGCAGCACCATGAACGAGTCGAACGGCGACGGCACCGCGCCGGCGGCGTTCTGCAGGAAAGCGAGGCGCTCGTGCAGCGCGTCGTCCTTCACCACCACCGCGCCGCCGACGACATCCGAGTGGCCGTTCAGGTACTTCGTGGTCGAGTGGACCACGATGTCCGCGCCGAGCGACAGCGGCTGCTGGTTGAACGGCGTCATGAAGGTGTTGTCGACCGCGAGCAGGATCTTGCGCCGCCGGCACACCGAGGCGAGCGCGGCGATGTCGCATACCTTGAGGAGCGGGTTGGACGGCGACTCGATCCACACCATGGCGGTGGTCGGCCGCAGCGCCGCCTCGAGCGCCGCCGCGCCCGCCGCCGGATCGAAGTAGCTGAACTCGAGCCCGTGACGGCGGTAGACCTTGTCGAACAGGCGGAACGTGCCGCCGTAGAGATCATCGGCCGCGGCGATGTGCGCGCCGGCGTCGAACAGGTGCAGGACCGCGTCGGTGGCGGCCAGCCCGGAGGCGAACGCCAGCCCGTGCGCTCCGCCCTCCAGCGCGGCCAGGTTGCGCTCCAGCGCGAAGCGCGTGAGGTTGTGCGTGCGCGAGTACTCGAAGCCCTTGTGCTCGCCGGGCCCGTCCTGCGCGTAGGTCGAGGTCAGGTAGATAGGCGTCATGACGGCGCCGGTGACCGGGTCGGGGGCCTGCCCGGCGTGCACGGCGCGAGTGCCGAATCCCGAGCCGCGGCTCACGCCTGGGCCCCGTTTCCGAACAGGAAGCCGTCCGGATCGGCGTCGAGCAGGCGCTCGATGGCCGCCTCCTCCAGGATCTCGCGCATGGTCTGGCCGCCGTACTTCGAGATGATCTTGTCGTCGTACTCGTCGGCCACCAGCGCCACGTCGGTCAGCGTGATGAGGAGCTCGTCCTTGTCGAGCGTCGGCCCGCCGAGGATGGAGTGGCTGAACAGGACCAAGCTGTCCACCGGGTCGAACGAGAACGCGCCGAAGCGCAGCTGCGCGTTGAGGTGAAGCAGCTGGAGCGCGAGATCGCCCTCCATCCGCACTCCCCTCACCAGCTGCGCGACGCAGCGAATGACCGCGCGATCGTTGTCGAGCGGGACGATGTTGATCATGACGTACGTCGAGCCTTGCTTGATGACGTAGAGCCGATCGTCCACCTTGCGGTAGCTACCGTGCTTGCAGAGCGTCTCCTCGATCACCAGCGCGCTGGCCACTTCGGCGGGGTTCATGTGGCTCTGATTATCACAGTTCCACCGCTTTCGGCTCCCCTTGCCGCACTGCGGCAGCGAGAGGATACTGGGGCATGACGCGCGGGGGGTGTGCGGCGGCGGTCGCGGTCTGTCTGGCCGGCGGCGCCACCGCTCCCGGATGCGGCGGGGGGGAGGACGGGACGGGATCGCCCACCCACGAGGGGGAGGCGGGTCTTCCGATCGCGGCCAGGTTCGGCGGCAACGTGCCCGGGGTGTCGGCCTCTCTCGGTGGCGCCGAGTCCGCGCCGTTCCTCATCGACACCGGCTCGCCCGTCATGCTGGCCGACACCGACGATCACGATCTGGCCGATGGCTGGCACGTGCTCGACCTCGAGCTGGGCGATCTCCACTTCTCGGGGCTGCAGGTGGGCGCGTTCGACGTCTTCGCCGGCGGCGAGGCCGGCAGCGCGCCCTTCTCCGGCATCATCGGCGGCATTCTGCTCGGCGACTTCGCGCTCTCCTTCGACGCGCAGGGCGGGAGGGTGTGGCTCGAGGATGGGCCGCCGGCCGAGTTGCCGGCAGAGCTGGCGGCCGGCGCGGTCGGCCCGGCGGTCGAGGTCGACGCACGGGTCGCCGGCGGCGGGAGGTTCATGATCGCCGGCGAGGTGCGCCCGGTCGGCGCCACGCGCTTCCTCGTGCGCGTCGCCGTCGAGGACCAGGACGACCGGGCGGAGAGCTTCTGGGCGCTGGTCGACAGCGGGGCGACCTCGGTGGTCCTGTCCAACGAGCTCATGGAGCTGCTCGGCGACGGCGGGCGGCCGCGCCTCGAAGGCGTCGTGGTCGACACCGCGAGCGGGCCCCAGGCCGGCTACCTCACGCGGGTGTGGAGCCTGCGCCTGCCGGGCGCGGACGACCGCGTCGAGCAGACCAGCGCACCGGTCATGGTCCTGCCCGACGACGACCTGTTCGAGTCGGTGTCGGCCGAGGTCGGTCAGGAGGTGCGCGGCATCGTGGGCGGCTCGTTCCTGCGCTGGTACGTGGCGACGCTCGACTATGCGGCCGAGGCGATGCGCCTGCTCCCCTACGTCTCGCCCGACCACATCGATCCGGACGAGTTCGTCGGGCTCGGCTTCGACCTCACCCGCCGGAGCGGCGCGTGGGTCATCGAGGCCGTCTTCGGCGGCACCGACGCCGAGGCGCAGGATGTGCGGGTCGGCGACACGCTGGTCGCGATCGACGGGATCGCGGTCGCCGATCTCGACGAGTCGGACATCGATGGGCTCGCCAGGAGCGGCGGGGTGGGCGCGGTGGTGGCCGTCGCCCTCGAGCGCGCCGGCGAGGACGGGCGGGTCGAGGTCGACGCCGACGTGGAGGTGGAGGACCTCCTGCCCGCGTTCGATGCGCCGTGACCGCCTCCGCGTCCAGAGCCGCGGGCGGCGGCGCGGCAGCGCGAGGGCTCGCGCTCACGGCGACGTGTCGCATCTGTGGCGCGCGGCGGCGCGCGGTGCGCGATGCGACCGGCAAGGCGCGGCACGGCGTTGCGCGCGCAGCGGCGCCGCGGTGCGCGGTGCGAGTGGCAAGGCGCGGTGCGCGATGCGACCGGCAAGGCGCGGCACGGCGTTGCGCGCGCAGCGGCGGCGCGGTGCGCGGTGCGCGTGGCAAGGCGCGGTGCGCGTCGCGGTGCGGTGCTCGGTGCGATTGGCAAGGGGCGGCGCGGCGCCGGGCACGCGGCGGGCCGCGGGGGGAGCGGCCGCGGACGACCGGGCGAGGTGGGCGTTGAAGTCGATTAATGCCGCGGGTCATGCCGCGGGGCGTGCGGTTCCCGCGCATCGAGCGGGCGGCGCGGCCGGCGAGCGGGGCGCGACCTGCGGTAGAGTCGCCGCCGTGGCGGAGTCTCACGACGGCTCGCGTTTCTCCTGCGGGCTCGTGCGCGGCGTCTCGCGCGCGCGTGCCCTCTCTCTCTCCCTCTCGCCCGCGGCGCCCGGCCGGCGCGCGGCTGTGCTGGCGGCCGCCATGGCCGCGGCGACGAGCGCGGCCACCGCGTGTGGAGGCGCGCCGATGCAGGGCGGCGACCGCGAGGTCGGTCGGGCCGACCTGGTCCTGGTCGGCGGCGCCATCATGACGATGGACTCGCAGCGGCCGCAGGCCAGCGCGGTGGCGGTGCGCGGCGACCGGCTGGTCGCCGTCGGCAGCGACGCCGACGTGCGCGCGTGGATCGGCAGCGAGACCCGCGTCATCGATCTGCACGGGCGCGGCGTGACCCCCGGTCTGACCGACACCCACGCCCACCTGTCGGGCCTCGGCGCGGCGCTGGAGAGCGTGTCCCTGCGCGGGGCCCCCAGTGCGGAGCGGGCGGCGGCGCTGGCCGGCGAGGCGGCGGCCAAGCTCCCGGCCGGCGAGTGGGTGCAGGGCCGCGGCTGGGATCAGAACCTCTGGCCCGACAAGAAGTTCCCGACCCGCGAGACGCTCGACCGCGTCGTCGGCGACCACCCGGCGGCGCTGGGCCGGGTCGACGGCCACGCGATCTGGGCGTCGAGCAAGGCGCTCGAGCTGGCCGGCATCCGCCGGTCCACGCCGGATCCGAAGGGCGGCCGCATCGTCCGCGACGCGAGCGGCAACCCGACCGGCGTGCTGGTCGACTCGGCGACCGACCTGGTCGAGAAGGTCATCCCGGCGCCGAGCCGCGAGGTGCTGGTCCGCCGCATCACGACGGCGGCCGCCAGGGCCGTGGCCACCGGCCTGACCTGCGTGCACGAGATGGGCATCGACGACGCGACCATCGACGTCTACCGCAGCCTGGCCGACGAGGACCGCCTGCCGCTGCGGGTGTACGCCTTCCTGATGGGGAGCCCGGCGGTCGCCCAGGCGCTGGCCAGCCGGGTGGCCGAGACCGATCGCGACGGCACGCAGAAGTTCGTGCTGCGCGGAGTGAAGCTCTACGCCGACGGCGCGCTGGGGTCGCGCGGCGCACGGCTCCTCGCCCCCTACAGCGACGATCCCAGGAATCAGGGACTGTGGGTGACCACGCCGGAGGATCTTCGTCGCGCGGTCGAGGCCATCGTCCACGCCGGGTGGCAGCCGGCCATCCACGCGATCGGCGACGCCGGCGTGCGCGCGGTGCTCGACGCCTACGCGGCGGCCCGCGCGACCCGGCCGCAGGCCGACCTGCGCATGCGAGTGGAGCACGCGCAGGTGGTGGCGCAGGCCGACCTGCCGCGCTTCGCCAGGCTCGGCGTCATCGCCTCGATGCAGCCGACCCACGCCACCAGCGACATGCCGTGGGCCGAGGAGCGGGTGGGGCCGGATCGCATCCGCGGCGCCTACGCCTGGCGCACGCTGCTGAAGAGCGGCGCGCACGTGGCGTTCGGTTCCGACTTCCCGGTCGAGGAGGTCTCGCCGCTGCTCGGGCTCTACGCAGCGGTCACCCGCCAGGACAGCCGCGGCCAGCCGGCCGGGGGGTGGCGGCCGGAGGAGCGGTTCACCCTCGAGGAGGCCGTGCGGGCCTTCACCGTCGAGGCGGCCTACGCCGGCTTCGCGGAGCGCGAGCGCGGTATGGTGAAGGAGGGGATGGTCGCGGACCTGACGGTGTTCGACCGGCCGCTGCGCGCGGATCGCACGCTGCTCGAGACCGCAGTCGACTACACGATCGTGGGGGGCCACGTGGTCTTCGAGCGCAGGCCACAGCGGTGAAGCGCTTCTGCCCCTACTGCAGCGCGGAGAACGCCGATCAGGCGGTCGAGTGTCACCAGTGCGGGCATCGCCTGCTGCCGCTTCCGGCGGTGCGCCCGCGCATCGGGTCCGACGCGCGCGCGACCGCGGCGCCAGCGGCGACCGCGGCGGCAGGGGCGACGACGGCGGCGACAGCGGCGGCAGCGACGACGACCGCGGCAGCGGCGACGACCGCGGCAGCGGCGACGACCGCGGCGGCAGCGGCGACGACCGCGGGCGCGGCAGCGGCGGCCACCGCCGATGCCGGCGGCGCAGGCCGGTCGGGCGCGGCGGCCGAGGCCGTGTCGGCGACGGGCGCGACCACGGCGTTCGGCATCGGGCGCACCGTGCGGCGGACCGCGCCGATGCCGGCGCCGGGCACCGGCCCGATCCGCATCCTCACCGGGGACGGCGAGGACGGGGACGCGGTCGACGACGCGTTCGACTTCGACGAGGACAGCCAGACCGACGCATCGCCGCGGCCGGAGGGCACGCCGGCCGAGCACGAGGCGGCAGCCGATCTCCCGGAGCCGACCCTCGCGCCGCCGCCCACCCGGCAGGTGGCGCCCGGGCCCGGCGCCGCGCCGCCTGCCCTGCCGGTGCTCGATCCGCTGCCCGAGCCGCCCGACGGTGGCGTGTGGCACTCCGCGCGCTACACGATCGCCTTCGCGCGCGGCTACTGGCAAAGGCGCGTGGCCGCGCGCCAGCTCCACGACCAGAACCGCGCCGACACGACCGCGTTCGACGGCCTGCTCGGCGCGCTCGGCCGCACGGTGCGCGCGCTCAAGCTCAACAACCGAAGCCTGGCGGCCGAGAATCAGGCCATCGACGAGGCCGAGGCGCGCCGCTCGCAGGCCGAGGTCGACTCCGACGAGCTGTCCCGACGCCTCGACGACGAGAACCAGCGCTTCACCGAGCAGGAGCAGGACCGCGAGAACAAGCTGGCCGAGGCCGAGGCCGCGCTCGACAAGGCGGACAAGGAGCTCGATGAGCTCGAGGCCCAGCGCCGATCGCTGCGCGAGAAGCGCAAGACGGTCGAGCGGCAGCAGCGCGCGTACATCAAGACCGCGGAGGAGCGCGAGGCCGAGGCGGCCAGGGCGACGGGCGACGACGACCGCGCGCAGCTGCGGCGCGCGGCCGAGGATCTGCGCCGCGAGGCCGCAGCGCTCGACCCGGAGCGCCAGGACCTCGACCGCCGCCTGGCCGCGCTCGAGAAGCCGGTCTCGCAGGCGGCCGCGCGGGTCGAGGCGCTGCGCGGCGAGCAGGAGTCGATCCGGCGCGCGCTGCGCGATCTGCGCGAGGGCCACCGCCACCGACTGTCGGAGTTCGAGGCGGAGCAGGGGCGCAAGGGGCGCGAGGCCACCACCGCCGAGGCCGAGATCGGGCGCCGCCTGGTCACGCTCGGCACGCTCCTCAACCTCAACCGCATCGAGCGCCCCGAGTTCGACGAGCTCTACGCCCGCCTCGACGGGCTGCGCGGCGCGATCGTCGCGCGCGAGAAGGAGATCGATCGCCTGATCAGCGAGCGCGGCTCGTACGACCGCGGCGCGCTGGTGCGCGGCGGCGCCGCGCTCCTGTTCGGCTTCCTCGCGCTGGCCACCGCCGTCGTCGTCGTCATCGCGCTCCTGTAGCGGCGCGCACCCGTGGCCGGCCGCGACGGGCGCCGGCCGGCGACCCCGTGCTACCCTGGGCGCGGGTGAGGCTCCTCGTCTCCAACAACAGCGAGCTCCTGCGCCGCCTCGCGACGGCGCCTTTTCGCAGCATCCCCATGGAGATCGTGGTCACCACGAACGGGCTCGAGTCCATCGAGTTCGCGGCGCGCGAGCGCCCGGCGCTCGCCATCCTGGACGCGGAGCTGGCCGACGTCTCCGGTTACGAGGCCGCCCGCGCGATCAAGCACGCCAACGAGGCGTGCCGCGTGGTCCTGGTCATGAGCGGCCGCGTCACGGTGCGCCAGATGCGCATGGTGGCCGAGTCCGGGGCCGACGAGGTGCTCATCGCGCCGATCGGCGCGGACCACCTCTACGACGTCGTCGCCCTGCAGCTCCAGCTGCCGCGCCGCAGCGCGCCGCGCCACGCGGTCGACCTGGCCGTGCTCGGGCGCGACGGGCACCGGCCGATCGGCGGGCGCGTCACCAACCTGTCGGTGGACGGCGCGCGGCTGATCCTGCTCGAGCAGGTCGACGAGGGCGCCGAGCTTCGCCTCGAGGTGGTGCCCGAGGGCGAGCCGCCCATCTCGGTCGAGGCGCGCGTGGTGTGGACGCAGTCGCGCGAGCTCGGCACCGTCGTGGGCGCGTCGTTCGAGGGCATCTCGCCCGAGGCGCGCCGCCACCTGTCGCGGCTCACCCAGTGGGACGTCATCGTCGGCGAGGACCGCACGCGCGTGGTCCTGCGCGGCGACATCACCGAGTCGACGCAGTTCGAGGACCTGGCGGCGGTCCTGATCGGCAAGATCGACTTCGACACGTCGCAGGTGACCAACATGAGCTCGCTCGGCGTGAGCCGGTGGAGCCAGTTCCTGGCGCGCGCGCCGATCCGCGGGTACGAGTTCCACGCCTGCTCGGTCGCGTTCATCCTGCAGGCCTCGCTGGTCGGTGGCGTGCTCGGCGACGGGATCGTGGTCTCGTTCTTCGCCCCCTACGCGTGCGAGCGCTGCGACCACCAGGAGGAGCGCCTCCTGCAGAGCGCGTCGGTCCTGCGCGCCGGCAACCCGAGGCCGCCGGTGTTCGGTTGCTCGCGCTGCGACGGGAGCCTGGTGCTCGACGACTTCCCCGAGCGCTACTTCGCCTTCCTGCGCGGCGAGCGCCTGGCGTGATCGCGATGGGCGCGCGGTCGCGCGGTAGAGTCGGGGGATGAGCGCGCTCACCCCACTGGCCCTCACGCCGCAGGCCATCGACGAGTTCGCGGGGGCCGAATATCCGGCCACCCGGAGCGGCGGGTTCTCGTGCGACGCGGTCGGCGAGGGCTTCGCGGTGGCGCGCTGGCGGCACGATCCGGCGCTCCTCCGGCCCGGAGGCCTCATCTCGGGGCCGACCCAGTTCACCGCCGCCGATCTGGCGCTGTGGTTTCTCTCGTTCACCGTCTTCGGTCTGGCCGCGATGGCGGTGACGAGCGACATCCACATCGCGTTCCTGCGCCCGGCCAGAGGCGGCGACCTGCTCGCGCGGGCCGAGCTCCTGCGCGCGGGCAAGCGCCGGATCACGGGGCGCGTCATGTCGTGGGTCGATGGGCGCCCCGACCAGCCGGTCTCCCACGTGACCGGCGCTTACGCTCTCATCGCTTGACCGCGCGGAGGCTTTGGATCATGGTCCACGACATGAGGCTCGCCCCGCTCTTCGCCTGCCTCGTGCTCGTGCTCGCCTGCGGCGGCGATGACGACGACGCGGGCGGCGCCGATGCATCGAGCGGGAGCGACGCCGGCTCGACCGCCGACGCCGGACCCGGCCGCGACGGCGGCGGCGGCGGCCGCGAGGACGGCGGCATCAGCGGCGCCATGTGCGGCGGCCTGGTCGGCCTCCAGTGCGAGGACACCCAGTACTGCGACTATCCCGACGACTCGTGCGGCGTCGGCGACAGCCTCGGCCAGTGCAGGCCGCGCCCGATCGACTGCACCGACCCCGAGGACGATCCGGTGTGCGGCTGCAACGGCCGCCCGTACAAGAGCCCGTGCATGGCCGCCATGGCCGGCGCGGACGTGGGCGACCCGACGGTCTGCGTCAGCACGTCGGGCGCAGGCGCGCCCGCTCAGGCGCCGCCGATCCGCTCCTTGTAGATGCGGAGGATGTCGGCGGCGGTCTCCTCGATCGC
>DATFRY010000124.1:0-2727 GCA_035262925.1 Kofleriaceae bacterium | reverse complement strand
GGACGCCCACTACCACCTGGGACTGCTCCTCACGCTCGCCCAGCGCGGGCCGGAGGCCACGCCGGAGTTCCTCGCCGCCGCGCAGGCGGGCCACGCCCGCGCGCAGTACTTCGTGGGCGTCGCCTACGCCTCAGGACTGGGCGTGTCGCGCGACGTCGGAGCCGCGGTCGGCTGGTGGTTCAGGGCCGCCGATCAGGGGGTGCCCCAGGCCGAGGAGGCGCTGGCGCAGTGGCGCCTGGCTGCGCTGGGCCGCGGCCGGCGCGGTCCGGCCGAGCGCCAGACAGCGGCGCTGGCGTTCCAGGACTACCGCGCCGCGCTCTGGAATGAATTCCCCGATCTGGCGCGCGGTGACACGGTCGGCGGTGCGCTGCTCGACCAGGGGCGGGTGAACGAGGCGGTTGTCGTCCTGATCCACGAGGCCTCGGCGCTCAGCGAGCCCGCCCAGCACTTGCTCGAAAGCCTCTATGAAAACGGTGTGAGCGGCGCGCTCCCGGCGCGCGATCCGCGCATCCAGGTCTACCTGCAGACCGCCGCCGCCGAAGGTCGGCGAGCGCCCCTGCGCTAGATGGCCGCTCGCAGGCCGCGGCGGCGCTGGCTGGCGGTGACGATTGGCCTGATCGCCACGCTCGTCGCCGTGGTCGGCGGCTGGGCGAGTCACGGCAGTGTGGCGGCGATCGATGCGGCGGCCCGGGACGCGTGGATGCCGGCGCTGGCACCGGTGAGTCCCGCGGTGGTGGTGATCGCACGTGACGCGACGAGCGAGGCGCGGTTCGGCGGCGGGACGTGGGATCGCGCGATCGTGGCCCGTGTCGTGGCCGCGGTGGCGCAGGCGGGCGCGACGGCGATCGGCGTCGACATCGTACCGGGTCGGCCGGGCGTTCCCGGCCGCGGCGGCGCCGCGAGCGACGCGCTGCTGGCCCAGGCGATCGCCGGCGCTGGCAACGTCGTGTTCATGGCCGAGCCCGGCGTGCCGTCGACCCCGCCAGGCGCCGCCGCGCCGGCGATCGGCCACACGGTCGTCGTCACCGATCCCGACGGCGTCGTGCGCCGGGTTCCTCTCAGCATCCGGGTGGGCGAGCGCGACGTGCCGGCGCTGGGCCTCGCCGTGGCCGCGATCGGCGGGGCGGGGACCGACGCGATGGCCGAGCGCATTCCTGCCGACGGCGCCGGCCGCGCGATCCTTCGCTGGGCGCCCGATCTTCCCGTCCTGCCGATGAGCGAGGTGTGGACGGTGATCGAAGCGGGCGGTGGCGAGCGCCTGCAGCGGCTGGTCGAAGGCAAGCGCGTGTTGCTCGTCACCGAGCCTCCGGCGAGGCTGCGGCGCACGCCGATCGGACCGCTATCGGACATCGGCATCCAGGTCGAGCTGCTCAACGCCGCGCTCACCGGTGCGTGGCTGCGTCCGGCGCCGCTGGCGTGGACGCTCGGGGGAATGCTGATCGTCGCGGTGCTCGCCGCCGGGCTGGGCCTGATGCCCGGCGGTGTGCTGGCCATCGCCGGTCTGGTCCTCCTGGCGTTCGCCCTGGCGGCGCTCGTCTCCGCCGGCGCTGTCGTGTTTGGCGTCGCACTGCCGATCGTGCAGCCGTTCGCCGCGCTCGCGCTGGCCGGCGTCGGCGCGCTCGTGTGGAACCAGGTCGGTGCGACTCGACGGCTACGGCGGCTGGAAGGCGAGGTCGCCGGGATCCGCGAGCACCTGGTCCGCCAGGAATCCACCGTCGAGACGCTGGAGGAAGATCTGGAGGCGGCGCGCGCGGCGGTGGCGCGCTCGACGGGTGCCGAGCGCGGGCTGCTCGAGGCGGCGGACGCGCTCCGCTGCCAGCTCGCCGCGGCGACGGCGCAGGAGGAGCAGACGCGCCTGCGGCTGCACGCGTTCGAACGCGAGCTGCGCGCCGCCGACCGTCAGTCCGGCGCGCCCGGCGACGCCGAGCAGGAGCGTCTGCGCCGGCGCTGCCTGGAGGTCGGCATCGTCACCCGCGATCCCGCCGTGCTCGTCCTCTTCCGCGACCTCGAGCGCGCGGCCCGGACGACACTGCCCATCCTGCTCACCGGCGAGCCTGGGACGGGCAAGGAGCTCTTCGCGCGTGCTGCGCACCGGCTGAGCCCGCGCGCCAGCGGACCGTTCGTGGCGGTGAACATGGCGGCCATCCCGGTCGACCTGTTCGAGAGCGAGATGTTCGGCCACGTCAAGGGCAGCTTCACCGGCGCCGTCGCCGATCGCCGGGGCCACTTCGAACAGGCGGCCGGCGGGACGATCTTCCTGGACGAGATCGGCGAGACCCGCGCCGAGCACCAGGGCAAGCTCCTGCGCGTGCTCCAGGAGCGCACGCTCCAGCGCGTCGGCGCCGCCCAGCCGACCGCGGTGGACGTCCGCGTGGTCGCCGCCAGCAACCGCGATCTCGAGCGGGGCGTCGCCGAGGGCTGGTTCCGCGAGGATCTCTACTTCCGCCTGAAGGGCGTCGTCCTGCGGCTGCCGCCGCTCCGCGAGCGACGGCAGGACATGGCGCCCCTGGCCGCCCGCTTTGTAGAAGAAGCGGCGCGGGAGACGGGCCGGCGTGCCACGCTCTCCGAGGCGGCGCTGCTGGCCCTCGAGCGTCAGACCTGGCCTGGAAACGTGCGCGAGCTGCAGAACTGCCTGCGGCGCGCGGTGGTCCTGGCCGATCGCGAGGTGCTGACGGCCGCCGACCTCCGGCTGGACACGCCGGGCCCCGCGCCGGTCACCGAGCCGAG
>DATFRY010000123.1:0-11235 GCA_035262925.1 Kofleriaceae bacterium | reverse complement strand
ACCGCACCGACTCGCGCTTGAGCTTGAGCACGCGGCGCTCGACTGACAACTCGCTCTTCTTCTTCATGCGCTGGTCCCTTTCTCTCTCGTGCGTTCATTGGGAAGGTGTCGTGGTAGCGACCGGCACGCGTGTGCGCCGGTCCAGCGATGCGCTCGTGATGCTGTCGAGCCACGCGCGGAAGACCGATCCGCCCACGCCGGGTGCCATCCCCTGGGGCGACGCCCCGGCGATGGACCAGACGCGCACGGTGCCGTCCATTGCGGCTGATGCGAGCAGAGCTCCGTCGGGCGAGAAGGCCAGGCCGTTGACAGGGGCGGCGTGTCGACCGAGGACTCGGCTGTCACCACTCGAGGCGTTGACCAGGCGGATGGAGCCGTCATCGGCTCCGGAGGCGATCCAGCCGCCGGCCGGAGACTGCGCGAGCGCCCCAATCGGCGCCACGTGGCCCGTGTACGAGTGCGACGTCCGGGTGACGAGATCGATGTACCAGACGCTACCGTCGTCGGACCCGGATGCGAGCCGGCGACCATCTGGCGAGAGCGACAGCGCGTGGATCCCCGCGGTGTGCTTGTGAAGCAGCACCGGCACCGGGGCGCCGCTCACGTTCCACTGCCGGACAACGCCCGACTGGCCGGCCGTGATCACGCTCGCCGCGTCGCGCGTGAACAGCACGCGATACGCCGTGTCACCCGGCATCGCGATCCACTGCACGGCGTGTCCACGGACGTCCCACACGGCCACATGGCCGGCCATGTCCCCGCCGGCCACGAGGCGGCCGTCCGGCGACTGGGCCAGCCCGTGCACCTCACCTTCGAGCTTGCCGAGCACGCGCCCCCCGCCGGCCTCCCCCCACAGCCGCACGGTTCCGTCCGCGCCGCTGCTGGCGAGGAGCCCCGAGGCCGGCGAGAAGGCCACCGCGTGCACGATGCCGGTGTGGCCGCGCAGCACCGTGGCGGTCCCCGAGCGGAGGTCCCATAGCCGGACCGTCCCGTCCCAACTCGCCGACGCCAGGCGCTCGTCGCCGGCGGAGACGAGGCCGAACGCCGTGTCCTCGTGCTTGCCGAGGACGCGACTCTCGCCCGATAGCAGATTCCAGGATCGAACGGTGCCGTCCTCGCCCTCTACCGAGACGACGTGGCCGTCGCCGGTCCAGACCGGATGGAAGGCGCCCTTGGGGTGGCCGAGCAGCCCGCGCGGGCGCTCTCCGGGGACCGGCCAGATGCGAACCGAGCGGTCCCCGGACGCCGACGCGATCGCGGTCTCATCGGCCGAGAAGCGCGCCTCCGCGATATAGTCGGTGTGACCTCGGAGCTGCCAGTCGCCGCCGCCCGACAGATCGTACACGTGCAGCCCCCCGCGAATGGTGCCCGCGACGAGAAGCCTGCCACTCGGCGACAGCTCGACCCAGGTCACCGCGTCCGGCACGCGCTGCCGGGCGCGCAAGTCACCCGTGGCCGTCACCCACACCGTGACGTTGCCGTGCGAGTCCCCGGTCGCCACCAGGTCCCCTGCGCCGGAGAGCGAGAGGATCTCCGGCGTCTCCTCCTGGGCATTTATCGTGACCTGTGTGTCGTGCTCTGGGTCCCAGACGCCGATCGAGCCGTCGAGGTGGCCGATCGCCAGCCGCTCGCCCCCTGCCGAGAACACGAACCCCGGAGCTCTGGCCGCGTTGCACGAGCCGAGAGATCTACGGGTGGCGCTCGCGACATCCCACACGAGCAGCTGCTGGTCGACGCCGCAGGAGGCGAGGAGCTTCCCCGAAGTGTGCAGTCGCGCGCGGTGCACGCCGGACGGCGCCCTGAGCTCCCGGTGCTTGTGGGTCGCCACGTCCCACAGGTTGATCGACCCGTCCCCACCGGCCGACACCAGCACGCCGCCGTCGGCGGAGAAGCTGAGATCGTAAATCCTCTTCTGGTGCCGGCCGAGGGGCGAGTCCTTGCCGCTCTGCAGATCGACCAGGTGAACGGTGCCATCGTCGCTGTCGTGGGCGAGCCAGCGGCCGTGTGGGTCGTAGGCGAACACGCTTAGCTCGGCCAGACCTCGGGCGGCGACCACGCCGTGTCCGGTCGCCACGTCCCAGGTGCGGAGCGTGTGATCTACCCCCGACGATGCGACCGTCCTCCCGTCGGCGGAGAAGTTCACGCGGTAGAGCGCGGAGATGTGGCCCCGCAGGACGTGGCGGGCGACGCCCAGGCTGACCGCGTCGGCCGCGATGTCGTGGGCCGATGGGGAGTCCGCGCCGTCCTCGGGGTAGGTCTTGAGCCACGCGATGGCGGCGGTCGGGTCGGAGTCGAGCGCGGAGCGGGCCTGCACCAGGGTCAGCTCGTTGCGTCGCGCCTCGGCCTGGCGACGCGCCTCGCGCTCCTGGTGCTGCGCGTCCCGCGCGCGATCGCGCTGGTGCAGCACCACCGCGAAGCTGCCGATCGCGACGGCGACGATGACGGCGACCGCGCCCACGACGATCCGCCTGCGGGCGACCCAGCGACCCAGGCGCTCCCACGGGCTGTACTGGCGGGCCCCCACCAGCTGGCCGGTCTGGAAGCGGCGGAGGTCCTCGGCCAGCTCGCGGGCGGTCGCGTAGCGGGCGTCCGGATCCCGGGCCATCGCCTTCTTCGCGATGGCGACCAGATCGGGCGGAGCCCCGGCCTCGATCGATCCGAACAGCCGCGGCAGCCCGGGCGTCGCCGCCTGCTCGGCCTGCATCTCGGCCATTCCCGGCGAGCGCTCGGCGGCGGCCGCCGCCGCCGCGTTGCCGCGGCGCAGATCCGGCGTCGCGTCGATGGGGCGGGCCTCGCCGGCCAGGAGCTGGAAGAGCATCGTGCCGATCGAGTAGACGTCGCTCCGGGTATCGACCCGGTCGCCGCGAGCCTGCTCGGGGGACATGTAGGCCGGCGTGCCGAGGACGCTGCCCGCGACCGTGATCTCGGGCGAGGCCGGCGTGCGGTAGGGCCCGTCGCCCACGTCGTCGGCGACGGCCTCGGTGAGGTCCTTGGCCAGGCCCCAGTCGATGACCATCGTCTCGCCGAACTCACCGATGATGACGTTCGATGGCTTGAGGTCGCGGTGGATGATCTTCCGGTCGTGGGCGTAGGCGATGGCGTCGGCGACCGCGATGAGGCGCGGGAGGAAAGCGAGGCGCTGATCGAGGGTGCGGGCCTCGCCGATGACCTCGTCGAACGGCCGGCCTGCCACCAGCTTCATCGAGTAGAACGGCGTGCCGTTGGGCCAGCGGCCGGCCTCGTGGACCGGGACCACGCCGGGGTGCTCGAGGCGCGCGGTGATGAGGGCCTCGCGGAAGAAGCGCATCTCGGAGCGGAAGCTCGGCGCCAGCAGCTCCTTGAGGGCGACCTCGCGGCCGAGCTCGCGGTCGCGCGCGCGGTACACGCGGCCCAGACCGCCGCGGCCGTGCTCGGCGAGGATCTCGTAGCGGCCCGGGTCTCGCTCCTGGAGTGGCGCCGGGAACGGATCGGCGCGCTGCGAGGAAGGAGAGCCGAGGAAATCGGCGACGGACGTGCGGGTCGGCGACTGCGGCGACTGCGGCGACTCCCGGCCGGCGAACCGCGAATCGATCGTCGACTCGGAGCCGTCCGCTCGGTCGGGATTCGCCGGTTCTGCCGAATTCGGTCCCGATTCGGCCTCGTCCCTGATCAAACCGACGTCCCTCCTGAGCTCACGGCCTGAAGACGGTGTGTTGGGCGACTTTACCAGCTGGCGGAGAGACATCTCCGGGAGGACCCCTGGAGCAAGTGTCGTACCTGCGGCCGATCGAGCGAAGGATGGGAAAAGAGTGAACGCGATGGCGCACAGGGAACGCTCCGCTGTTCCGACGGAACACGCCGATCGTTCCGATCGCGCATCCCCGCGTGAGGAGCGGTGGTCGCCGGGCGGCGAGCCCGACCGCCCGATGTTTCGATTGTTCCGATCGCCCGTGTCAGGCGACGTCGGTCAATGAATGCCGGTGTGTGCGCACACTCTCCGGGCGGCGATCTCGGGCGATCCAGGTCAGCGAAAGGCGCCGGCCAGGAGGCCGAGCCCCGAGAGTCGCGCCGAGAAGGAGGCCGCGAAGCAGTCCACCACCAGCTCGTCGGCGCCGTACTGGCGGGCGAGCTCGGAGAGCGCGTCGGCGCAGGCGTCCGGGGTGCCGAGGAAGGTCGGCCGCGAGTCATCAACGACCCAGGGAAGATAGCCGCGCCACTCTGCCTCCGCTTCCGCGAGGGTCGGCGCGCAGGATCCGTAGGCCGCGACCGCCACGTGGGGTGCGTCCCCTTCGCCGTGCGGCACGAAGGCGGCGCGGTACGCCGCGACGATCTCGACCGGCAGCGACGCACCTCGCTGGGTGGCCAGGTAGTGGTGGAACGCGAACCGCATCCCGAGCGCGCCGGCCAGCGCGGCCGAGCTCGCTCCGGTACCGCACATCCACAGCTGCGGCCTGGAGGCGGGATCGCCGCCGTCGCCGCCGCCGTCACCGTCGGATATCGGGCCGATCGGGACCGGGCCGGCGTCGGTCTCGATGCCGCGTCGGACGAGCCCGACCAGGCGGCGCACTCGATCGGCCTGCGCAGACGCGTCGGGCACGACCACATCCGGGGCGAAGGCACCGTCGTGCGGCTGGCCCGCCGGCGCACCGGCCACGCCGAGGTCGATGCGGCCGGGAAAGTAGAGCTGGAGCGCCGCGAAGTCCTGGGCCACGCGCATCGCGCTGGTCAGGCGCAGGAGCACGCCGGCCGTCCCCACGCGCATCCGGCTGGTGAGCCCGGCGGCCAGCGCCGTCACGAGGGTCGGGCTGGCGCTCTGGCCCGGGCTGTAGTGCTCTGTGGCCCAGTAGCGGGCATAGCCCATCTCCTCCACCGCGGGCAGGAGGTCGATGAGGTTCCCCGGCCACTGCGTGTCGAGGAGGGAGAGCGGGACGATCACGGAGCGATCAGGCTACTCCAGCCGCGGTGGCGGTCGTCAAGGCGCCGGGGCCGCGCGGACGTCGATCGCCACGGCGCGCGCCGCGCGGACGGGGCGGCACACGCGGCCGCGGCACAGCCAGAAGAGGACATCGATGGCGAGGCGGTGGCGGCCCGGCTGGACGGCGCGCACGGCCAGGTCGAAGCGCGGGGCGCTGGCCAGGCGATCGGCCGCGTGGGCCCGATGATAGCGGCGGCGCGGCAGCTCGAGCGCGCCGGCCGGCTCGGCCGAGAGCGCGATGCGGAGCGGGCCGGTGCGCGAGATGGTGTAGCCCGGCTCGGGCGCGATGGTGAGCGAGACGGCCTCGGTGCGGCCGGCCACCAGCTCGATCGTCTCGGGCACCGCGATCTGATACCCGGTGCGGGGAGGCGCGGCGGCGGCCGGGCGAGCGCCCCCCAGCGCGGCGAGCGCGGCGAACGCGGCGTTCATGGAGAAGCCGACCGCCCACACCGCCACCTTGCCGCGCGTCACAGGAGGTGCGTGGCCAGCTCGGCCAGCTCGGAGCGCTCGCCCTTGCTGAGGGTGATGTGGCCGGAGATGAGCTCGCCCTTGAAGCGCTCCACCACCGTGGTGAGGCCGTTGTTGGACGAATCGACGTACGGGTTGTCGATCTGGTAGGGGTCGCCGGTCAGGATGATCTTGGTGCCGTCGCCCGCGCGCGTGATGATGGTCTTGACCTCGTGCGGCGTCAGGTTCTGGGCCTCGTCGACGATCATGAACACGTTGGGCAAGGAGCGCCCGCGGATGTAGGTGAGCGGCTCGATCTCGACGAAGCCGAGCTCGAACAGCTCCGCGTAGCTGCGCCCGTCCTTGCGGTCGCCCTTCGACAGCCCGAGCAGGAGCTCGATGTTGTCGTAGATGGGCTGCATCCACGGGTTGAGCTTCTCCTCGATGTCGCCGGGCAGAAAGCCGATGTCGCGCCCGAGCGGGAAGACCGGCCGCGACACCAGGAGCTTGTGGAACGCCTGCTCCTCGATCACCTTCTGCAGCCCGGCCGCCAGGGCCAGGAGCGTCTTGCCGGTGCCCGCCTTGCCGACCAGGGTGACCAGCTTGACGTCGTCTTGTAGCAGCAGATCGAGCGCGTAGTGCTGCTCCTTGTTGCGCGGCCGGATGCCCCACACGCCGTCGCGCAGCTTGCGGATCGGCACCACCTTGCCGCTCGCCTTGTCGAAGCGGCCGAGCGCGGTCTGGCCCGCGTTGTCGCGGTTGCGCAGGAGCACGTACTGGTTGGGGCCCAGCGGGCCGGCGTCCCCGGGCGGCAGCGCGTGGCCGTCGGCGTAGAAGCGATCGATCTCGTCCCCGCGCAGCGAGATCTCGGTGCAGCCGGAGTAGAGCTCGTCGATCGGGATGTTCTGGTCCTCGTAGTCGACCGCGCGCAGCCCGAGCGCATCGCCGCGGATGCGCATGTTGACGTCCTTGGTGACCAGGATGGTCGGCGTCTTCGGGTCGGCGTCGCGCACCTCCATGGCCACCTCGAGGATGAGGTTGTCCATCTTGTGCGAGTCGCGGGCCGGCTCGAGCGGCGAGCGCGAGCCCAGCGCGATCATCAGCCCGCCTCCGCCCTCGAGCGGCACCAGCCGGGACAGGGTGCCGCCGTCGCGGTGCTTGTCGAGCATGCGCGCCACCTGGCGCGCGTTGCGTCCGAGCTCCGACTGATCCTTCTTGAACGTGTCGATCTCGTCGATCACGTAGATGGGGATGATGACGTTGTTGTCCTCGAACGCGTAGATCGCGCGCGGATCGTGCAGGAGCACGTTGGTATCGAGGACGTAGTTCTTCTTCGCCACGGCCCCATCATCCCGACCGGTGGATCCGGTTGTCAATGCTGGGCTCGCCGCAGGAGACGGTCGCTCAGCACGCTCCACACCGCGAAGGACAGGCGCCGGCGATCGTGGCGTGCGATGTCGTCGCACCAGAAGTCGCCCAGCACCAGCTGGCCGGGCGGGTCGAGCTCGCCCAGCTCGAGCGGCTCCTTGTGCTCGGCGGCGTAGCGCCCGAGCACCGCCGCGGACGGTCGGCCGGTGTTGGCGATGACCACGTCGACCGGGCGGCCGATGGCGCGCGCGACCCAGCGCGCCCCCTCCGCCGCGGTGAAGCCGGCCATGCCGCGGCCCTCGGTCAGGAGATTGGCGATGAGGACGATCGGCCCGCGCACCTCGGCCAGCGCCTCGCGCACGCCTCGCACCAGGAGCGGCGGCATGATGCTGGTGAAGAAGCTGCCGGGGCCGATGGTGACCGCGTCGAAGCGGCGGATGGCGTCGGCCGCGGCCGGGTGGATGGCGGCCTCCGGCTCCAGCCACACGCGCCTGACCAGGTGTCCGCGGCTGTGGGCGGCGTCGACCTCGACCTCGCCGCGGCTCTTCGAACCGTCGCCGTACTCGGCGCACACCGAGGCGGGCTGGACGCTCACCGGCCAGACCTGGCCCTTGCACCCGAGCAGCGCGCGCAGGCCGTCGACCGCGGCCAGGAAGTCGCCGCTGTACTGCTCCATCATGGAGAGGAGGAGGTTGCCGCCGGTGTGGCCGCCGAGCCGGCGGTGCTCCTCGAGGGTCGGCAGGCGGGCGAGCAGCACGCGCCGGGCCTCCCCCTCGTTGCGCGACAGGGCCAGCGCGCACTTGAGCACGTCGCCCGGCGGAAGAACGCCGAGCTCGTCGCGCAGCACGCCCGAGCTGCCGCCGCTGTCGAACATCGTGACGATGGCGTGAAGCGTCAGCCACGGGTTGGCCTTGAGCCCGCCGAGCAGGCTGGGCAGCCCGGTGCCGCCGCCGATACAGCCGATGCTCAGCTCGCGCAGCTGCATACCGGCGCATTGTAGACCGCGCGCGCGATCGGATTGTCAGGATGTCGCGCCCGAGAGCCCGTGGGCTGACAGGATGTGCTCGCGGCGGCCGGGATGGCGCGCGCCTCGGCCCCAAGTGCGCGTTCGCGGCGCGCGCCGCCCGTGGCATGGCGGTTGCGACGCGCGGTGCGACACGACAAGGAGGTTGTCCCATGAGAGCTCCACTCGCCGCCGCCGGCCTGTGCGCCGCCACGTTTCTGGCCTCGAGCGCCCCCACCCTCGCGGATACCGGTGCGCCCACTCGCGCCGCCGCCGTCGCTCCCGCCGCCGCCGCACTTCATCAGGGTGCGATCGACCTCGAGGTGGACGAGACGACGCGCCGGGGCGTGGCGACCAGCTCGCGCTTCACCGCCGCCGTGGCGCTGGACGAGCGGCCGGCCTCGCTGCGCGCCGCGGCCGGCGGCGCCGACGTCGAGGTCAAGATCGCCTGGCGAGGCGGCCGCGGCGCCACCCCGCTCCTCTACATCGACTTCAAGCAGCAGCGGCAGGGCCAGCGGCCCATCGAGCTCGAGGTCCCCGCCTACCTCGCCCGCGGCGTGCGAACCGTGGTGGGCAGCGTGGTCCGCCCCGACGGCAGCCGCCTCAGCCTGTCCGCGACACTGCGCTAGCGATGCTACGAGGCGGCGCGCGTCTTGCCGCTGCGCTCGGCCGAGAAGTCGCGGTAGCTCACGACCCGGTTCCGCCCGCCCTGCTTGGCGTGGTACAGGGCCATGTCGGCGCGCTCGATGAGGGCCGGCTGCTCGGTGGCGTCGTCGGGGAACGCGGCCACGCCGATCGACGTGGTGACGGTGAGCGGGCCCTTGTCGGTCGGCACCTCGAGGCGGCCGACGTCCTCGCGGATGCGCTCGGCCAGGTTGAGCGCGCCCGGCAGGTCGGTCGACTCGAGCACCACCGCGAACTCCTCGCCGCCGTAGCGCGCGGGGATGTCGATGACGCGCACCGCCTTGCCCAGCACCTGGGCCACCTGGCGCAGCACCTCGTCTCCGATCGGGTGGCCGTAGGTGTCGTTGACCTTCTTGAAGTGATCGATGTCGAGCAGCAGCATGGCGGCCTTGTGGCCGTGGCGCGCCGAGCGCTCGAGCAGCTGCGCGAACCGCTCCTGGAAGGTCCGGTGGTTGGTGAGACCGGTGAGACCGTCGGTGGTCGCCATGGTCTCCATCTTCTTGTACATCATCGCGTTCTGCAGCGAGGTGGCGACCTGGTTGGCGATGACGCCGAGCATCTCGCGCACGTCCTTGCGGAAGCGGTGGCGCTCGCGCGAGGCCAGGGTCAAGGTGCCGATCGCCTCGTCGGCGCTGACCAGGGGCAGGACCAGGAGCGACTCGGCGCCGCGCAGCTTGACCTTGCGGGTCCACACCGGGATCGCGTCGTCGCGCAGCTCGCCCGACGCGGGGAGGTAGTGGCGGTTCTTGACCACCATGGAGACCAGGCCGGCGTTGTCGCGGAACTCGAGGCCGGCGAGGTCGAGCGGACCGACCAGCGGCGGCACGCCCGGGCGGTGGCGCGCGCTGTAGACCCGGTGGCGGCGGTTCTCGGGCTGAAACAGCGTGATGACGGCGAGGTCGCAGTCGACGATCTCGGACGCGGCCTCGAACGCGGTGTCCATCACCTGGTCGAGGGTGAGCGCGCGGCCGAGGCGGGCGGAGGCGTGATAGAAGCGCTCGTGCTCGTACTTGGCGCGCTCGACCGCGATGAAGACGTGCTCGGCGTGGATGGCGTGGACGATCTGCTGGCCGGCGCGGGCCAGGAAGTCGGCGTCGCGATCGCCGAACGCGGCGGCGCCGGGGGCGCGATCGGCGCACAGGAGCCCGCGCACGTGCGGGCCGTCGCACACCGGCAGCGCGACCAGCGGTCCGCCGGCCTCCGACCCGCCGCCGTCGTAGTAGGGCACCTGACCGGGGCGCGCGTGGGGCAACGAGACCAGGGCGCGGTCGCGCACCGCCGCGCCCAGCGCGCCGGCCAGCGGCACGCGCGCGCCGCATGCGATCCAGTCCACGTCGGTCTGCGCCTCCTTGATGCGCAGGCCGTCGCCGCGCTCGTCCAGCCACAGGAGCACCGCGGTGCGGGCCGACAGCGCGCGCTTGACCAGGTCGAGCGTGTGGACGATCGAGGCGCCGATCACCTCGGCGGAGCCGGCGACCAGCGCCTCCTCCTCGTCGGGGCGCGCGCGCGGGCCGCGGCTCTCGGCGCCCAGCGCGGCGGCGATGAGGCGGTAGTCGCGCGACGACTCGCGGCGGCGGCGCAGCTCGTCCTCCACCCGCACCGCGTGATCGCGGCGCAGGCGGGTGAACAGGCCGCGCAGGAAGAGCGCGTGCATGAGGGCGGCCGAGGTGATGAAGCCGGCGTGCAGGAGGGCGGCGGCGACCGCGGCGGGCGCGAAGCCGGCGCGCGCGGCGGCGGCCGCCTCGAGCGCGAGCGCCCCGACGATGGCGAGGAGCGCGGCCGCGCGGGTCTGGAAGGCGGCGGCGAAGGCCACCACGCCGTAGACCAGCGGGTAGAGCGGCGAGTCCTGGCCGCCGGTGGCCTGGACCGCGGCGCCGCACCCGGCGATGAGGGCGAGCGACACCTCGATGTCGATGGCGGCGGGCGCGATGCGCATCCAGAACGAGACCCGCTGCAGGCGCGCGCTGGGCGGCGTGAAGCGCATGCGCCGCACGGCGGCGGCGATGGCGACGAGGGTGACCCATGCGGTGGCCGCGGCAGCGGTGTGCGACGCCGGCCCGCCCCAGGTGGTTCCGCCCGCGGCGACGAGCGCGCAGGCCAGGGCCGACGCGGTGGCGCCGCCGGCCACGCGGGCGGCGCGCTCCAGGCTGCGCACCCTCACGGCGCGGCCCCGGGGGCGGCGGGCGCTGCGGCGGCGGCGGGCTGCCCGGGCGCGGCGGCGGCGGCGGGCTGCGCGGGCGCGGCGGCGGGCGGCGGCTCGCCCGGCTCGAAGCGGAGCACGATCTCGCCCGGCATGATCATGCCGAGCTCGCGCCGCGCGATGTCCTCGATCGCGCCCGGCTGGTTCTTGAGCGCGTCGATCTCGCGGCGCAGGTCGCCGATCTGCGAGCGCCGCTCGCGCGCCTCCCGGCGGGTGCGCTCGACCTCCGAGCGCATGCGCTCGACCTGATCCGACGCGGGCCCGCCGAGCAGGCGGTAGGGCCACGCGGCGGCCAGCACCGCGAGCACCGCGGCCACGCCGAGACGCGCCGTCCACGTGCGCCACGAAGGTTCGCCGACCACCGCCATGAGCCCGATGCTGGGGGAGGCGCGGCTGCGGAGCAACTTCTGGGACGGCGGCGGACCGATCGCGCCCGATCGAGTATGTTCGCCGCCTACATGGCCCCGCGATCCTGGCGCTCTCTGGCCCTCGCCGCCGCGCTGGCCGGCGCGGTCACCTGCGCGGGGCCGTCCCCGCGCGGCAATCATGGTGGCGATCCGGCCGGCCGCGCGCCCGGGG
>DATFRY010000122.1:0-11252 GCA_035262925.1 Kofleriaceae bacterium | reverse complement strand
AACGGAATGGGGATCATGAAGGAGCCCCGCATCGAGACGGGCAAGCGCACGATGGCGTACATGGCCATTTCGCTCGCGTTCACCGCCGGCGGGATCATCCTCTGTTATCTCCTGTTCGGTGTGCGCCCCGTCGAAGGACAGACGATGAACGCCGTCCTGATCAACGCGTTCGCCGGAGGCTGGAGGATCGGCCCCATTCCGCTGGGGATGATCTTCGTGGTGCTGACGCTCACGAGCGAGGTCTTCGCCACGCAGCAGAACCTGTTCAACGTCACGCGCAACTTCGCGTTCGTGGCGATCATTGCGCTCGGCATGACCGCGGTCATCATCACCGGCGGCATCGATCTCTCGGTCGGCGCGGTGCTGGTCCTGTCCGGCATGGTCTGCGGCATGTCGATGAACGGCGGGATGTCCTTCTGGCTGGCCGTCCCGCTGGCGCTGGGCGCCGCGCTGGCGGTCGGCGCCTTCAACGGCGTCATGATCGCCTACGTCCGCATGCCGCCGTTCGTGGTCACGCTGGGCATGCTGTCGATCGCGCGCAGCCTGGCCATGGTGCTGTCCAACAACCGCATGGTCTACGAGTTCGGCCCCGACCAGGACACCCTGCTCGCGCTGGGCGGCGGCGACGTGGGCGTGTGGCTGCCGCTGGTCGGCTCCGTCCGCGTGCCCAATCCGGTGCTGTGTCTGGTCACCATCGCCATCCTGGCCGGCGTCGCCTTCCGGTGGACCAAGTGGGGCCGCTACCTCTTCGCCATCGGCGGCAACGAGGAGGCGGCCAACCTGACCGGCGTGCCGGTCAAGCGCATGAAGGTCTCCGTGTACATGGCCTGCAGCCTGGCCGCCGGCATCGCCGGCATCCTCGAGGTCGGCTGGCTCGGCACCATCACCACCGGGCTGGGGCAGGGGACCGAGCTCACCGTCATCGCCGCGGCGGTCATCGGAGGCGCCAACCTGTCGGGCGGCATGGGGACGGCGTTCGGCGCCATCGTGGGCGCGGCCCTCATCGAGGTCATCCGCAACAGCCTCACCCTGCTGGGCATCAGCACCTTCTGGCAGGGGACGTTCGTCGGCTGCTTCATCATCGTGGCGGTGCTGTTCGACCGGCTGCGCATCAGGACGTCCAGCGAGTGAGAGGCGGCGAGGCGCCGTCCCTGCGACGGCGCTACCCGGGATACCAGACCACGCGCGGATCGTCGGGGGCTCGCCGGTAGTCCCAGGCGGCGTCCGCCATCCGGCGGAGGTCGTAGCGCGGCCGCCAGCCCAGCAGGAACTTCGCCTTCGAGTTGTCGAGCCAGGTCGAGTGGTAGGGCGTGGCGACCGGCACCGACGGGAGCCCGCGCGACTCGCCCAGGTAGGCGGCCAGCTCGCCGTAGTCGACCGGCTCGTCCATGGAGACGTTGAACAGCTGCTGGCGGGCGCGCGGGTTGTCGATGGCCAGGAGGATCGCGGCGACCAGATCGTCGACGTGCACGAAGTTTCGCTTCACCGGGCGCCCCTCGGGGTCGAGCATGATCGGCACGGCCCTGGCCGCCACGTGCTGGTCGGCCGCCGCCGCCCCCACCAGGTCGCGCCAGCGCGGCCCGCCGAACACGTCCTCGTCGAACGACAGCTGGTAGCGGAAGTCGTCCTTCTCCATGATCCACGGCGCGCGCAGGCAGCAGCCGTCGAGGTCGTACTGCACGTAGTACTGCTCGAGCATCACCTCCTCGAGCACCTTCGACAGCGCATAGCAGCCGGGGTAGGGGCTGTGCTTCTGCGACTCGACCACCGGCGCCGGGTGCGGGTAGAAGAAGTGGCCCATCGACGCGTCGCCGCCGACCATGACGAGCTGGCGAAAGCTGGGGCTCGCGCGGCAGGCCTCGAGCAGCCAGAACAGCCCCTTGATCGCCACGTCGATGATGGTGTCCGGCGTCTCCTTGCTGGTGGCGAGGTGGAGGACGTGCGTGACGCCGTCCATCGCCTCGTTCACCGCCGCGCGGTCATCGATGGATCCGCCGACGACCTCCAGGCGCGGCCGCGGCTCGAGCCTGCGGTTGTGACACAGCGCCCGCACCTCGAAGCCGCCGAACCGCCGGTCGGCCAGCACCGCCTCGATGAAGACGCGCCCGACCTTGCCGGTCGCGCCCGTGACCAGGATGCGGCTCATGTGGCCTCCTCCCCTTCGACGCCCGGCCGCACCGTAACACGGCGTCCGGCCACGCCACAACGCAGGGCCGGGCGCGCGAGGTGCGCGGCGCGGCCAGGTGCGGTACTAAAGAGGTTCCGCCCGCCCCGGTCACGGCCCGCGCCGCCCGCGCCGCCTTCCCCCGCCGCCCTCGATGACGTCCTTCTCGATCGATCCATCGATTGCCATCGCCGGCGCCGTCGTCGGCCTCATGGTGGGGCTGACCGGGATGGGCGGAGGCGCCCTCCTGACCCCGATCCTGGTCCTCTTCTTCGGCATCGATCCTCTGACCGCGGTGTCGAGCGACCTGGTCGCCGCCGTGGTCATGAAGCCGATCGGCGGGGCGGTGCACCTCCGGCGCGGGACCGTCAACTTGAAGATGGTGCGGTGGCTGGTCGCCGGCTCCATCCCCGCCGCGTTCCTGAGCGTGGTCGTCCTGACTCACGTCACCGATCACGAGGTGATCAACGAGATCGTCCGCCAGCTGGTCGGCGCCGCGCTGCTGCTGGCGTCGGTCGGGCTCCTCCTCAAGGGCGCCTTCACCGGCCGCCGCGCGACGGTCGACGCCCAGGAGGTCGTGATCCACCCGGGCCTCACCCTCGCGATCGGCGTGTTCGGCGGGGCGATGGTCGGCCTCACCTCGGTCGGCTCCGGCTCGCTCATGATGGTCCTCCTGCTGATGGTCTATCCCCAGCTCACCTCCGCCCAGCTCATCGGCACCGATCTGGTCCAGGCGGTCGCGCTGGTCGCCTCGGCGGCGGTCGCCCACGTCCTGTTCGGCGACGTCCAGATCGGGCTCACCGGATCGCTCCTGGTCGGCGCCATCCCGGCGGTCTGGCTCGGGGCCCACATCTCGTCGCGCGCGCCCGACCGCTTCATCCGGCCGATCCTGCCGGTCATCCTGGTCGCGTCCGGCATGAAGATGCTGGGCGTGCCGACCACCGCGACGGCCGGTGTGGTGATCGGCCTCATCGTCCTGACCCTGCTCACGCGTCGCGGCGCCGCCAGCGAGCCGCCAGCGTCGACGAGGCCGTGAGGGCCATGCCGCGTCAGGCGGGCTCGAGGTCGAGCGCGAAGCCGAAGACCGCCAGGCTGCCCTGCTGAAAATCGACGTCGGGGAGCCGCTCGAACCCGAGCCGCTCGTACATCCCCCAGGCCACCGTCATCGCCTTCGTCGTGTGCAGGATCACCTTCGACCGGCCGAGCTCGCGCGCCCGCGCGATGCAAGCGTGCGTGAGCGCCTTCCCGATCCCGCGCCCGCGACCCTCCGGCGCCACCGCGAGCAGCCGGATGCCGGCCGCGTCGGGGATGCTGGTCGCGGTCCCGCCGGATCCGTAGTGCGCCATGTCCGCGATGAAGTCGACGCAGCCGAGGAGCTCGCCCGACTCGCCGGCGGCCGCGAGGATGCGAATGGCGGGGTTGCGCGCCCGCGCGGCGGCGTCGCGCAGCATCTCGTAGTACCCGGGCTGCTCGTCCGCGCCGGGCATGCCGGGGAGGCTGGCGTAGGCGGTCGCGGCCAGCTCGCCCAGCGCGGCCAGCTCTTCGGGGCGGGCCTGTCGGATCTCCACGGGGCGGTGCGGCGGCGGGCCTTCTCTGGTGAGGGCTGACATGCCGCCACGATAGGGCGGGGCGCCGCGGCGCGCCGGTACGTAATCCGTACCGCGCAGGCACGAGCCACGCAGGCCCGGTCGGGCCCGGTCAGGCCTGGTCGCCGCGCGCGGGCTCGACGGCGGCGAACGCGTATCTCTCGAACCACGTGGGAAACGCGCGCACCCAGGCTCGCCGGCCGTCGACGATCATCCCGCCGGCGCGCGCGTCGGCCAGCGAGCAGTCGCCGCGCCACCACGCGGTCAGCGTGCGCAGCGGGGCCCTCACCCGAAGCTCCTCGGGGAAGCCGGGGTTGCTGGTGCAGAGCGACACCTCGGTGCGGCGGAGGAGCAGGAAGCGCGCGCGCGTGCGCCGGCGCCCGTCGGAGGTCTCGATCCGCGCGAGCACCGGCGCGGCGGGGAGCGCGTCGAGGTTCACGCGGCGCCGCATGTCCCAGACCAGCGCGTCCGGATCGAGGTCGTCGCCGTCGAGCTCGCGCGGGAGCCACCTCTGGCCCCACGTGCCGAGCTCGCGGATGGTGGCGGCCAGCTCGAGCCCGGCCCCGGTCAGGCGGTAGGATGGTCCGCCGCGGTCGTCGCGCGCGATGACCCCTGCGCCCTCGAGCTCGCGGAGGCGCGCCGACAGCATCGTGCGCGAGACCCGCGGGATGCCGCGCCTCACCTCACCGAAGCGCCGGCTGCCGCACAGGAGCTCGCGGACGATGAGGAGCGTCCACCGCTCGCCGAGGAGCTCGAGCGCCCGGGCGATCGAGCAGAACTGGCCGTAGCTCTTCATGAGGAGGCGATACTGCCAGCCGAGGGGGCCGCGCGGTACGGATTCCGTACCACCTGACCCGTGCGCCGGTCTGCCGGCCCGTCTTCACCGACCCGCCGCGCATGACCCGCGGCGGGTCTGCCCGCGACGGGCTCGCGGCGCAACGGCCGCGCGGCCCATCGCGCCGCGCGGGTGATGTCGGTCGTGCCGCTCTCCACGTCGACCGCATGCATCCTCTTGCACCGCACGCACGCTCTACTGGACACTCTACTCACCGAGGCGGCGGCATGGCGCTTGCTCGACTGGCAGCTCGAGACCGTGCAAGAGCAGGAAAGCGCAGCGTGCCGGTTCCCCGAGGCCTCGACCGATCATGTCACTTCTGACGAGCGCCAGGGTGGTGTGAGGAGCGACGACCGGAGATCGATGCAACCCTGGGTGCGAGCGGCCCGCCGTATCGGCCACCTCATCATCGGCGCCGGCGCGCTCGTCGCGGCCGGCCAGTGGATGGGGGCGCACGGCCGGATGGGGCCCGCCAGCCCGTTCGACTTCATCCTGCTCGGCTCCGCCCTCTCCTTCATCGGGATCGGCGGCACCCGGCGGGGCCGCGCCGACGACGACGAGGTCCGCGAGCTCCGGCGCGCGCTCGAGGACGCGGTCGAGGGCATCGCGCGCCTCGACCGGGAAGGCCGCTACGTCGCCGCCAACGGGGCGTACGCGGCGATGCTGGGCTGCTCGCCCGGCGATCTGGTCGGGCTGGCCTGGACCGAGACCATCCACCCCGACCACGTCGACGCGATGATGGCCGATCACGCGCGCTCGCTGGTCGCCGGCAAGGTGGAGAGCGAGACGGTCGGCGTGCGCCGCGACGGCTCGAGCTTCGACCAGCGCGTCGTCCTGGTGGCGGTGCGAGACCAGCGCGGCGAGCTGACCGGACACTACTGCTTCGGCAAGGACATCAGCCAGCACAAGCAGGCCGAGCGCGACCTGCGCGCGGCCAAGCGGGCCGCCGAGGCCGCCATGCGGGCGCGCTCCGACTTCGTGGCCCGCATGAGCCACGAGATCCGCACGCCGATGACCGGCGCGCTGGGGATGATCGAGCTGGCCCTGCACACCGATCTCACCGCCGAGCAGCGCGACTACCTCCGGACCGCGCAGGCCTCGGCGACCTCGCTGGTCCGCCTGGTCGACGACATCCTCGACTTCGCCAGGATCGACGCCGGGCACCTGCGCCTCGACAGGTCGCGGTTTTGCCTGCGCGGCCGCGTGGCGGCGACCATGAAGGCCCTCGCCCACCGCGCGCGCGAGAAGGACATCGAGCTCCAGATCGATGTGCCGCCCGAGGTGCCCGAGCGCCTGATCGGCGACCCGCACCGGCTCGGCCAGGTCCTCATCAACCTGGTCGGCAACGCGATCAAGTTCACCGAGCGCGGCAGCATTCGCGTGGCGGTCGCGGTGGCGGGCGATGTCCGGGGCGCGCCGGTCCTGCGCTTCGAGGTGACGGACACCGGCGTCGGGATTCCGCGCGACGAGCAGGCGCTCATCTTCGACGACTTCCATCAGGGGGACGACCGCGTGGTCGGCCGCCACGGGGGCGCCGGGCTGGGGCTGGCGATCTGCCGCCAGCTCGTGCAGCTCATGGGGGGCGAGATCGGCGTCGACAGCGAGGTGGGCCGCGGGAGCACGTTCTGGTTCACGTCTCGCCTGGACGTGGATGCCGCCGATGCCGCGGATGCCGCCGATGCCGCGGATGCCGCCGACGTCATCGACGCCGCGGACGCCGCCGATGCCATCGACGCCGCATGCGACGCGGCGCCCGCACCCTTGCCCGCACCGGCGGGGGGACGGCGGATCCTGGTGGCCGAGGATCACCCCGTGAACCGGAGGCTGGCCACCCTGGTCCTGGAGCGAGCGGGCCACCGGGTCGTCGCGGTCGAGGACGGCCTCTCCGCGGTGGACGCGGCCCAGCGCGGAGACATCGACCTCATCCTCATGGACATGCAGCTGCCGGTCATGGACGGTCCGGCGGCGGTCCGCTCGATCCGCGACAGCGAGCGCCCCGGCCGCCGCGTTCCGATCATCGCGCTCACCGCGCAGGCCGCGGGCGAGGAGCGCGACCGCGCCCTCGCGGCCGGCATGGACGGCCACGTGGCCAAGCCCTTCCGGGCCCGCGCGCTGCTCGACGAGATCGAGGCGGTGCTGGCCGTCTCGGCCCTGCCGCGGCCCGAGCGCGACGCGGCCACCGCGGCCGTCGGGCACCCGTCGCCGATGAGGGTGCCGGCCTTCGACCGCGCTCGCGCGCTCCGCCAGGTCGGCGGCGATGCGGTGCTGCTCGACGAGCTGATCGGGGTCTTCATGGGCGACGTCGACCGCCGGCGGGATGCGCTGCGGACGGCGGTCGCCGGCGACGACCGCGTGCTGCTGGCGCGCACCACGCACGCGCTTCGCGGCGCGCTGCTCACCCTGGCGGCGCTGCCCGCCGCGGAGGTCGCGCGCGAGATCGAGGAGTCCATCGCGTCCGGCCAGCCGACCGGGGCGGCGGTCATGACGCTCGACTTCGAGCTCCAGCTCCTGGTCGCGGCGCTGGGTGGGGGCGCGCCATGAGGGCCCTGGTCGCCGACGACGATCCGGTCTCGCGACACCTGTTTCGCGCGGCGCTGAGCGGCCTGGGCGTGGAGGTCACCGAGACCACCGACGGCCAGGAGGCCTGGCACGTCCTGTGCGGCCGCGAAGCTCCGCCCATGGCGCTGCTCGACTGGAACATGCCGGCGATCGACGGGCTGGAGCTGTGCCGCCGCCTGCGCGCGCGCCCGCACGGGCCGTACGTGTACGCGATGCTGATCACCGCGCGCGGCGGCCCCGGCGACGTCGCGGCCGGCTTCGCCGCCGGCGCCGACGACTTCATCACCAAGCCGGTCGAATCGGTCGAGCTGGCCGCGCGCGTTCAGGCCGCCCGCCGCCTGCTCGACCTGCACGCCGATCTCGAGCAGTCGCGCTCCTACCTGGCCACGGTCATCGAGCACCTCGATCACGGCGCCATGCTGGCCGACCGGGACGGCCGCATCGTCTACGGCAACCCGGCGCTCGCCCGCATCCTCGGCGTCCCGCTCGCCCGGGCCATCGGGGCGGCGCGCGTCGACCGGCTGCGCGACCAGGCCGGGCGCCTGTCCGACGGCGAGGGCTTCCTGCAGGCCGCCCTGGCGCCGGACGGTGTGCGGCAACAGCTCGAGATCGAGGTGGCCGACCCCGACCGCCCCGACCCCCGTGTCTACCGCTGGAGCAGCCTGCCGGTGCCGCTCCCCGGCGGGACCGGCCGCATGGACCTGTTCCAGGACATCACGCGCGAGATCGAGGAGCGGCGGGCCCAGGAGCAGCTCGCCCGCCTCGATCACCTGACCGAGCTGGCCAACCGGCGCGGCTTCACCGAGTCGGCCGAGCGCGAGGTGTCGCGGGCGCGCCGCAGCGGCGCCCCGCTCACCGTCGTGGTGGTCGACGTCGACCATTTCAAGCGGGTCAACGACGTGCACGGACACGGCGTCGGCGACCAGGTGCTGCGCCACGTGGCCGACTGCCTGGCCGAGACCGCGCGGCGCAGCGACGTGATCGCGCGCTGGGGCGGCGAGGAGCTCATCGCGCTCCTGCCCGACACCAACCTCGACGGCGGGCGGCGCTTCGCCGAGCGCATGCGCGCGTCCCTGGCCCGCGCGGTCACCGACCTGCCGCGCGTGACGGTCTCGGCCGGCGTGGCCGAGCATCGCGCCGACGAGGACATCGAGGACGCCATCCGGCGGGCCGACGAGCGCCTGTACGCGGCCAAGGCGGCCGGGCGCGACGCGGTCCGCTGATAGAGCGAGGCCGTCGGATCGGCGGCCCGTCGGATCAGCGGGCGGCGCCGCCGGTCAGGCGCTGCACGGTGTCGAGCAGCAGCGCCGGCGCGATCGGCTTGGCCAGAAACTCGTCCGCGCCCAGCTCCCTGGCCTCGCCCTCCACGCCCATGGCGGGCCGGATGGTCGACAGGACCACCGGGATGCGCGAGGTCTCGGACAGGTGGCGCAGCCGCGTGAGCGTGAGCAGGCCGTCGCCGCCGGGCGCTCCGAGGTCGAGCACGATCAGATCGGGCCGCTCCTGCCGGGCCACGCGCATGGCCTGGACGCCGTCGGATGCGGACACGACGTCGTACCCGCGGCGGCGCAGGACGGCAGTGACCAGGTGGGCACAGACCGCGTCGTCCTCGACGAGCAAGATCTTGGTCGTGGACCGACGCTCCTCGGAGCTCACAAGCCACGTATCGGCGGGCTCGCAGGAACTTGAGGGCCACGCGAGCGAGACTGTCGCCGACGAGAGTGCGCCCGGCGACCACACCGGCGCACGTCAGCCGCGCGTCGGCCCCAGGTCAGGCGTCGAGCCCGCCCGATCGCTTCACCGCCGACTGGCGCACGCGATTGAAATCGAGGCTGAGCACGTCGGGCCGCGCGTAGTGCCCGGTCGCATCCAGGAGCTGGCCGGCCTCGACGGTCTCGCCGATCTCGAGGTCCGCGTACAGGATGGTCTCCTCGCGGTAGACCGGGCCGGCCAGGACGCGCCCGTCGGGGGCGACGATGACGCTGCCCCCCGCCTGGAGCACGTCCCTCGCCGCGGCCAGCTCCTCCGCCAGCTCGAAGCCGGCCGGGTAGCTCGCCTTGCGCAGCACCATGCACACCGAGACGACGAAGACGCCCCCCTCGAAGGCCGTGTTGCGGGCGTTGACGATCGCCATCTCGTCGTCGAAGGCGGTGGGCGCCACGTGGATCTGCTCGCCCTGGCCGTAGAGCGCGTAGCGGGCCAGCGGCATGAAGTTCTCCCAGCAGATGAGGCCGCCGACCCTGCCGACCGGCGTGTCGAACACCGACAGCGTGCTTCCGTCCCCGGGGCCGTGGACCATGCGCTCGTGGTTGGTCGGCACCAGCTTGCGGTGCTTGCCGATGATGCCGTCGGGGCCGACGAACAGGACCGTGTTGTAGAGCGTGCGGCCCTGCTCCGCCTGCTCGTGGAGGCCCATCGCGACCACGGCGCCGGCGCGGCGCGCCGCGTCGCACAGCCGGTCGGTGGCGGCGCCCGGGATCGCGACCGAGCTGTCCCAGAGGCGCGTCCAGGCGTCGCGCGCGGCGCGGTTGCCGAACCGCGACAGGCCGCGCCCCCAGATCGAGCCGTTGACGTAGGTCGTCATGAACAGCTCCGGGAACACGATGAGCCGGGCGCCCTCGTCGGCCGCGGCCGCGATCAGGCGGCACGCCTTGTCGAGAGTGGCCGCGAGATCCAGGACGACCGGCTCGGCCTGGACGGCGGCCGCCTTGATGATGCGCTTCGCCATGTCGGCGCCTCCTCGATGATGGATGGGGACGACGCCGAAGTGTGCGCCCGCGCCGGCGCCGGTCAAGCGAGCCAGGCCGCCCGGGCGGCCGCGGTCAGCGCGCCGCGAGGTCGGCGCGCGGGACGACCCGGCCGCCGACGATGACCAGCTCGATGGTGTCGAACGCGCTCGTGCTGGCCAGCGGATCCGCGCGCAGGAGGAGCAGGCTGGCCCGCTTGCCCGGCTGGACGGTGCCGAAGTCGGCGGCGATTCCGAAGAACACGGCGGCGTCGCGGGTGGCGGCGGCGAGGATGCGGGCGGGCGAGATGCCGGCGCGCTCCAGCTCGCGCATCTCGAGATACCCGTTGTAGCCGGGCGGATTGGCGTAGGTCGGCGCCGACGGCGTGTCGCTGCCGAAGAGGAGCCGGCCGCCGCGGCGGACGAACTCGACCGCGGTCGCGCGTCCGGCGTCGCCCACGCCGTGGAAGATCTGCCGGATGCGCGCCGGCGGGGCGCCGTCGAAGTCGCGCGCCGTCTCTCGCGCGAACCAGCCGCCCGCCTCGGTCCGGTACCAGGCCAGGAGATCGGGCGGCAGCACGCGGGCGAGCTGCGGATCGCTCAGGAACCCGGGCGCGAACAGGTCCTCGAGGCCGCCGATGACGCGCGAGGTCGGCATCATCGCACAACGGCGAGCGCGCCCATGCGAGTCGGCTCGGCGGACCGGCGCGACGTGTGCCCGCCCCCGAGCTCGTCCTCGACTTCGCGCTCCACTTCGCCCTCGACGTCCATCGTCATGGCTCCCTCGCCCCGAGCGTCACGCGGCCGGGTCGGCGCGAGCCTACCCCGTCCGGCCAGCCCCGGGCAGCCGCGACCACAGGAGCCCACACCCGCGCCCATGCATGCCGCGCCGCCCGACCGCTGCGGACCTCGCAGCCCCTGTTCAGCCGCCGCCCGAACCGGCCGAAGGAGATCGCGATGCCCTCCGGCCGTCCATCGCGCGCGCTGCGCTCCCGGCCGATCCGGCTGAGCATCCACGTCAAGCTCATCGGCCTGATCTCGGTGATGATGACCGCGATCGTCGGCTTCCTGACGATCTACTTCCCCGCGCGCCAGAGCGCAACCATCCACGCCGGGCTGAGCGCCAGGGCGCGCAGCTACGGGGCCATGCTGGCCACCCAGGCGCGCTCGGCGGTGGCCTTCTCCGACCGCGAGACCGCGCGGGAGATCCTGTCCCCGCTCGACGACGACCCGTACGTGGCCTCGATCGCCCTGTTCGACGACCACGGCGAGACCTTGTACGCGCACGGGTCCCCGAGCGACTGGGTCGAGCGGGCGAAGCTGGGCGTCGTCTCGCCTCGCCTGTTCGCGCTGAACGGACGGGTGGCGTTCGTGGCGCCGGTC
>DATFRY010000121.1:0-6005 GCA_035262925.1 Kofleriaceae bacterium | reverse complement strand
ACCGGCCGGCGATGCCGCGACCAATTCCCTCGACTCTCCTCGTCCTCCTCCTCCCCACATTCCACGCCGCCTGCAGCGATAGCGGCGACGATCAGCACCGACCGTGGACCGCCGAGAAGACGGTCTCGCTGACGCGGTACCAGACGTGCCGCGAGCTCGAGTCCGACCTCAAGGACCGCGCGCTCGAGGAGCTCGACGCCATCATCGACAGCTACGATCAGTCGGGAGGCGCGCTGCCGCCCGCGGTCGGGGGCGCCGAGGGCGACGACGCGTCGGGAGGCGGCGACGGCGGCGGCGCGGGCAGCCCGCGCCAGGAGGGGACCGACTACTCGGGCACCAACAACCAGGAGGAGGGGGTCGACGAGGCGGACCTGGTCAAGACCGACGGCTACAACCTCTACGTGGTCAACGGCAACCGGCTGCACGTGTTCGGGGTGCCGGAGTTCGGGCAGCTGGTGGCCAGCTCCGAGGTGGAGCTCGAGGGCCAGCCCTACCAGCTCTTGCTCGACTCCGAGAGCGGCCGCGCGGCGGTCTTCTCGTTCGTCGCGGTCGACACGCTGCCGCCCGAGCACCCGGTGCGCGCCGCGGTCACGCGTGGCGACGCGACCCCGGAGATCCCGTGGCGCACGTGGGGCCTGTCCAAGATCACCGTGCTCGACGTCAGCGACCCGGCGGCGCCGGCGCTCGAGCGCGAGGTGTGGCTCGAGGGCTGGTACCAGGACGCCCGCCGCATCGACAGCTCGGTGCGGGTGGTGGCCAACGGCAACATCATGGTGCCCGGCCTCGACGACATCTGGTCGCTCTTCTACCCGACCGACGGACACCCGGTGGATCTGGACGAGGTGCGCGACCTGGCCGCGCAGCGCATCCAGGACGCCAGCTTCGACGACCTGATCCCCCGCCTGTACGAGCGGCTGCCCAGCGGCGAGCTCGCCACGCTGACCATCGCCGGCTCCGACTGCAGCTCCTTCTACCGGCCGACCGACAGCTCGGGGCGCACCACCACGACCATCGTGTCGTTCGACCTCGCCGCGCCCGAGCTGGCGCCGGACGCCGAGACGGTGGTGTCGAACTGGGCGACGGTGTATGCGTCGCGCGATCGCCTGTACCTGGCCGAGGCGGCGTGGGACTGGTGGTGGAGCTGGCGCGAGGTCGAGCCGGGTGAGATCTTCACGCCCGCGACCAACATCCACGCGTTCGACGTGAGCCAGCCGGGCGTGGCGAACTACGTGGGTTCCGGCCGCATCGACGGCACCGTGGTCAACCAGTTCGCGCTCGACGAGCAGGACGGCCGGCTTCGCGTGGCCGCGACCACCACCCCGTTCCTGGCCTGGGGCGGCGGCGGCGTCGTCGTGGACGAGCCGCCCCCGGGCGGGGCGAGGACCGGCGCGACCCGGGCCGCCAGCGAGCCGCCGCAGCCGCCGCCGCCCGAGAGCCACATCTACGTGCTCGAGGAGCAGGACGGCGAGCTGACGACGGTGGGTCACCTCGGGGGCATCGCGGTGGGCGAGTCGATCTTCGCGGCCCGCTTCCTGCCCACCGAAGCGTTCGTGGTGACGTACCAGTACGTCGACCCGCTCTTCACCATCGACCTGTCGGATCCAGCGAATCCCCACCAGGTGGGCGAGCTCGAGGTCGACGGCTTCTCGACGTATCTGCATCCGATCGCCGACGACCGCATCCTGTCGATCGGCATCGGGGGCGACGAGAACGGCATCACCTGGAACACGCAGGTCTCGCTGTTCGACGTGTCGGATCGCGCGCACCCGGCGCTGGTGGACGGCGAGCAGCTGACCTCCGACTGGAGCGGCTGGTCCGAGGCGCTCTACGACCATCACGCCTTCCAGTACTTCGAGCCCAAGAAGCTGCTCGCGGTGCCGATCTCGGGCTACACGGTCGAGGACGGGCCGGTCGAGGGCGGGGGCGGCGAGACGCCGTGGCCGATCTGGCACTCGCAGCTGGATCTGATCAGCGTCGATTCCGACAGCGGGCTCGAGCTGCGCGGCACGATCGATCACTCGCGCTTCTTCGAGAGCACCCCCGACGGCTGGTGGGGCGGGGCGGACATCCGGCGCAGCATCTTCATGGGCGACTACATCTATGCGCTGAGCTCGCGCGCGGTGACCGTGCACCGGCTGGACGACCTGAGCGAGGTGGCGGCCGAGGAGCTGCCGCTGCCGAGCCAGCCGTACTGGTGGTGGTGACGGCGCGGCGCGGTGTGATGTGTTCGTGAGGTGGTGAGGTGGTGAGGTGGTGAGGTGGTGAGGTGGTGAGGTGGTGAAGAGGTAGCGCGGCATGGGCCGCGAGCCGCGAGGGGCGCCGAGGGAGCTCGGCGCCCCTTTTCACGTCCGGTGGCGCGCGCGGCGCGGCGCTATACTGCGCGGGGGATGACCGCCGAGTCCTTCATCGCCTCGGTCGCGATCGTGGGGCTGGTCATCGCGGTCTCGACGCTCCTGTCCGGGGCGATCGATCGGAGCGGGGTGCCGCACGCGGCGGTGTTCTTGCTGCTGGGCCTGCTCATCGGGCCGCACGGGCTGGCGCTCCTCGACCTCGGGCTCGACGCGCCCATGCTCCGCGCGGTGTCCACGCTCGGCCTGGTCCTGGTCCTGTTCACCGACGCGCTCGGCCTGGACCTCCCCGAGGTGCGACGCCACCTGGGGCTGGCCGTGCGCGTGCTCGGCCCCGGCACGCTGACCACGGCGGCGGTGCTCGCGTTCGCCGCCTGGTGGCTGCTCGGTCTCGAGCCGGCGCCGGCGGCGGTGCTGGGCGCGGCGCTCGCCTCCACCGATCCGGTGGTCCTGCGCGGGATGCTGCGGCGGCCGGGTCTGCCCGACAGCGCCCGCGTCGCGCTCCGCCTCGAGAGCGGGCTCAACGACGCGGTGCTCCTGCCCATCGTGCTCGGCGGCATGTCCCTCATGGGCGCGGGCGCGACCGCCTGGGGGCGGCTGGCGGTCAACGTGCTCCTGCTCGGCCCGGTCATCGGCATCGTGGTCGGCGTGGTGGCGGTCTCGGTCCTGGCCGCGGTGAGGCGGCGCACGGGGATCCGGCGCGACTACGAGTCGCTCTACTCGCTGGGCGTCGCCTTCACCACCTACGCGGCGGCCGAGGCGGTGCACGGCAGCGGCTTCCTGGCCGCGTTCGCGGCGGGCCTCACCATCCTCTCGCTCGACGTCGAGCTGTGCGACTGCTTCCTCGAATACGGCGAGACCACGGCCGAGATGGCCCTCCTGTTCGCGTTCGTCCTGTTCGGCACCTCGATCGTGTGGACCGGCCTGGACGGCCTCGACGGGCCCACCCTCCTGTTCGCCGGGCTCGTGATCGCGCTGCGGCCGCTCATCTACATGGTCGCGCTGCTCGGCAGCGGGCTCGAACGGCGGCCGCGCCTGCTGGTGGCCTGGTACGGGCCGCGCGGCCTGAGCTCGCTCCTCCTGGTCTCGCTGCCGGTGTTCGCCGGCGTGCCCGGGGCCGAGCCGCTCCTCCACGTCACCACGGTCGTCGTGATCGCGTCGCTGGCCGTGCACGGCGCGTCGCTGGTGGTGCATGCGCGGACGACGCAGCGCCCCGCGGCGGCGCCGGCGGCCGCGGTGGTCGCGGTGAGCGCGGCGCCCGCCGTGGCGGCGGCCGCGCCGTCGCCGTCCGCGGCCGGGACGCCGGCGCGCGACACCATCTCGATCGACGAGCTGCGCGCGCTCCTGGCCGGCGGCGAGCACGTCGTTCTCGGCGACGTGCGCACCGAGCGCAGCGCGCGCGGCAGCGAGACCGAGGCGGCCGGGGCGGTGCGCATCGATCCGGACCGCCCGGTGGAGAGCGCGCGTGCCCTGGCCATCCCGACCGGGGCGACCATCGCGCTCTACTGTGCTTGACCCAACGAGGCCACGAGCGCCCGTGTGGCGCGCGAGCTGAGACGGGCCGGCTGGCAGCGCGCGCGCGCCCTGGTCGGCGGCTGGGATGCCTGGCAGGCTGCCGGCATGGCGGTCGAGCCGCGCCGCTGGTAGGCGCGCCCGACCGGACGTGGATCAGAAGTGGACGCCGATGCCCGCGTCGGCGCCGTAGCTGAAGCCGGCGCTGGAGCCGTCGGCCTCGAGGATGCGGGCCTCCGCCTCGTTGAGGGTGCCGACCTCCTTGGGCTCGGCCAGATCGCGCGCGGCCACCCCCTTGCGGGCCAGGAACAGGAGGTCGCTCTCCAGGGCCAGGTGGAGCGAGAGCGCGGCGGTGAGGTAGTACTCGAGCCCGAGCCCGCCGCGCACGTTGATGCCGTCGATGTCGAGGCCGCGGCCCAGGCCGTCGACCATGTCGCCGAGGCCGCCGAACGTGCTGTAGCCGGCGCCGAGCAGCACGAACGGCACGAACCGGCCGATCGGCGAGCGAAAGCTGAGCTCGCCGTCCACGCTCCACAGGGTGACATCGCGCGTGCCGCGCTCCGGCGCGGCTCCCGACAGGCGCGCGACCTGCCCGGTCAGGCCGAGGCCGAAGATCCACAGCCTGGTGCCGATGCCGAGCGAGGCGGCCGGGCCGCTCATGTCCTCGGGCACGATGTCGGCGGTCAGCCGCGTGGTGTCGCTGTCCTCGGCAAACAGCGTGTGGAGCTGCACTCGCTGGAACCCGACGCCGCCGCGGAGGTGGAGCCACTCGACGGGGGACGGCACCGCCTCCTCCGAGACCCGCGACTTGTCGGCGCGTGCGGCGCCCGCGGCCCCGCACAGGACGACCAGGATCGCGGCGCTCCGTGTCGCGCTCGTCATCGGGCTCGTCATCGGCATCGTCATCGGCATCGTCATCGGGCTCTCCACGGCATTCTCCTCCCGGGCAGCTCCTTTCCGGGCAGGTCGTTCCCGGGCAGCTCTGTCCCGGCCCGGCCCGGACGGGGCGCGCGGCCCCGCCCGGGCTGGTCGCGTCAGTCGCAGACCTTGGTGGTCTCGACCGTCACCTCGACGCTGGCCTCGACCGCGACGTCGAAGATCGACGCCGTGTCGCCGACCGCGTCCACCGCGGCGCCCACGCAGCTCAGCTCCTTGCCCTGGAGGTCGCCGAGGTCGTCGGCGATCTGGTCGCCGCTCTTCGACAGGCGCTCGACGGCGCTGCGGGCGAGCGGGCCCTTGGCCTCCGCGGCCTCGATCAGGTCGGGCAGGTGCTCCTCGAGCGTGTCGACCAGCGGCGCCAGCTCCGGCGTCTCCTCGACGTTGGCCAGCACCTTCACCGTCGGCGGCTCGCAGGTGCTGTCGGCCATCGCCCGCGCGCTGCAGGCGGCGTGGCAGTCGGCGTCGACGTCGCACTCCGGCGGCTTGAACTCCGACGTGCACACCGGCTCGGTGAACGATCCGGTGCAGCCGCCCTCGCAGTGGACGTCGGCGCCGCAGTCGAGGCCGGCCTCTGCCTCGATCTTGCAGCGGCCGCTGCACTCGCCGTTGCAGGTCGCCGTGCACTTGCCGTCGCAGCTGGGGTCGTTCTCGGTGCGCGTGCCGTCGGCGGCGATGCAGGTGCCGGAGCACTCTCCCACGCACTCGGCCTCGCACTGGCCCATGCAGTTGGCCGCGACCTCCTGCGTGCCGACGCAGAACGCGTCGGCCTCGCACGAGGCGTCGCACTGGACCGACAGGTCGCCCGGCTCGCAGCGTGTCTCGATGGTGCCGGGGTCACAGGTCTCGTTCGCGGCGCACTCCGCGTCGCACTTCGCCTGCGCCTCGAAGTCGGAGGTGCACTCGCCGCGGACGATCGACAGGGCCACGGTCGCGTTCACCTCGCGCGCCGCGGCCACCGCGTCGAGCACGCGCTGGATCGCGGCGTCGCAGGCGCCGGTCTTGTCCTGGTTGGAGATGGACCGATCGATGCCCTCCTGGTCGCTCCAGGTGTCGTCGGCTCCCAGATCGGTGGCGATGCCCGAGCATGCGGCGAGCACCTGCTGGCCCATCTCGCCGCCCAGGCCGCTCAGATCCGAGGCGGCCTGCATGAACTCGTGAACCGTCGGGTTGACGTCGATGTCGTCTCCCACCGGCTCGCCCGGCTTG
>DATFRY010000120.1:0-6822 GCA_035262925.1 Kofleriaceae bacterium | reverse complement strand
ATCGCCGAGGGCGTCATCGTCGCGCGCCGCCTGTTCGCCGGCGACGACGGCGCGTCGGCCGCGCCGCTCCACTACGCGCACGTGCCGTCGGCGGTGTTCTCCAGCCCGCCGATCGCCACGGTCGGGCTCACCGAGGAGGAGGCGCGCGCCGCCTGCGGTGCGGTCGACGTCTATCGTTCCGTCTTCCGGCCGCTCAAGCTGACCATGACCGAGCGCGTCTCGCGCACGCTGATGAAGATCGTCGTCGAGCGCGCCACGCGCCGCGTGCTCGGCATCCACGTGGTCGGCCACGAGGCGGGCGAGATCGTCCAGGGCTTCGCCGTCGGGGTCCGGGTCGGCATCACCAAGCCCCAGCTCGACGCCACCATCGGCATCCACCCGACCGCGGCCGAGGAGCTGGTCACCATGCGCACGCCGCTCCCCGATCCCGACGAGAATCTCGAGTCTCCGAGGTAGCCCGGCCGTCCCGCGAGCCACCCTCGGGCCAGCGTCGGGCCACCACCGGGCGCCACCCGGGCGACGACCGGGCGGATCCGTCAGCCGCGGTCGGCCATCGCGGCGCGGCGCCGGGCGGCGATCGCGCCGGCGTGGCGGCGGAGGCGCTCGTCGAGCGCGGGATCGCCGGCCACGCCGAGCAGATCCCGGTCGGCCAGGGTGGTGACGAGGCGGGCCGCCAGCGGCAGCGGCGTGAACGGGTTCAGAACCAGCGCGCGGCGGACGCGCGATCGCGCGCGCCAGCGATGTGACGCGGCGATGGCCGCGAGCGCCGCCGGCAGCATGGGCCGCCGGCTGGCCAGGCGCAGCACATCGGCCTCGGTCATGTGCGGGTTGTCGATCAGCACGGCGACCACGTCAGGGTGTGGATCGCGCATGAGCTGCAGCAGGAGATCGCGGCGGTGACTGCGCGCCAGCGCCTTGCGCTCGCCGAGCGACAGCGGCCGCCCGGTCGGCGTGAGCGGCCGCTCGTCGCCCAGGTGCTGCTCCAGCGCCTCCGCGCTGGGCGCGAGCGGCGCCGCGTCGAACAGGAGCAGCGCGACCTCGGGCTGGCCTGCCTCGACGGCCGCCGCGTAGAGCTCGGCCCGCCGCTCGTAGCCGAGGCGCGTCGCGTCGGCGAGGACGACGAGCAGCGCGTCGAGCGCCAGCCGCTGAGCCGACGCGGCGTCGCCGGCGTGCGCGATCAGATCGCCGACCATGTGCGCGATGGCGTCGGCCGGCTCGCTCGCCAGCACCTCGGCCATCGACGCCGCCCTCATCGGCACCTCGACGATCGCGCTCATCCGCGCTGCCAGCGCGCGAGACGCGGCCGCGCTGACCCGAACCATGGGCGTCACAGCACTCACCCTCGGATCATGCCAGCCTTCCGCACCCTTCGCGTCGCGCAAAAACTGCGCCCGGCGACGCAGCTGCCGCCGCGGTCGCCGGCTCGGTCATTTCGGCGCGACCTCCATCACGCTGGCCGTCCAGGGACAGTACTGATCGACGGTGTCGAGCCAGTACGACTTGTCGGTCTCGATGCCCGACGGCAGGCCGTCGCACAGCTCGATCGCGGCATCCGCCCATGTCATGTCCGCCGGATCCACGTGCCAGCTCCACTGCTCGTCGCAGTCGGGACCGTCGACGAGGTCGTTGAACGTCGGGATGCGCGCGCGGCCACCGCCCTCCAGCTCGAGCGCCTCTGCGATGAAGCTGTGGCCGGTCGCCCACACCGTCATCGACTCTGTCCCCGCGATGTCGAACGTGATGAGCGCTCCGCCCGTCCGGTCGGCGCACGGACCGGCGTCCGGGTCCGCAGAATCCCCGCAGCCCGCCCCCACGAGTGCCGACACATACACGGTCGCGAGCCAGAGCTTCGCTCTCATGGCCACTCTCATGGCCCTCGCAGCTGCAACCACAGGGCCATCACACCGCCGCGGTCCGCACCGGCCGTGATCCGCGAGTCACCCCGCTTGCCGAATTTTCGCCGGCCGCGATCTCGTCGCGCGATCGAGGTGAACGCGCTCTCACGCCGGGCTAAGATGCTCGCGTCGGGAAACTCTTGCCGATCGGTGAAGGTCGAAGAAGGGGCAGGCAAACGCTTCCGAGTCATCCGCCCGATCGGGGAGGGTGGCATGGGCGTCGTGTACGAGGCGGAGGACCGTGAGCGCGGCCAGCTGGTGGCGCTCAAGACCCTCAAGCACCGCGACCTGGACACGCTCTACCGGCTGAAGCGCGAGTTCCGCGCGCTCGCGCACCTCAGCCACCCCAACCTGGTCGACCTCTACGACATGGTCGTCGCCGAGGACACCGGCTTCTTCACCATGGAGCTGGTCGAGGGGAGCGACATCATCCGCCACTCGCGGCCGGGCGCGCCCGGCCAGGGCACCGACGACGACAGCCCGTCGCGCGCAGACACCGATCGGTTCGCGCTCGAGGCCGCGCTCGAGGACCAGCCCGCCGCGATCGGGCCGGCGCGCGCGCAGCGCCGCCACCAGCCGCCGGCGCTGCGGCCGGTCCCGGCCCGCGCCCAGTTCGACGAGGCGCGCCTGCGCGCCGTGCTGCCCCAGCTGGCCCGCGCGCTCATCGCGCTCCACCAGGCAGGCATGGTCCACCGCGACATCAAGCCGTCCAACGTGCTCGTCACCCACAGCGGGCGCGTCGTGGTCCTCGACTTCGGCCTGGTCGCCGAGCTCGACGGGGCCGCCGGCGACAGCCTGGGCGGCCGCATCGTCGGCACCGTCGAGTACATCGCGCCGGAGCAGGTGAGCGACGGGCGCGTCTCGCCCTCGGCCGACTGGTACGGGTTCGGCTGCCTGCTCTACGAGGCGCTGACCGGGCGCACCCCGCACCACGGCTCCATCATGCAGGTGCTGCTCGACAAGCAGTCGCACCCGCCGCCGCCGCCGCGCGCGCTGGTCTCGTCGGTGCCGCCCGATCTCGACGCGCTCTGCGTCGACCTCCTCGCCATCGATCCGGCCGCGCGGCCGACCGGGGCCGACGTGCTGCGCCGCCTGGGGGCCGACGACGAGGCGGCGGCCAGCCCGCTCGGCTCGGTGTCGGCCGCCACCCAGACGGCGGCGTTCGCCGGGCGCGAGCTCGAGCTGGCCCGCCTGGCCGAGTGCGCGCGCCAGGTCGAGGACGGCACCGCCGCCGTCGTGTCGGTGAGCGGCGTCTCCGGCATCGGCAAGACCGCCCTGGTCAAGCGCTTCGTCGAGTCCCTGCGCCGCGACGCCGGTCCCGAGCTGGTCGTGCTCGAGGGCCGCTGCTACGAGCGCGAGTCGGTGCCCTACAAGGCGATCGACTCGGTGATCGATCAGCTGGCGCGCTACTGGAACGATCTGCCGTCGGCCGAGGCGGCCGAGCTCCTGCCCGGCAACGCGCCGCTCCTGCCGCGCCTGTTCCCGGTGCTGGGGCGGGTCGCGGCCATCGCGGCGGCGCCGCGCGGCGAGACGCCGCCCGATCTGCACGAGCTCCGCCAGGGCGCCTTCACCGCGCTCCGCCACGTCCTGCGCCGACTCGCGGTCAAGCGCGAGCTGGTCCTCTTCCTCGACGATCTGCAGTGGAGCGACCTCGACTCGATCCGCCTGCTCGCCGACATCATGCGGCCGCCCGATCCGCCGGCGCTGCTGCTGCTCTTCTGCACCCGCTCCGACGAGCGCGCGCCGCTGTCCGACACCGCCGGTGACCTGTCGAGCGGAGAGGGCACCGTCGAGGCGTCGATCCAGAGCGCCGCGCTGGGCGGACTGCACGAGCTGCTGGCGCCGTGGCTCACCCGGCTCGAGCTCGGCCCGCTGCCGGCGGGCGACGCCGCCTGGCTGGCCGAGCAGTACCTGCGCGGGGCCAGCCCGCTCCTGGCCGAGCGGGTGGCGGAGGAGGCGGGGGGCGTGCCGCTCTTCATCGCCGAGCTGGCCATTCACATGCAGACCACCGCGAGCCACGAGAGCCGGCCGGTCAGCTTCGTCGAGCTTCTGCGCCGGCGCATCGCGCAGCTGCCCGACCACGCCCGCGAGCTGGTCGAGCTGGCCGCGGTGTCGGGCGAGCCGATCTCGCAGCGCGTGGCCGCGACCGCGCTGGCCTCGGCGCCCGAGTCGCTGGGCCGCGCCATCCGCCACCTGCGCACCGTCAACCTGGTGCAGGCGGCGGGCGGGCGCGCCACCGATCGGGTCGAGTGCTATCACACGCGCATCCGCGAGTGCGTGCGCGCGCAGCTCTCGCGTGAGCGGGTGCGCGCCTGCCACCGCGCGCTCGCGCTGGCCCTCGAGCGCTGGTCGGAGGGATCGAGCGCGCAGCTGGCCCGCCACTGGAAGGGCGCCGGCGACGAGGAGCGCGCCGGCGAGCACGCGCGCGCCGCCGCCGCCGAGGCCGCCCGCCAGTTCGACTTTCACCGCGCCGCCCGCTTCTACCGCATGGCGCTCGCCCCCGGCGCCGGCGCCTCGCCCGAGGAGCGGCGCGCGCTGCGCGTGGCCATGGCCGAGGCGCTGGCCGGCGCGGGTCGCCCGCCCGAGGCGGCCGCCGCGTTCCGCGAGGCCGCCGACGAGGCGGATCCGGTCACCGCGCTCGAGCTGCGCCACCAGTCGGCGGCCGCGCTCCTGCGCGGCGGCTACGTCGGCGAGGGGCTCGAGGCCATCGAGGGCGTGCTGCGCCACATAGGGCTGCGCGCGCCGCGCGGCGCGGGCTCGCGCCGGAGCGCGCGCTGGCGCCGGCGGCTGCTCGGCCTGCGCTGGGTCGGTGCGAGGCGGCGGGGCGAGGGCGACGTGCCGCGCCGGGCACTGACCGAGATGGACGTGTGCGGCTCGATGGCGGTGGCCCTGTCGCTGCTCGACACCGAGCGCGGCGCCGAGTACCAGGCCCGTTTTCTGGCCCTGGCGTTGCGCCACGCCGAGCCCCACCGCCTGTCGATGGCGCTGGCCCTCGAGGCCGGATATCTGGCCGGCGAGGGGAGGTACCGGCGAGCCGAGGTGATGGCGGCGAGGGCCGAGCGGGTGATCGCGGCCGCCGGCGACGAGCGCGCCGCGCCCTACGCGCTGTGGGCGCGCGGCGCCCTGGCCCTGTTCCAGGGCAGCGCCTGGCGGGCGGCGCTCAATCACTTCCGCAACCTCATGGCGGTGCTCCGCCAGCAGCACCGCACCAGCGGCTTCGAGATGTCGACCGCCGAGCAGTACGCGTCCTTGTGCCAGCTCATGCTGGGCGAGCTGGCCCTCCTGGCCGAGCGGATGCCGGGCGCGGTGCGGGCCGCCGACCTGCGCGGCGACCGCTACGCCGCGCTGAGCGCGCGCCTCCGCTTCGGCACCGTGCTCCACCTCCTGCGCGGCCAGGTCGACGAGGCGGAGCGCGACCTCGACGGCGCGGTGGCCGACTGGGACGGCAACCAGCGGCGCGGGGTCCGCGTCGGCCACTACGGCGCGGTCCTCTCGCGCGCCGACCTCTGCCTGTACAGCGGCCGGCCGGGCGCGTTCGCCGCCCACTGGCGGCTCGATCCGGACGGCCTGGCCCGCTCGCGGCTCGCGCGCTATCCGATCGTGCTGCGCGAGGTGGCGCAGGCCGCCGGCCGCGTGGCGGTGGCGCGCGGCGACGGCGACCAGGCGCGCGGCTACGCGTCGCTGCTCCGCCGCGACATGGCCCCGGCCCCGCGCGCGCAGGCCGCGCTCATCGAGGCCGGGCTGGCCGCGCGCGCCGGCGAGCGCGCCGACGCCGCCGCGCTCCTCGAGCGGGCCGCGGCCGAGCTCGATCGGCTGGGCATGGCCGCTCACGCCGCGGCCGCGCGCCGCGCGCTCGCCCGCCTGCGCGGCGACCCGTCGCTCGCGGCCCAGGCAGAGGCGCTCTTGCGCGCGCAGGGCGCGGCCGACCCGGAGCGCTTCGCCGCCATGATGGTGCCGGGCTTCGAGTGATCGAGCCATCGAGCCCTCGAGTGGTCCTGGCACCCGTCGTCGAGCGCTTTACACATGCCCGGTGACCGCGACCGATGATCGGGCTTGCAGGCAGCGGGCGGCCATCGAGGCGCTCGCCCGCATCTATCCGGGCCTGGACCGCAAGGCCATGCGCGCGCTCCACGAGCTGGTCGCCACCTTCGCGGCGCTGAAGGGCTTTCTGGCCCCGTTCCTCGAGGAGCACGAGCTCAGCACCGGCGCGCTCGACATCCTCGTGGTCTTGCGGCGCAGCCCCGACGGCACCGCGCCCATGCCCGAGGTGGTCAAGCAGCTCCTGGTCACCCGGCAGAACGTGAGCGCGGTGGTGGCCGGGATGGTGCGCCGGCGTCTCATCGAGCGGGTGCCATCGCGGCGCGACGCGCGCGTGCGCGTGCTGCGCATCACCTCGCGGGGGCGGCGGGTCGTGGACAGCTTCCTGCCCGACCACTACCGGCGCATCTCGTCGATCTTCTCGGCCCTGCGCGGGCCGGAGCTGGACCTCATGCAGGACTATCTTCAACGGATCCGCGCGGGTGTGGACGGCGCCGAGCCGCGGCGTGATCGTCAATCGCTTGACGATCATGCGGCAGCGCACTAACAGAGGCCAGTGACCGCCCCCATGCCGTCCGTCGTCAGCCCCCGGCGCAGCCGGGCGAAGTTCGTCGCGCTCGGCCTGGTCGCCGCCGCCGCCATTGCGTTCGGCCTCCACTGGCTCATCACCCGCAATGACGAATCGACCGACGACGCGCAGGTCGAGGGCCACATCTATCCGGTCGCCGCGCGCATCCCGGGGCAGGTGGTCGCCGTCGCGATCAAGGACAACCAGCTGGTGAAGGCCGGCGACGTCCTGGTCGAGCTGGATCGCACGGACCTCGAAGTGCGTCTCGATGCCGGCCGTGCCGACCTCGCCGCCGCGCGCGCCCAGCTGCAGACCGAGCAG
>DATFRY010000119.1:0-3387 GCA_035262925.1 Kofleriaceae bacterium | reverse complement strand
GAGTCGGCGCCGAGCGGATCGCCGGCCATGGCCCGCGGCGGCGGGCGCGTGGGCGAGACCGGTTTGGGCGCGTCGCGCCCGGGGCAGGCGGACAGCCCGAGCGCGCCGGCGAGCGCGGCGCCGGCGGCGAGCGCGCGCGCGGCGCCCGCCGGGGCGAGAGCGGCGGCGGCGGCGCGTGCTGCCGCTCCGCAGGCGTGACGGTCGCGCAACCGGGTGTGATCGTACAACCCTCCGCCGAGGGCGTGCTACCCTCTTTGCGGGCAGGAGGTTCCATGACCACCACCACCAGCCGGACCCAGGCCCCTCTCCTCCTCGCACTCGGCCTCATCGTCGCCGGCGTCATCGTCGCGGCCATCGGCGGGCTCACGAGTGGATCGATCCTGGGCGCCGTCATCGCCGGGCTCGGCATCGTGCCGGCGTGCTACGCGGCCTGGCTCGGCATGCAGAAGGACACCCAGGGCAGCCTGGGCATGGCGCTTCTGCTCGTGTTCGCCTCGCTCGGGGTCGGCGCGCTTCTCCTGCTGCTCCGGGTGGTGGATTGGCTGCGGTAGGTCGCACAGGACGCGGTCGAGGAGACGGGCGCCGGTCGACCGGTCACCGACGATCACGGATGTGGCGCCGCCTGCCGCTCGCCGGCCTGCTCGTTCCGGCCCTGTTCCTGTGTGCCTCGCTCGCGCGGACCGCCTCCGCCGACCCGAACCAGAAGGGCCAGACGGGCGACGGCGAGCGCAAGCAGCACTTCCAGGCCCAGTCGATGGGCACGCTGGTCGACCTGACCATGTGGACCGACGACGCGGACGGCGCGCAGGCCGCCGCCCAGGCGGTGTTCGGGGAGTTCCACCGCCTCGATCAGCTGATGAGCAACTGGGTCGAGACCAGCGATGTGTCGCGCATCAACGCGGCCGCCGGGGGCAAACCGGTCCCGGTCTCGGAGGAGTCGCTGCGCATCATCGTGCTGGCCCAGAAGGTGGCGCGCAAGACCGGAGGCGCGTTCGACATCACCGTCGGCGCCTACCGCGGCGTGTGGAAGTTCGACCAGGACCTCGACGGTACGCTGCCCACGCCCGCCGAGGTGGAGGCGCACCGCAAGCTCACCGGCTACCACGACGTGCTGGTCGACCCGGTCCGGCACACGGTCAAGCTGCGGCGCAAGGGCATGGCGATCACGCTGGGCGGCATCGCGAAGGGTTACGCGGTCGACCGGGCGGCGGCGATCCTGCGCGACCGCGGGCTCGAGAACTTCATCGTGCAGGCGGGCGGCGACCTGTTCGTGTCCGGCACCAAGGGGGATCAGAAGTGGCGGGTCGGGATCCGCGACCCGCGCGGCGCGCGCGACGCCACGTTCGCGCTGACCGAGCTCGAGAACCGCACCTTCTCGACCTCGGGCGACTACGAGCGCGGGTTCGTCAAGGACGGCAAGCGCTACCACCACATCCTCGATCCCCGGACCGGCTACCCGACACAGGGCTGCCGCTCGGTCACGGTCATCGCCAGGGACGGGCTCACCGCCGACGCGTGGGACACCGCGCTGTTCGTGATGGGGGCAGAGCGCGGGCTCAAGCTGGCCGAGAAGCTGCCCGACATCCAGGCCGTGTTCGTCGACAACAAGAACCGCGTGCGCGTCACGCCGGGACTCTCGCTGGTCGAGGGGGGCGACGTGCGCGAGCAGCTGGCGGCGGGCCTGACCGGGAAGATCCTGCTCCTGCACCCGCCGACCGACGCGCCGTAGGAGGGCCGGCCGCGATGACCGGCTGCGCACAGGCTCCGACCGGTGGTCACGGGATCGTGACCGACGAGCTGCGGACCGGCCGCGTGCGGGTGGTCGAGGTCTCGCACCCCGCCTCGCTGCGCCTGGCCGCCCACGTCCACGAGTCGGCCAAGCTGTGGCTCCTGGTCGAGGGCGCCGTGACCGAGCGGACCGGGATCGACCTCGACTCGCCGGCGCCGTTCGAGGTGGTCCTGCGCGACTCGCTGCGCCGGCACGAGAACCAGTATCACCCCGGCGGTGCGCGCTCGATCGTGGTCGAGCTCGATCCGGCCGATGCGCGCGTACGCGCGGTTCTGGCGGCGGGCGCGTTCGACCCGGCCGGCGTCTGCCCGCTGGTGGCGCTCGGCGCGCGGCTGGCGACATGCCTGCGGGCGCCGCGGTCGGCGCGCGCACGCGAGGTCGACGCCGCGGTGGGCGAGATCCTGGCCGCCGTCGCGCGGCGCAGGCGCCGGGCCCCCGCCTGGCTCGAGGCCGCGCGCGAGCTCCTGGTCGAGCGCCTGGCCGAGCCGCCGCCGCTGGCCGAGCTGGCCGCGACCGTCGGCGTCCATCCCGTCCACCTCGCCCATGCCTTCCGCCGCCGCTGCGGGACGACCACGCGCGGCTTCGTGCGAGCGCACCGCGTGTTCCGGGCGGTGGAGCTGATCGCAGGGGCCGTCCCGCTCGCGCGCGCCGCCGCCGAGGTCGGCTTCGCCGATCAGAGCCACATGACCCGCGCGCTGCGGCGCGATCGGTCGATCACGCCGGGACGGCTGCGGCCTCGATCGCCGGGCTGAGCGGGTGGCCGGAGGCTAATCCGGTTCAAGACCGGCTCGCGGCTTTCTCGTCATCGTGGGGCCATGGATCGACCATCGGCCCACCGGTTCTCCCGGCTCTCCCTCGTCGCGGCCGCCGCCGTGCTCGTGGCGTGCCGCGCATCCCCGTCCTCGTCCCCGTCCCTGTCCCCGGCACCGGCGCCTGCACCGGCGCCGCCGGGGCCCGCGGCAGGCGTGGATCCATGCACCGACTTCTACGACTACGCCTGCTCGGCGTGGACGGCCAGCCACCCGGTCCCGCCCGATGCGGCCCGCTGGACGCTGTACGACGAGATGATCGCGCGCAACCTCGAGCGCGTGCACGCCATCCTCGACCAGGCGGCGCGCCGGCCCGGCGATCGGCTCGGGGCCTACTACGCCGCCTGCACCGACCAGGCCGCGATCGACGCGCGCGGCCTGGCCCCGCTGCGCGCCGACCTGGACGCGATCGCGGCCATCGCATCGCCGCGCGACCTGCTCGCGGCCATCGCGCGCCTGGCCGGCCGCGGCGGCGAGGTCCCGCTCGCCGTCTACGCGGCTCCCGACTTCGACGACCCGGGGCGAGCCATCGCCGAGGCGGACGCCGCCGGGCTCGCGCTGCCGGTCCGCGGCGACTACCTGTCCGACGAGCCGCGCGCCCGCCGCCTGCGCGCCGACTACGCCGACCACCTCGCGCGCGTCCTCGCCCGGCTGGGCGAGCCGCAGACCGCGGCCGCGCGCGACGCCGCGCGCGTCGTCGCGCTCGAGCGCGCCCTGGCCGCGGCCACGCTCGACCCGGTCGCCATGACCGACCCGCGCGCCCTCCATCATCCCACCCCGGTCGGGCGG
>DATFRY010000118.1:0-3887 GCA_035262925.1 Kofleriaceae bacterium | reverse complement strand
TTGCGGTAGAGCTTGTAGTCGACCGACGAGGTGATCGGCTCGCCCTGGTGCAGCGCCACCTGCACCGAGCCGCCGTAGAGGCGGACCTTCTCGTGGATGACGTCCTGCAGCTCGTTGCCGCCGCGGTCGAAGTAGCCGCCGTTGACCTCGACGCGGAACATGTCGGTGATGTCCCAGCCGCCGCCGGCCAGCCCTGCCACCACCGCCTCCTCCTCGGCGGTGGCGCGGTCGAGCACCACGGCCGACTTGGCGCCGACGAAGGCGTAGACCTGGTCGTTCTCCCACTGCAGCTTCACGCCCGGAACGGCAGAGCGGCTGCGCTGGTACTCGGGCGAGCCGCCCCACGACAGGCGCCAGCTGTAGCCCAGCCTGAACCGGTCGCTCGAGGTGGGGAACGCGGTCAGCGAGACCAGCTCCTTCTTCCTGCGCGTCGGGTCGAGCCACTTCGCCACGCGGATGTACGAGCCGGCGTCGCTGAGGTCGATCCGGTTCTCGGCCAGGTCGTTGATGCGCAGGACCAGCGCGCCCTCGACCTCCCACGAGTCGCGGTTGAAGTTCTTGTAGAGGACGCCGTGCGACAGCGTCTCGTAGCCGGAGAAGCGCGTGTCGTAGTTGTCGAAGAAGAGCGTGCCGAGCGAGTTGGGCCGGCCGAAGCGCCAGCCCGGCACGCTCGGGATGGTCTCGCCCGGCCTGGCGAAGACGTTCTCGTTGGTCAGGGTCAGGTTGAGGCGGATGTCGACGAACCCGGACTGCCCGCCCGCCCCGCGGCCCACCTCCTGCGCCGGCGGCGCGGCCGACGCCGGGGGCGTCGCCTCCGGGCCGGCCGGCTTCTTGGGCTCGCCGGTCGAGTCCGACGGGACCGGCTCGCTGGCCGGCGCGTCGGTCGGGCTGCCGGGCGGCGGCGCGGGGCGCTGCTCGTCGGCCGCGGGCGGCGGCTGCTGCGCGGGCGCGGGCGCCGGCTGCTGCGCGGGCGCAGGCGCCGGCTGCTGTGCGGGTGCCGGCGCGGGCTGCTGTGCGGGCGCGGGCGCCGGCTGCTGCGCCGACGCGGGCGCGGGCTGCTGCGCCTGGGCGGCGGCGGTCCCGGACAGACCGAGGGCGAGGACGAGCACAGGGGAGACGGCGTGACGCTTCATGGACTGGTCCGGGTGGGGGGTGGAGCGTGGGGTGGAGCGGCGCCTGCCATCACGGCAGCGTCAGGTCCTCCTCGTCGCGCGGATAGATGATCCACACGTGGAAGCTTCCGATCTCGACGGGCCGCAGGGTCCCCACCACCCGCGGCAGCACCTCGCCGACGTGGTCGCCCGGGCGGAAGTCGTTGACCTGTCCCTGGGTGACCACGTTGACGATGCCCGCCGTGTCGGCGCAGCCGTCGGGGCCGGCGCCGAGCTTCCACTGCGCGTAGGTGTCGTAGTCGTCGTCCAGCTCGCACACCGTCGCGCCGTCGATCGCGACCAGCGCCGTCTCGACCCGCTCCATCTCGATGGAGCCGCCCAGCCACTCCGGCTGGATGACGGTCGGCTCCGGCACCCGCGCCGGGTCGCGCCCCTCGTCGGACACGACGCTCTGCGGGAAGCCGAGCTCGGTCAGGCCGTTGAACTCGCTGATCCCGCCGCTCACCTCGCCGATCACGTCTCCCACCTCGATGGGCCCGCTGCCCTGCCCGAGCGGGCGGTTGAAGCTGAAGACGAGGACCGAGTCGTAGTCGCCGGTGGTGCACGGCGGCGCGCCGCCCTCCCCGCACTCGACGTCGGACAGGGTGTAGCCCTGCGCGTACACGCCGGTCACCACCAGGCGCCCGTTTGCGCCGAAGCGCGAGCCGCTGACCCGGACCTGCTTGGCCTCGAGCGGCGAGCGCTCGAGCGCGTCGAACGCCATCTCGTCGCGCGGGCGCGACACGTCCTGGAGGAACGGATCGCGGTACCAGAGGAGCGGCGAGGTGCCGGTCGCGAACGTGGCGTCGTCGCCGTCGGCGTCCTCGATCCACAGATAGGTCGGCCCGAACACGTCGGGCAGCTGCACGCCGACCTCCTCGGAGCGCCCCGCCTCGAGGTCCACGGTGGCCAGCGGGTCGTCCTCGAGCGGCGGGGTCAGCCCGCCCAGGTAGTGCACATGGATATCGACCGGCCGGGAGAAGCTCTCGTCGACCTCGCCCTGCTCGTCCAGCGCGCTGACCCTGACCACCACCGCGCGCGCGTCGTCGTCCAGCCGCTCGTCCGCGCTGCCGGGATCGGGGCTGACCAGCTCGACGGCGAGCGAGGTCGTCCCGGTGACGCCCGGCCGCTCGTCGACGCAGCCGGCCGCCGACGCGGCCAGGACCAGGCCGAGCGCCGGCGCCAGGACGGGCGCCAGGCGGCGCGCCGCGCGGCGGCGCCTACTCGAAGACCGGGCGAATGCGTCCGTCATGGGGTTCGACCGTGTTGTCGATGCAGGCGACCGAGCCCCAGCGCTGCCGCACGGTGGCGCGGTCGGGGTCGGAGATGTCGATGATGTCGTCGCCGCAGACCGGCTGCTGGCGCAGGAAGTCGACCAGCGCGTCGCGCAGCGAGATGGTGGTGAACTGCTTCGACGTGTTGCGCTTGAGCACGTCGAAGCCGGAGCCGCCGCGCGCGATGTAGTCGTTGACCGCCACCTTGTAGAGCCCGGTCGGCACGATCGGCGGACAGGCCTTGGGATCGATCGGCCCGTTGGGGTCGCCGCCGCGGCAGTTGTCGCCCAGGTGGAGCTCCTTGGCGCAGGCCTGCTGGCCGCCGGGGCACTCGCCGCTGCACACCATGTCGAAGGTGACCCCGGAGACCTGGGCCTGGGCGCGGCAGCCGCGCTCGGCCGACTTGCGCGCCACGAAGTCGAGCGTCTCCTGGATCTCGGAGCCGCTCAGGTAGATGAGCGTGATCGTGTTCTCGAACGGGAACACGTTGAAGGTCTGCTCGACGGTGAGCGGCCCCTTCTCGAAGTCGGCCCGGATGCCGAGCGAGTTGGTGATGGCGATCTCCGCCTCGATGCCGGTGCGCTGCTGCATCGCGCGCGCGACCAGGTTGCCGAGCTGCGAGTCGCCGCCGGTCGGGTCGGCCCGCACCACCTTCTCCTCGCCCGGCGTGTCGATGTAGGCCAGGACGCCGTTGAGGTCGATCTCGCGGTTGAGCGCCACCGAGTAGGGCCACAGGAGCTCGGCCACCTCGGCGTCGTCCTCGACCGAGGAGTCGACCGGGAACAGCTTGAAGGAGTAGGCGCTGATCTTGCTGCGCCGCTCCGGGTCGCTGTTGTCGTCGCCCACGTGCACGACCAGGTCGAGGCGGCCCACGAACTTGGCGAACGCGCCCGAGTGGACCAGGAGCGCGCGGTTGCCGAAGTCGTCGTTGGGGATCTCCTTGGGCGGGTTGAGCACGATGTGCAGATGCCCGCCCAGGACCAGGTCGACCCCCGCCAGCGGCAGCCCCTCGTTCTGGTCCACGTCGATGTCGGTGGCCGCCAGCCCCTCGTCCTCGTCGAGGCCGAGGTGGCTGACGATGATGATGACGTCGACCACCGGGCGCAGGAGGCGCACGTACTCCTCGACCACCTGCCCGTCGACCAGCGGCCGCACGCCGAGCGAGTTGCCGCCCTCGAAGATGCCGGCCATCGAGGACCAGTTGCCCATGCCGATGACGCCGACCTTGAGCCCCTCGACGTCGAAGATGGTGTAGGGCTGGACCACGTCGCGCAGCGAGCGGTCGGTCGGGTTGATCGGATCCTCGAACAGGTAGTTGGCGGCCAGGAGCGGGAAGCGCGACCAGTTGTCGATCTGCTCGAACAGGTTCCTGGCGCCGAGGTCGAACTCGTGGTTGCCGACCACCGCGGCGTCGAGGCCCATGAGGCTGAGGGCGCGCATCTCGGCCTCGCCCTTGAACTGG
>DATFRY010000117.1:0-2652 GCA_035262925.1 Kofleriaceae bacterium | reverse complement strand
CGTGCTCGATGGCCTGCGCGCGGTGGCGGCCGAAGTACTCGTCCACCGCGGCCCGCGTGGCCGGCGTGAGCAGCGGCTCCAGCAGGCGGTGATGGTCCAGGAGACGGCGAGCCAGCTCGCCGGCGTAGCGGCGCGCCTCCTCGCCGCCGCCGTCGTGCTCGACGATGGTGCGGAAGGCGAACAGGTTGGCGAAGTGGCTGCGCAGCGCCGCTCGGTCGGCGCGGGGGGCGACCAGACCGCGCTCGCGCGCCCGCAGGCGCAGCTCGTTGACCGCGGCGAAGGCGTGCACGCCCATGTGGACGCCGACCAGGCGGCGCAGATCGGGTCGATAGGGCGAGATGTAGCGGTGCGCCTCGTCCCGCACGCTGGCCAGCGGCTCGGTCGCCGCCCACAGACGGAACCGGTGGTGCTGGATCTCGTGGACCAGGCTCTCGGCGTGCTTGAACGGGTCGTCCACCTCGGCCAGGAAGATGGGCCCGCCCGCCTCGTAGGTCTCCGAGCGGTTGACGCTGGTGGAGCCGGGCCGGCCCATGCTGACCAGCGCCGGCGCGAGGGCGCGGACCCAGCCGACCACCTCCGGCCACAGCGCGGCCAGGAGATCGTGGGCTCCGGTCAGGCTGGCCGCGAACGGCAGGAACCCATCGCCCGCCGCCCCGCCGCCGGGGAACTCCTCGTCGAAGCCGAGATCCACGAGCGACTCGAACACCGGCAGGTCCCAGCCGCGGGCGCGCGCCACGGGCACGCGCTCGACATCGCCGGCGGCGCCGCGGCCGAGGCGCACGGTGGGGCCGACGCCGTCGAGCGGGCGGCACACCGCCCCTCCGGCGCCGTAGCGGCACTCGATGCGCGTGTGGGGCGGATAGGGCAGCGGAAGCCGGTCGCACGAGTGGAGGTCGACCAGCGCGCCGGCGCCGTCGGTGGTGGTCGTGATCGGCGCGCGCTCGCCCGGCTCCTCGTCCAGCGCGCCCAGCGCCAGGAGCGTGCACAGGTTGCGGAGGGCCGCGCCGCGCGCGCGATCGGCCGAGGCCGGGAAGAGGATGCGGTGCAGGATCAGGGACGCGGCCCAGCCCTCGGTCCGGGGACGCAGGCGGCTGTGCGCGGCCGACCAGGCGCACAGCTCGGCCACGCCCCGCAGCACGGCGCCCGCCTGATCGGCGAAGCCGGCCGACAGGCGATCGCCGTCGAGCGCCTGGATCCTGGTGTCGAACAGGCGCCGCCGGTAGTCGAGCAGACGCGCGGCGAGCGCGACCTCGCCCGCGGGGTCGATCGACTCGAACAGGACGCCGCCCAGGCTCATGCCACGCTCCAGAAGAGCGCGTGCACCGAGGTGCGCGTGAGATCGGCGAGGACGCGGAACACCGCCCGCTCCATGTCGGAGGGCGTCGCGGCCAGCTGCTCCGCCAGATCGCGCGCGATGGCCGGCAGCGGGCGGCCGTCGCACTGCTCCAGGATGAGCGCCTGGATCTCGTCGAGCAGGATCGAGTGCACGCCCGTCGCGCCGGCGCAGCAGAGGAGCGCGCGCACCTCGGGGCCGGGCCTCGCGCCGGTCACCAGCTCGATGTCGGCGGCGTCGACCCACACGTGATTGGGCGCCAGCACCGGACGGCGGTGGTGCATGGTCCGCCGCAGCGCCTCCACCTGCGCGTCGGCGCCGCGCTCCAGCTGCTCCGGCGTCAGGTTGCCGAGCTGGCGCATCTGGCCCTCCTCCCTGGCCAGGAGCGCCATCCCGCGATCGAACGCGAGGCAGGCGAGCAGGTCGCGCAGCACCGCGGGGCTCCGCTGCATCTCTGCGCGGAGGAGCGCCTCGGCCGCCCAGAAGAAGTGCTCGACCACGGCGGCGCCGTCCGGGGCCGGCTCCGGGACGACACAGGCGAGGCGCGCGGCCACCGGAACCGCGTCGACGCGGGCGAGGTGGCGGAGCGCGCCGGGGGCGAGCACACCGGCGAACGTCCGGTGCTCCGCCGGATGGCAGCGGCGAAGCAGGCCCTCGACCTGGACGCTGGCCGCCGCGAGGGTCGAGCGGTGGGGCGCCCAGGCCGCCGCCGCCTCGCCGATGCCGGCCGGCCCGCCGAGCGCGAGCCGCATCGGTGCGTCCGGCAGGTAGCCGGTGAAGAAGGCGGCGACCAGCGCCTGCACCTCGTGGTGGCCGTCCCGGCTCACGCGGTTCAGGGTGAGCGGCCGCGCCCCGCGCGCCGATCGCTCCACGAACCGCAGCTCGAACGGAGGTGAGTGCCAGACGACGCGCTCGACCGGCAGCCGGGCCGCCGCCGCCGCCTGCCAGTCGGCGCGGTCGCACGGGTAGCGCTCGAGGATCCCGAGCTGCTGCGGCCCGCTCGCCGACAGCGCGCCGCCGCAGGTCGCGACCAGGCGCGCGTCGAGCCACGAGGCCAGGTCGGCAGCCCCGACGGCGTCCATCTGATTCCAGCAGCCCTGCCACTGCAGGGACGCGGCCGATGGCAGGAACGCGAGGTCGATGCGGCCCCGGTGCTCCTCCAGCGCGGCGCGCAGCTCGGCGGTGTCGCGCACGTCGACCGCGTCGAGCAGGACCACATCCGGGGTCTCGAACAGGAGCGCGCACTGCTCGGTCCCCTCGAGCGAGGGAGCGGCGGGGATGGCGCGCAGACGGACGTCGGGACCGAGCTCCACCTCGAC
>DATFRY010000116.1:0-5321 GCA_035262925.1 Kofleriaceae bacterium | reverse complement strand
CACGATCTACCTCGGCGTGTCGCTGGCGTGCCTGCTGGTGCCGGTGGTGTGGCTGCGCGTCCTGCGCCTCTCGCGCGATCACCAGCTGGCGTCGCTGGCCGACCTGTTCGCGTTCCGCTACCGCAGCGCGCACGTCGGCGTCGCGGTGACGCTCTTCCTCCTGGCCGGCAGCCTGCCGTACCTCGCCCAGCAGATCCGCGCGGTCGCCGCGTCGGTGCACATCCTGACCGGCGAGGGCAGCCCGGCCTTCCTGGGCCTGGCCTTCTGCCTGCTGGTGGCCGCCTTCGCGGTCCTTTTCGGCGCGCGCCACGTGACCGCGCGCGAGAAGCACTCCGGGCTGGTCATGGCGATCGCGTTCGAGTCGGTGATGAAGCTGGTCGCGCTGCTCTCGGTCGGCGCCTTCGCCCTGTTCGGCGTGTTCGACGGGCCGGCCGGGCTGGCCGCGTGGCTGCGCGCCCACCCGGAGGCGATCGACGAGCTCTACCGGCCGGTGCGCGAGGGCCCGTGGGGATCGCTGCTGCTGGTCTCGTTCGCGGCCGCGTTCCTGCTGCCGCGCCAGTACCACATGGCCTTCACCGAGGCGCACGACGAGCGATCGCTGCGCACGGCGGCGTGGCTGTTCCCGCTCTTCCTGCTCCTCCTCAACCTGTCGATCCCGATCATCCTGTGGGCCGGGCGCGTCGAGCTGCCGTCCGGCGATCCCGACGCCTACGTCCTCACCATCACCCTGCGCCACGGCTCGCTGTGGCTGCCGGTCTTCATCTTCCTGGGCGGCGTGTCGGCCGCCAGCGCGATGGTGATCGTGAGCGTCCTGGCGCTGGCCTCGATGTGCCTCAACCACCTCATCCTCCGGCGCCGCCGGTCCGCGGTGGAGACCGATCTCTACGCCTTCCTGCGCTGGACCCGGCGGCTCCTGGTCGTGGTCATCCTGGCCGCGGCCTATGGCCTGTTCCTGGTCATCGGCGAGAACCAGCGCCTGGTCGAGCTCGGCCTGGTCTCGTTCGTGGCGGTGGCCCAGTTCCTGCCCGGGCTGGCCGGCGTCCTGTTCTGGCGGCGCGCGACCGGCGCCGCGGTGGTGAGCGGGCTGGTGGTCGGCATCGCCGGCTGGCTCCTCTTCGCGGTCGCGCCGCTCCTGGTGCGCTCGCAGTACCTCCACGTCGCCTTCGACGTGCCGGCCTTCCTGGGCGTGCCTCCGGTCCAGTCGCTCAGCTTCGCCACGTTCGTGTCGCTCGGGGCCAACGCGCTGGTCATGAGCTGGCTGAGCCTGCGCCGCCTGCCCTCGGCCGAGGAGGCGGAAATGGCGCGCGTGTGCATCGACGCGGGCGAGCCGCTGCCGACCGGCCGCCTCGAGCTCGAGTCGCCCGGCGACTTCACCGCCGCGCTGGCGCCGGTGCTCGGCATCGACGTCGCCGCGCGCGAGCTGGCCCGCGCGCTGGCCGACACCGAGCTCTCGGCCGACGAGACCCACCCGGCCGAGCTGCGCCGCCTGCGCGATCAGCTGCAGCGCAACCTGTCGGGCCTGCTCGGCCCGGTCGCGGCCGAGGGCATCATCGGGGCCGGCCTGCGGGTCGATCCGGGCGCGCGCTCGGTGGGCGAGAAGATGCGCGCGCTGGAGGGCCAGCTGGTGGCGTCGGCCACGCGGCACCACGACCTCGCGGCCGAGCTCGACCAGGTGCGCCGCTACCTGCGCGACGTGCTCGAGGACCTGCCGGTCGGCGTGTGCGCGGTCGGCCCCGACGAGGACGTGGTGCTGTGGAACCGCGCGATGACCGAGATCACCGGCGTCGCCGACGGCGTGGCCGGCGGCGCGATCGCGCGCGTGCCGCCGCCGTGGGGCCCGATCCTGGACGCCTTCGCGCGCGACCCGGCCAGCGCGCGCAAGCTCACCGCGCCGCGCGGCGACGGCGAGCCCGGCCGCTTCCACCTGCGCAAGTCGCGCCTCGCCCGCGCGCCGGGCGAGGATCCGGCCGGCCAGGTCGTGCTGGTCGAGGACCGGACCGAGCGCGAGTCGCTCGAGGCCAAGCTCGAGCACCACGAGCGGCTCGCCCTCATCGGCCAGCTGGCCGCCAGCGTGGCGCACGAGATCGGCAACCCGCTGGCCGCCATCGCGTCGGTGGCGCAGAACCTCCAGTCGGAGCAGCGCGACGACGACGTGCGGCAGCGCCTGCAGCTCATCCGCGATCAGGTCGAGCGCATCGGGGCCATCGTCAAGGCCATGGTGGTCTACAGCCGCGCCGGCACGTCGGCCGCGCTGTCGCCGGCCAGCCGCTTCTCGCTGGGCGAGGCGGTCGACGAGGCGGTGAGCCTGGTGCGCCTGGACGGGCGCGGCCACGTCCACCTCATCCACAACCTGTGCGCGCGCGACCTGCACCTCTACGGCGACCGCCCGCGCATCATCCAGGTCTTCATCAACCTCCTGCACAACGCGTGCGACGCCTCGCCCGCCGAGCAGGCGATCGAGGTGCGAGCGCAGCCGGGCGGCGAGCGCGCGCTCATCGAGATCGTCGACCGCGGCGCCGGCGTGGCGCCCGAGCTGCGCGATCGCATCTTCGAGCCGTTCTTCACCACCAAGGAGCCGGGCAAGGGCACCGGCCTGGGCCTGTCGCTGGTCTACAACATCGTCCGCGACCACGCGGGGACGCTGGAGGTCGACAGCGGCTCGGGCCAGGGCACGACCATCCGGCTGTCATTGCCGATGGAGGGGGTCTGATGGGTCGGATCTTGATCGTCGAGGACGAGCCGGTCCTGCGCGACGAGCTGCGCCGGCTGTTCACCCGCAAGGGCCACGAGGTGGCGGCGGCGGAGTCGGTGCGCGACGCCGAGGGGCGGCTGGCCGCCGGCGACTTCGAGCTCATCCTGGCCGACCTGCGCCTGCCCGGCGCGCCCGGCACCGAGCTCATCGTCCGCGCGCCCGGCGTGCCGGTCCTCATCATGACCAGCTACGCCACGGTCAAGTCGGCGGTGGAGGCCATGCGGATGGGCGCGGTCGACTACATCGCCAAGCCGATCGATCACGACGAGCTCCTGCTCATGGTGGACCGAATCCTGGAGCGCGAGCGGCTGCGCCGGCAGAACGCCGCGCTGCAGGCCGATGTGGCCCGGACCTACGCGGTGGACGGCATCGTCGGGGCCTGCCGGGCCATGCTCGACGTGTTCGAGCGCATCAGGAAGGTGGCGCCGACCAGCTCGACCGTCCTCATCCTCGGCGAGTCGGGCACCGGCAAGGAGCTGGTCGCGCGCGCCATCCACGCGCAGAGCCCGCGGCAGGGCGCGCCGATCATCACGGTCAACTGCGCCGCGGTCCCGTCGAGCCTGATCGAGTCGGAGCTGTTCGGCCACGAGAAGGGCGCCTTCACCGGCGCGACCAGCGCGCACGCCGGACTCATCGAGGCGGCCGACGAGGGCACGCTGTTCCTCGACGAGATCGGCGAGCTGCCGATGCCGGTGCAGGCCCAGCTCCTGCGCGTCCTGCAGAACGGCGAGGTGCGGCGGGTCGGCTCGACCAAGGTCCGGCGCGCGAACGTGCGGCTGGTGGCCGCCACCCACCGCGACCTGGCGATCATGATCCAGGAGGGCACGTTCCGCTCGGACCTCTACTTCCGGCTGCGCGTGGTCGACGTGAAGCTGCCGCCGCTGCGCGAGCGCGGCGAGGACATCGACGAGCTCGCCCTGTTCCTGCTCGAGAAGATCTGCGCGCGGCTCAACCGGCCGCGCCGGATCATGTCGCCGGGCGCGCTGCAGGCCATCCGCGCCCACGCGTGGCCCGGCAACGTGCGCGAGCTGGAGAACGCGATCGAGCGGGCCGTCATCCTGTTCGACACCGACACGCTCCTGCGCGAGCACCTCGGCCTCGAGGCGCCGGCGACGGCCGCCCCGCCGGCGGTGCCCGCCGGCGAGGAGGAGGACCTCTCACTCGAGGCCTACTTCCGGCGCTTCGTGCTCACACACCAGGACCACATGAGCGAGAGCGACATGGCGGCCAAGCTCGGCATCAGCCGCAAGGCGCTGTGGGAGCGGCGCCTGCGCCACGCGCTGCCGAGGACGCGCTCCGGCTCGGGTTCAGGCTCGGGCGCGAGCGGCGCCTGACGCGGCGCGTGCTACCGAAGGTAACACCGGCGCGTTTCGAAACCACACGCATGGACGCGTCGCGTCGTCGGCGTTGCAGAGAGTTCGACGCGGCACGGAATTCGCGACTAGAGTAGCGGTCGAACACTACCCCCGGAGGCCCCCATGCCGACCGAGACCGCTGGCGCGATCGTCTCCAAGGCCGAGGAGCGCAAGGTCATCTTTGCGTCGTCTCTCGGCACCGTCTTCGAGTGGTACGACTTCTATCTCTACGCCGTCCTGGCGCCATTCTTCTCCAAGCTGTTCTTTCCGCCCGGCCACGACACGGCCGCGCTCCTGGCGGCGTTCGCGACCTACGCCGCCGGCTTCCTGGTCCGCCCGTTCGGCGCGCTCGTGTTCGGGCGCATCGGCGATCTGGTCGGGCGCAAGTACACGTTCCTGATCACCATCTCGGTGATGGGCGCGTCGACCTTCCTGGTCGGCCTGCTCCCCACCTTCTCGGCCATCGGCTGGGCGGCGCCCACCGTGCTGGTCCTCCTGCGCCTCATCCAGGGCCTGGCCCTGGGAGGCGAGTACGGCGGGGCGGCCACGTACGTCGCCGAGCACTCGCCCGACGACCGGCGCGGCTACAACACGAGCTGGATCCAGACCACGGCGACGCTGGGCCTGCTCCTGGCGCTCATCGTCATCGGCGTGTGCCGCGCCAACTTCGCCAAGGCGACCTTCGAGAGCTGGGGCTGGCGCCTCCCGTTCTGGATCTCGATCGTCCTGCTCGGCTTCTCGATCTACATCCGGCTCAAGCTGCAGGAGTCGCCCATCTTCCAGAAGATGAAGGCCGAGGGGCGCGGCTCCAAGCAGCCCCTGACCGACAGCTTCTTCCGCTACCCGAACAACAAGTACGTCCTCCTCGCGCTGCTCGGCGCCACCGCCGGCCAGGGGGTGGTCTGGTACACGGGGCAGTTCTGGGCGCTCTTCTTCCTCGGCACCACCCTCCACCTCGACTACGTCACGGTCTACGTCCTCATCGGCGCGTCGCTGGTGCTGGGCACGCCGTTCTTCATCGTCTTCGGCAAGCTGTCCGACCGGATCGGCCGGCTCAAGATCATCCTGGCCGGCTGCCTGCTCGGCGCGGTGACCTTCATCCCGATCTTCAAGGGGCTCACTCACTACGCGAACCCGGCGCTCGAGGCGTTCACGGCGAAGACGCCGATCACGGTCGCCGCCGACGACTGCAACCTCCACATCTTCCCGGGGCC
>DATFRY010000115.1:0-12423 GCA_035262925.1 Kofleriaceae bacterium | reverse complement strand
CAACGCGCACGGCGGAACCCCCGCCACGCAGGCTGCCGCCAACTTCAACGCCCTCAGCTCGGCGAATCGGACCCGCATCCTGGCTTTCCTGAACTCGCTGTGAACGATCCGCCCATCGGCTGATCTGCGAGATTCCCGGCGGACAATTCCGGCGCCGGGATGATGCGGTTCTCTGGACGCGCCCTCATGTGGGGCGCGTTCTTTCTTTTCGGAGGGCCACGGCGTCACAGCCCACACCCGGCGCCGCCCTGCGCTCGGCCGGCGTGACTAGCCAGTGGGCCCGGCCGGCGGCGCGGCGAAGTCGAACCGGGCGTCGACTGCGATGTAACGGACGTGTCGAAAATCGCGTATCGCAGTGATCTTGCCGCCCGCCGCGACGAGCTCGATGAAGTAGCCGGGGAGCGGATCGCGCGCGCCGTGAAAGACGGCCAGCACCTCGCGTCCGTCGAGCCAGGCCGGCACCAGGCGCCAGTCGTCCATGCTCGCGTAGCGCGCCACGTAGACGCCGACGTCGCGGCGCCCGGCCCGCCGCGACACCGAGACCAGGTCGAGCTCGACGTCCTCGGCCAGCATGGCGCGCACCGCATCCCAGTCGCGGGCGTTGAACAGCTGGGCGTAGCGCGCCACCGCCTCCGACGGCTGGCGCGGCGCCGCCGCGCTCGCCTCGCCGGGCGCGGCCGCCTCGAGCGCGCGCAGGCGGACCCGGCCGCGGTGCAGGGCGGCCTTGACCGCAGGGACCGTGAGGCCGAGGAGCGCGGCGATCTCGTCGAGCGAGTGGCCGAGCACGTCCTTGAGGATGACCGCGCTGCGCTGCGCGGGCGCCAGCTCGAGGAAGCGCGACATCGCGGCACGGACCGCCTCCTGGCCGGCGAGCGCGTCCTCCGCGTCGGGTCCGGGGTCGGCGGCGTCGTCCGCGACATCGAGCGGCTCGCGCGTCTGCCGGTCGTGCCGGCGCAGCAGATCGATCGCGCGGTTGTGCGCGATCTGGAACAGCCAGGGCCGCAGCGCCGGGATCTCGTCGAGCTCGGCCAGCGCGTAGTAGGCGCGGGCGAGGGTGTCCTGCACGACGTCCTCGCCGTCGGCCAGCGACCCGAGCATGCGCGCGCAGTACCGGTGGAGCTGGGGTCGCACGGCGGCCACCAGCTCGAGGAAGCGGCGGCGCGCCTCGTGGACCTCGGCGACCAGGGGATGGCGCTCGCTCATGTGCACATGACGATCGGCGGCGCGGAAAGGATGCGCGCGCTACGGTTATGGTGATGAAATCGGACGAGCTGCGGGCGCTGCAGGCGCCCCTCAAGGACAGGTACCGGGCCGAGCCGTCGGCGGCGCGGATCACCCTCTCGGCCAGGAGCGAGCTCGGCGAGGGGGTCGCCTGCCGCATCCAGACCGGCAAGGCGCTGGTCGAGGCCGGCCTCCACCCCGCCACCGGCGGCGACGGATCGCAGGCCTGCTCCGGCGACATGCTGCTCGAGGCGCTGGCGGCATGCTACGGCGTCACCATGCGCGCGGTCGCGACCTCGCTCGGGCTCGCGCTGCGCGGCGGGACCATCACGGCCCTGGGCGAGCTCGACTTCCGCGGCACGCTCGGCGTGGCAAGGGACGCGCGGGTCGGGTTCGAGAACATCCGCGTGGTCGCCGAGGTCGACGGTGAGATGTCCGCCGAGGAGCGGGCCACCTTGCTCAAGCTGACCGAGAGGTACTGCGTCGTCCTGCAGACCCTGAGGTCGCCGCCGCGGCTGGAGGTCGAGGCTCCCGCATAGCGCGGCGAGGGTTGCTCTCCGTTCTGGCGCCCTCCCGCCACGGCGCCGGTGTAGGCAAATGGAACCGTTTTCCGGATGACCCGAGACGCCGCGGCCAGCTGCGCGACGGTCGGCGAGGCGATCCGCCTGGCGGCGCGCTTCACCGCGCTCGTGGACGAGGCCTCGACCATGGAGCTCGACGTCGTCCCGCCGCTGGCGGCGCTGCGGCTCCGGCTCGTCCCGGCCTCGAGGCGGAGCCCGCCGCCGTCGAGCTCCTGTTCGCCTCGCTCCTGGCCTACGGCTCGATCGCAGAGATCTCGTTCCTGCTCGGCGTCGGCCACCACAACGCCTTCCACCGCGCCTTCCAGCGCTGGACGGCGTGACACCGACTCACTACCGCGAGAACGCGGTAGCCCGGAGCCGGCTGCGCCGCTGACGGAGTGAGGCGAGCGGTAGGTCTGTCACTCTCGGGTGGACGACTGGCAGGCTCGGTTGCACCGCGCGCGTTGCCGGGCTCGTTGCGCGCGGTCTCGTTTGTCCCCCCTGATCGAGTCCTTCGACGACTGGAGGTAGGCCATGCAGAGGCTTGTGCGCCTGGCTTGGATTCTCGGAGCGCTCGTGTGCGGTGCTTCGTGTCAGGAAGACGGCGCCGCCACGCTGGAGGAGACGCCCTCCGCTCAGGGCGACGCGCCCGCGGCTCAGGGCGATGCGCCGCTCGTTCGCGACTCCGCGCCCGCGGCCCAGGCCGCGGCCGCGCCGTCGTTCGTGGAGTTCGAGAGCGGACAGGTGCGACCCATCGCCCTCTCGCCCGACGGGAGCCGGCTGTTCGCGGTCAACACGCCGAACAACACGCTCGAGATCTTCTCGGTCACCGGCAGCGGTCTCACCTTCCAGTCGCGCGTTCCGGTCGGCCTGGAGCCGGTGGCGGTGGCCGCGCGCACGAACGACGAGGTGTGGGTGGTCAACCACCTCTCCGACAGCGTCAGCGTCGTGAGCCTCGCCGGCGCGCCGCGCGTCGTCCGCACCCTGCTGGTCGGCGACGAGCCGCGCGACGTCGTCTTCGCCGGCGCGGCCGGCCGCGCCTTCATCACCACCGCGCACCGCGGACAGCAGCGGGTCGACTCGTCCCTGTCCGGCGTGCCCGGGGCGGGCGACCCGCAGTTCACCACTCCGAGCGTGCCGCGCGCCGACGTCTGGGTGTTCGACCCGGCCCAGCTCGGGACCACCGTCGGCGGCACGCCGGTCAAGATCATGAGTTTCTTCACCGACACGCCGCGCGCGCTCGCCGTCAGCGCCGACCGCAACACCGTCTACGTGGCGGGCTTCAAGACCGGCAACCAGACCACCGCGCTGCTCGAGATGATGGTGTGCCCCGGCTTTCAGCCGAACACGCCGTGCGTGAACGGAAACGGCAGCGTCTCGCCCGGCGGCAACCCCGGGCCGAGGACCAACGCCGCCGGCGATCCGGCGCCCGAGGCGGCGCTGATCGTCAAGTTCAACCGGGCCAGCGGCCACTGGGAGGACGAGCTGCACCGCAACTGGGACAACGCGGTCCGCTTCCGCCTGCCCGACACCGACGTCTTCTCCGTCGACGCCAACGCGCTGTCCCAGACGGCGTCGTTCGCCCACGTCGGCACGACCCTGTTCAACATGGCGGTCAATCCGGCCACCGGCGAGCTCTACGTGTCCAACACCGAGGCGTTCAACCAGGTGCGCTTCGAGGGCCCCGGCATCTTCGGCGGACACACGGTGCAGGGCCACCTGGCCGAGAGCCACGTCACCATCATCTCGGGATCGAGCGTGACGCCGATCCACCTGAACAAGCACATCGACTACACGAAGCTTGCGGGCAACCCGGGCTTCGATCCGACGGCCAAGCAGCACAGCCTCGCCATCCCGCTCGACATGGCGGTGACCGGCGACGGCCGGACGCTGTACGTCGCGGCGTTCGGCTCGAGCCGGATCGGCGTGTTCGACACGGCCGCGCTGAGGAACAACAGCTTCGACCCGCGCACGGCCAGCGCCCGCTACATCTCGCTCACCGGAGGCGGCCCGAGCGGCATCGCCCTCGACGAGGCGCGCGGCCGCCTCTACGCGATGACCCGCTTCGACAACGCGGTGAAGGTGGTCGACCTGGCGAGCGGCGCCCAGACCGCGGCCCTCGCGCTGCCCAACCCGGAGCCGGCGTCGGTCGTGCAGGGCCGGCCCATGCTGTACGACTCGACCGGCTTCTCGGGCAACGGCGAGGCCTCGTGCGCCAGCTGCCACATCTTCGGCGACGAGGACGATCTGGCGTGGGACCTGGGCAACCCCGACGAGGTGGTCACCCACAACCCGCTCGACATCAACCTCGGCGACCCGCTCGCGATCGTCGCGGGCAAGTTGCTCTTCAACTTCCGCGGCGAGATGAACGGCAGCGGCGCCGCCGACGAGTTCCATCCCATGAAGGGGCCGATGACCACGCAGACTCTGCGCGGCCTGCGCAACTCGGGAGCCATGCACTGGCGCGGCGATCGCTCCAACGGCGCGCTGGGCCAGAACGCCACCGACGAGGCCCTGTCGTTCAACAACTTCATCGTCGCCTTCCCGGGGCTGGTCGGGAGCGTGAACCAGCCGCCGCTGGCAAGCATGCAGGCCTTCACCAACTTCCAGCTCCAGGTCATCGAGCCGCCCAACCCGGTGCGCAACCTCGACAACTCACTGACCGCCTCGCAGCAGCGCGGCCGCAACTTCTACTTCGGCACGCGTACCGCGGACGGGCTCAACGTCCCCATCCTCGGCGGCGTCATCGAGGTGTTCGAGGGGTTCAGCTGCAACGGCTGCCACCTGCTCGACCCATCGAAGGGCGCTTTCGGGGCCAGCAAGAAGGCGTCGTTCGAGGGGATCATCCCGCAGATCTTCAAGATCCCGCACCTGCGCAACGTGTACACGAAGGTCGGCATGTTCGGGGATCCCAAGGTCGACAGCTTCGACGCGCCCGACAGCGGCTTCACGGGCGACCAGATCCGCGGGTTCGGCTTCACCAATGACGGCACGGTCGACACCATGTTCCGCTTCTTCACCGCCGCCGTGTTCCGCCCGCTGGCGACGAGCGGCTTCCCCCTCGTCAACCCGGACGGGACCCGCCGCGACGTGGAGCAGTTCATGCTCGCCTTCGACACCGACCTCGCGCCCATCGTGGGACAGCAGGTGACGCTGACGAGCAGCAACGCCGGCCCGGTCGGTCCGCGCATCGACCTCCTCGAGCAGCGCGCCGCCGCGAGCTTCACCTCGAAGGTGCTGGGCGGCACCGTCAAGGAGTGCGAACTCGTGGCCAAGGCGGTGGTGGGCGGGACGTCGCAGGGGTACCTCTTCAACCCCGCCAGTGGCACCTTCGTCCCGGCCGGCGGCGGCGCGGCGCTGTCGGACGCCGCGCTGCGCGCGCTGGCGCAGACCGCCGGGCAGGAGGTGACCTTCACGGCGGTCCCGCCGGGCTCGGGCCAGCGCATCGCGGCCACGCGCTGAGCCGCGCGCCGGCGGCGGCGAGCGGGTCGATCCATCCGCGATCCATCCTCGATCCGCCTCGCCGCCGGGCCGCCGCGCCACCGTCACCAAGCCGTCTGGAGGAGGAGCCATGACTCCCAGCGAGATGTCCCGTCGCATCTTCCTCGCGCGCATCGGCGTGCTCGGCGCCAGCGCGGCGCTCTTGCCCGGCTGCGGGCTCCCGACCCGGCCCGGCACCGGCGAGCTCGACACCGAGCTCATCGACCTGGGCCTCATCGTCGGGCTCCTGCGCCCGGTGTTCGCCGACCTGGCCCGCGACACGCTGAACGGCTTCGTCGCCTTCAGCCTGCCCGGGCAGGACGCCTACTCGCAGGCCCAGGGCACCCCGCGCGCGGAGCCGGGCGGCATCCAGGCCGGCGGCACCGACTTCCTGGTCGCGAACCTCGACAGCTTCCTGCCGCTCGCCGACCAGCTGGTGCGGCCGGCCGCGGCGGCGCTGGTGACCGGCCTGCAGGGCCTGCCGCTGCCCCTGCCGCCGCTCGGCCCCCTGCTCGGCCTGCCCGCCGCGCTCATCGGCCCGATCGAGGACGCGCTCCTCTTCATCCTGGCCAACGACGAGACCTTGCCGCTGTCGCTGCCGGTGGCGCTCCTCCTCAACACCGCGGCAACGACAGTCGACCCGCTCTCGCTCGAGGGGGCGTTCCTCTCGCCCTTCGCTCGGCTCTCGTTCGCCGACAAGGCGCGCGCGATGGAGGTGATCGAGACGTCGCAGTCGAACCTGGTCGCGCTGCTCGACGCGAACATCCCCCAGCCGCTCAGGTCGTCGGTGTCGGGGCTGCTCAAGTTCCTGGGCGGCGCGCTGCTCGAGTTCGCTGCGTTCGGCATCGTCGGCGAGAGCCACGTCTACAACCCCACGACGCGCGCGCTGACCGGGCGCCCGGTCGGCTGGCAGCTGACCGGCTACCTGCCCGACAACCAGACCGGCGACGGGTGGGACGATTTTCTCGGCTACTACCAGGGCCGCACGGAGGTGTCGGATGGTTGACGTCATCGTCGTCGGAGCGGGCGGCGGCGGGCCGGTCGTGGCCAAGGAGCTGGCCGCGCGCGGGCTCGACGTGCTCCTGCTCGAGGCCGGCCCGCGCCACGCCCACCCGCGGCAGGAGTGGACGCACTTCGAGAACGACGCCAACAACCCGCTCACCGGCTATCTCCGGTTCGGCCCGGCCGATCGATCGCGCCCGGCGTGGTTCCGCGAGCTGCCGCAGAACAGCTTCGTCTATCAGCTCTCCGGCGTCGGCGGCACCACGCAGCACTACTTCGGCAACTGCCCGCGCGCCTACCCGGGCGTCTTCGCCGACTACGACGGGGCGGACCGCGACGCCTACGACACCCAGCACCGCTTCCCGTTCGCCTACCAGGAGCTGGTCCCCTACTACGAGTGGGTCGAGGCCACGCTGCCGGTGCAGACGGCCGCCATGGGGCGCAAGGAGCGCACGTTCTTCGACGGGTGCGAGACCATCGGCATCCCGGTGCAGACCACCAGGACCACGCTCGGTGACTCCTACCGGCCGCAGGAGAACGCCATCCTCCAGCCCGGCGGCACCGCGGGGCTGACCAGGGACGTCTCCCGGCTCCGCTTTCCCCAGGCCACCGGCTGCACGTTCTGCGGCTACTGCTTCCAGGGCTGCATGGAGCCGATCGCCGCGCCGCGCAACCTCGCCGCCAAGCGATCGACCGACAACAGCTACGTGCCGATGGCGCTGACCGCCGACGCGTGGTCGCCGGGCGGACGCGCGGTGGCGCTGGTCGCCGACGCGTTCGTCACCAGGGTGCACACCGAGACGCGAGCGGGCGAGCTGGTGGCGACCGGCGTGACCTGGCGGACCGGAGCCACCGGCCAGCAGCACACCGAGACCGCGCAGGTCGTCGTGCTGGCCGGCGGCACCACCGAGAGCCCGCGGCTCTGGCTCAACAGCGGGCTGCCCAACCCCAGCGACTGGGTCGGCCGCGGCTACACCGACCACTACTTCGACTTCATGGTCGGCCTGTTCGACAAAGACACCGACTCGTCGAAGGGGGCGGCCTCGGCGGCCCGCTGCGACTTCCCCGGCCGCGGGGCGATGGAGCAGGTGGGCCTGCCGCCCGCGCTCCAGGCCTTCGCCATGCAGCTCAGCGACAGCGGTTCGCGCGGCTTCTACACCAACGGCCGCGGCATGACGGGACCGTGGGACGGACCCTCCGGGCGGCCGATCGGGCCCGAGCTGAAGGACGCGCTCATGAACGGCGTCAACCGGCTGCTCAACATCCTCATCCTCACCGACGACGACGTCGAGGCGCAGAACCGCGTCGTGCTGTCGGCGCTGCCCGGGGACGAGCACGGCCCGGTGCCCAAGGTCATCTTCAACGCGCGCAACCGGACGGCGCGCACACAGGCCAACCGCAACTTCCTGGCCGCCAGGGCGACCGCGATCCTGCGCGGCGCCGGGGCCAGGAAGGTCTTCCGCCTGGACTGGGGGCCTCTCATCCTCCACGTGCAGTCGACCATGCGCATGGGCCAGAGCCCCGCCGACTCGGTGCTCGACTCCGACGCCGAGGCGCGGGCGGTGAAGCGGCTCTTCATCGCCGACAACTCGGCGCTGCCCAACTCGCTCGGCGGTCCCAATCCCACCTTGACCACGCAGGCGCTGGCCACGCGCACGGCCGAGAAGATCTTCCAGCGCTACTTCGGCGGCGATCCGTGGGTCGGCCGCGAGTCTCCGGTCGTGTCGACCGCCGACGCGGTCACGCAGGCGGTCGTCGCGCGCGGCCTGTGACGCGCCGGCCGCGCCCGCGCTTCTTCTGCCGCTGGGCGGCCTTGAGCTCGTCGAGCACCGCGTCGAGGCGCTCGAAGCTCTGCTCCCAGAAGCGGCGATAGCCCTCCAGCCACACGTTGGCGTCGGCGAGCGGCCTGCCCTCGATGCGGCAGGGTCGCCGCTGTGCGTCGCGCCCGCGCGAGATCAGGCCCGCGCGCTCGAGCACCTTGAGGTGTTTCGAGATGGCCGGCTGGCTCATCGCGAATGGCCTGGCCAGCTCCGTCACCGACGCCTCACCGGCGGCGAGGCGGGCCAGGATCGCCCGCCTGGTCGGATCGGCGAGCGCGGAGAAGGTGGCATCGAGGCGTTCGGACGGCGTCATCTGCATAACCTAACAGTTCAAGAACTTCAAGGTTATACGTGCGCGGGCCGCGGCTGTCAAAAGAATGAAAATCCGCCAGAGCGCCCAGGACCCCAGGACAACCGAAAGACATCCTCGGTCCGGCGGTCCTGGCGCCCTGGCGGTCTTTCTCGCGGGGTCGCGCTACTTGTCGGCGAGGGACAGCGGGCAGAGAGCCTGCTGGCGGCGCTCGACGTTGTTGGGCGACTCCATGACGCCCGCCTGGCGACCGACCAGGTCGAGGCAGCGCAGGTACGCGTTGGGCTCGGTGGTCGTCTGGCCGGCCCGGACCGTGGCCGACCCGCCCGGCGTGCTGACCGTCGCCTCGCCGTTGGTCGACCGGCTCTGGCCTCCCGAGACGCGATCGAGGTCACCGAGATCGATGGTTGTCAGTGCAAGCATGCATTGCTCCTTTGCCGTTCTGGCGGAGGTTGTCTCCGCCTGGAGCGATTGCACGCCGCATACCCACGACAGGCATGCGCAAGCCGGCGGCGGCGCGAGCGGGTGGGAGGGGCGGCGCCGACCGCGGGCGACGCCGGGCGGGACCGCGCGCCCCGTCGCCCGTCAGCGGCGCGGCGCAGGCTGGAGGAGCACGCGGCCGACCGAGCCGACCCCCACGCCCTCGCCCTTGACCAGCGCGTCGTCGACGTCGGCGTCGGCGACGACGAACTGGAGCGCCGGGTCGATGTCGGTCGACACGTTCCGCACCACCGCGTCGAACCGCGCCCCGCTGGCCGGATCCAGTGCGGCGACCCGGGTGCCCTCCACGACCAGGTGGCGGTACTCGCTGTCGACCGCGAACCGGACCCACAGATCGCGCGGATCGAACACGCGGGCCACGGGGGTGCCCGGCACGGCCACCTCGCCCTCCTTGACCCGGATCATCGACACCACGCCGTCGATCGGCGCGACCAGGACGGAGCGGGCCAGGTGCTGCTCCAGCTGCTGCCGCTCGGCCACCGCCTGGCGGTACTGGGCCGCGACGGTGCCGTAGCCTGCACCCGCCCGACTGCGATCGAATGTGGCCTGGCGGATCTTCTCGCGCGCGACCGCGCCGCGGCGATAGAGACGGCGCTCGAGGCGCGCCTCGCGCTTGGCCTGCCTGACCTCGACGCTGGCGCGGCCGATCTCGGCGCGCGCCGCATCCACCTGCGCGACCGCGCCGGCCAGCTGCTTGCGCACCTGGCTGTCGTCGAGCTTGACGATCGGGTCGCCGGCGTGGACCCGCTGGCCGGCGTGGACGTAGAGCTCGACCACGCGGCCCTCGAACTCCGCCGCCACCACCTTGGAGTCGCGCGTGGTGATGACGCCGACGAACTCGAGCGGGCGCGGCGCGGCGCGCGGGGCCGGAGGCCGTGTGACCGCCGGGGCGGTGTCGTCGGCCGCGCTGGTCGATCCGCAGGCGGCGAGCGCGAGCAGCGACGCGATGGCGATCGGGCTGTCGATCCGGAGCTTCATGCTGCGTCCTCCCACTGGCGCGCCCGCCGGTCGGTGGCGGCGACCAGTTCGTGATAGTGGCCGCGCCGGCGCATCAGCTCGTCGTGCGAGCCCACCTCGACCAGCTTGCCGGCGACCATGACCAGGATGACGTCGGCGTTCTGGATCGTGGTGAGGCGGTGGGCGATGGTGATGCGGGTGCAGCGCAGGCGTTCGATGTTGGCGATGACCCGCGACTCGGTCGCGTTGTCGAGCGCCGAGGTCCCCTCGTCGATGAACATGACCGCCGGCTGGCGCAGGATCGCGCGGGCGAGCGCGATGCGCTGGCGCTGGCCGCCCGACAGCGACGCGCCGCCGTCGGCGACCGGCGTGTCGTAGCTCATCGGCATGGCCAGGATGTCCTCGTGCAGGCAGGCGACCCGGGCCGCCGCCATGATGCGATCGAGATCGGCGTCCGGCTGGGTGAGCGCGATGTTCTCGCGCAGGCTGGCGCCGAAGACGTACGGGTGCTGGGGGACGAAGCCGATCTGCCGGCGGACGCCGCGCACGTCGAGGTCGGCCAGGCGGCGCCCGTCGTAGAACACCGAGCCCGAGGTGGGCTGGTACAGGCCGGCGATGAGGTTGAGCAGGGTGGTCTTGCCCGAGCCCGACGGGCCCACGATGGCGACCGACGAGCCGGCCGGGATGTCGAGGGTCACGCCGTCCACCACCAGCGGCATGTTCTGGGCGTAGCGGAAGCTGAGGTCGCGCGTCGAGATGTCGCCGCGGATCTCGTGGGCGGTGCGGATCTGATCCGGGTCCTGCTCGGTCGAGGTGTGGAGCACGTCGTCCACGCGGTCGATGTGGGGCTGGGCGAGCTGGAGGTCGAGCGCGCTCTCGACCAGCTGCGAGAGCGGGCCGAACAGGCTGGTGGCGAGCGAGTTCATGGCCAGCATGGTGCCGAGCGTCATCTCCCCCTTCATGACCGACATTGCGCCGATGGTGAGGAGGAGGACCGGGGCGAGCGTCGCGATCGCCTGGCGGAGCGCGTCCACCCGCGCGTCGACCACGCCGCGGCGCAGCCGGACGTTGAGCTCGTCGGCGTACAGGTTCGACCAGTGCTCCACCGCCTGCTGTTCGACGCCAGAGCACTTGAGCGTCTCGATGCCGCTCAGGAACTGGACCAGGAAGCTCTGCGACTTGGCCTGCTTCTCGAGGTTCTCGGCCATGAGGCGCATGTACTTGCCGCGGGCGAACACGAACACCGAGATCTCCAGCGTGACCAGGACCAGCACGATGGCGCCCAGCTTCGCGCTCACGCCGAACACGATCCCGCCGTAAAGCAGCACGAAGGTGCCGTCGAGCAGGGCGGCCAGGCTCTTGGAGGTCACCATCTCGCGCACGGTGCCGTTCGAGCCCAGGCGCATCATGAGATCGCCGTCGGAGCGCTGCTGGAAGAAGCGGAACGGCAGCTTGACCAGGTGATCGAGGAACCCCAGCGTCGAGCGCACGTCGAGCACGGTGCGCAGGTGCATGAGCAGGTAGGCGCGCATCACCTCGGAGATGGCGTTGAACAGGACCATCAGCACGACGGCGAGGCCGGCGACCAGCAAGAGGTTGTAGTCGGAGCGCGGGACCACCTGGTCGACGATGACGCTGGTCAGGAGCGGCAGGACCAGCGCCAGGATGCGCAGGACCAGCGAGATGATCACGATGCGGTCGAAGGTGAGGCGCTCGGACAGGAGCTCGCGCGCGTAGCGGCGCAGGCGGCTGATGTTGCTGTTCGCCTTCTGCGCGCGGAAGTCGGGCGCGGGCGAGAGCTCGAGCGCCACCCCGGTGAAGCTCTCGGCGAACTGCGCGAACGGGACGTCGCGCACGCCGACCGCCGGGTCGAAGATGCGCACCGACCGCTTGTTCAGGCGATCGAAGACGACGAAGTGGTTGAACTCCCAGTGCAGGATGCTGCCGCGGGCCAGGAGCGGGAGCTTCGCGACGTCGACCTTCACGCCGCGGCCGATGAGGCCGAGGCGGGCCCCGGCCTCGAGGATGTTGCGCGCCGAGACGCCGTCGCGGGCGAGGCCGAGCTCGTCGCGCACCCGCGCCAGCGGGATGTTGCGGCCGTGATAGCCCAGGACCATGGCCAGACAGGCGGCCCCGCAGTCGGTCCACTCCATCTGCTGGACGAAGGGGATCTTGGGCGGGCCGCCCAGGCCGATCCGCCGCACCGCCGGGAAGCGGCCGGCCATGCCCTGGTCGCGCTCGTTGCGGTTGCGGTTGCCGTTACCTGTGTCGGTGCGGTTGCCGTTGCCGGTGCCGTTGCCGTTTGGGCTCGTGGTCAATCGCTGCTCCTGTCGGATCAGAAGATCTTCTCGAGGGCCGGGACCAGCGCGACCAGCACGCGGCGCTTGCGCACGCTGACCTCGGCCTGAGCGGTCATGCCATCGGCGTAGGTGTAGGTCTTGTCGCGGCTCACGAAGGTGCGCTTGCCGAGGGGTGCGCGCACGATCACCACCGGCCCCTTGATGGGGAGCGCGTCGGCGATCTTGTCGCCCACGTAGCGCCGCGCCTCCTGCGGCCCGATGACCTCCTGGCC
>DATFRY010000114.1:0-7354 GCA_035262925.1 Kofleriaceae bacterium | reverse complement strand
TCGTCGAGGTGCCGGGCGGGCGCCTGCGCGACCTGGGGCGGCGGCTCCGGCTTGGCCGGCTCCGCCTCGACGGCCGGCGTCGCGCTGGCCCCGCCACCTTCGCCGCCCGCCGCGCCGCTCGTGGGGGCGCGTCCCTTGCTCTCCTTGGCCGCGTCGGCCACATCGAGCTCGTCGGCCGGCGCTTCCATCGGCGCGTTGCCCGGCGCCGACTGGTCGAGGTCCGCCTTCTCCATCCCGTCGCCGCCCGCGCTCGCCGACTTCCGGCCCATCCTGCCCTCCTCGAGGGCGATCTTGTTCTTGCCGGCGCCATTCGCGGCCGCCGTCTTCGTGCTCGGCGCCACGATCAGGGACTTCTCGGTCCGGTGCACGAGCGCGAGCCCGCCGTCGCCGATGGTGAGGATGTCGGCCAGCGCGCGGCGGTCGATGCCGAACCGCGCGTAGTCCGCCGCGGTCTCGAGCACCAGCAGGCCGGTGAAGGGCGAGAGCACCCGCTTGCTGGTCGAGATCGACACGATGCGCTGCTTGAGCTGCTCGCGCCGCTTGCTGTCGGCCGGCGGCAGCGCGTCGCGGCTGGCGGTCAGCGAGGCGATCTCGGCGTGGGCCGCGGCCCGCTCGAGCATCGCCCGCTCGGCGCGCGCGATGTCGCCGTCGCCGACCGCGACCGACTTGCCGTCGACGGTGACGCGCAGGCGCACGCCCTCGGCGATGCGGGCGTAGACCAGCGCCTGGTCACCCGCCTGGACGGCGTCGAGCCGGCGCGGCCACGACCACTCCGCTCCCTCGACGACCACCTCGATGCCCGAGCGCGACCGGCGCGTGAGCTTGCCGGCGATGGCGGCGGGCCCGGCGGCGCCGTCGATGACCGCGCCGTCGCGCGCCAGCCCCGCGGTCACCAGCGCGGCGAGCCGGTCCTGGTCGCGGATGCCGCCGACCACGACGGCGTCGAGACGCTCGACCCCGGCGGCGCCGAGCCGCTTCACCGCCGCGCGCAGCGGCTCGGCCTCCGACTCGCCCGCGGTCGCCACGCCGTCGCTGACCAGGACCACGCGGCGATAGGAGCCGCCGCCGGCGCGCTGGCCGCCGGCCCATCCGAGCGCCGCGCCCAGGTCCGAAGCTCCGAGCGGCCGGCGGGCGAGCAGGCGACGCGTGGCCGCCGCGTCGTAGCCGCGGGCGCCGCCGCGATAGATCTCCTCGACGTCCTGATCGAAGGCGGCGACCAGGACCGGCACGTCGCCGGCCCCGCCGGCGAGCGCGCCGATCAATGCCTCCACCATGCGGGCCTGGTCATCGAAGCCGAGCGCGCGCGACGCGCTGGTGTCGACCAGGACGAGCAGCGACTCCACCTCGTCGGGCGTCGCGTCGACCGCGGGCGCCACGCGGATCGCGGCCAGGTCGCCGCTGCGGAGCGCGCGGGCGCCGCCGGCGGCCTGGGCCACCGGGGCGCGGAAATCGTCGACCGGCACGAACTCGCGCTTGTCCTCGCTGGCGACCAGCTTGCCGGCGCTGAACACGCGGATCGAGAGCGACCCGAGCCGCGGCAGGCCGCGCAGCGGGATGCGAAACGGCTCCTCGGCCGAGGCCGACACCGGCGAGACCAGCTCCTGCGAGTAGGACAGGATGATCTCCTTGCGGCCGCGCGCCGGGATGGGGAAGACGCGCGCGGCGAACTCGTTGCCCGGAGCCTGCTCGAGCAGGGCCGGATCCTGCCGGCGGTGGAGGAAGTCCTCGTAGGCGCGCCGCGCCGCCTGCAGCTCGACGACCTCTCCCTCCTGCCAGGCTTCATCGATCCGCATGGCGAAGCGGCTGACCGTGGCGCTGACCGGCAGCGCGATGCGGAACTGCCCCTCGATGACGCGCGCCTCCGGGTTCTCGAAGGTCATGCGCAGCTGGGTGAACGCGAGCGGCCCGTCGACCACGGCGTCGGCCCGCAGCGCCACCAGCGACAGCCCGGTCCCGTCGCTCGCCGTGAGGCTGACCGGGGGTGCGGAACCGGCGATCTGCGCCGCCCGCGAGCCGGCGTCCGCCCCCGCGCGCGCCGGCCCATTGAACCGGAACGACCGGGCCTGGAGCGGCGCGCCGCGCGCGGCGACCGGAGTCGCCCCTGCGGCGCCGGCATGGGGAGCCGGTGTGGCGGGCGCGACATCGGCGGATGCCGGCGGCCCGGAGCTGCAGCCCAGGGAGGTGACGAGACAGGCCGACAACCAGGCGCTTCGCATGAGGACGGACAACGCACGGCCTGCCCGGCGGGTCTGCCCTCCGTCGCCCCCGGGCGGCGCCGCGCCCCCGCCCGTCGTTTCCTGTTGAAATTCCCAGCCGGCATTCAACAATCTACCACTCCCACCTCCCCCAGGAGAGGCCCCGCCAGTGCTCGCGATCCGCAATCTTTCCAAGACCTATCCCAACGGTACCCGGGCCCTGAAGGGGGTCACGCTCGACATCCCGCGCGGCATGTTCGGGCTGCTCGGCCCCAACGGGTCGGGCAAGTCCACCCTCATGCGCACCCTCGCCACCCTCCAGGGCGCCGACCACGGCGAGGCCCGGCTGGAGGCGGCCGGCGGGACGATCGATCTCTTTGCCGACCACGACGCGGTCCGCCGCACGCTCGGCTACCTGCCGCAGGACTTCGGCGTCTATCCCAAGGTGCGAGCGATCGACATGCTCGACCACTTCGCGCGCCTCAAGGGCTTCGCCGCGCGCAGCGAGCGCCGGGCCGTGGTCGAGTCTCTCCTCCGGCAGGTGAATCTGTGGGAGGTGCGCAAGAAGGCGCTCGGCAGCTTCTCCGGCGGCATGCGGCAGCGCTTCGGCATCGCGCAGGCGCTCATCGGGACCCCCGAGCTCATCATCGTCGACGAGCCGACCGCCGGCCTCGACCCCGAGGAGCGGCTGCGCTTCCACAACCTCCTGGCCGAGATCGGCGAGAACGTGGTGGTGATCCTCTCCACCCACATCGTGCAGGACGTGAGCGACCTGTGCGGGCGCATGGCGGTCATCCACCAGGGCGAGGTGCTCCTGCGCGGCGCGCCCCAGGAGCTGCTGGCGCTGGTGGCGGGCAAGATCTGGCGCAAGACCATCTCGCACGCCGAGGTCGACGACGCGCGGCGCAGCCACGCCATCCTGTCCACGCGGCTGGTGGCCGGGCGCACCGTGATCCACGTCCACGCCGCCGAGCCGCCGGGCGACGGCTTCGAGGCCGACGAGGCCACGCTGGAGGACGTCTACTTCGCGGCCATCCGCGGCCTCGTGCGCAACGGCGGCGAGGCCGCGGCATGAGGACCGCGCTGGCCATCGCCGCGTTCGAGCTGCGGCGCCGGCTCCGGCTGATCTCGACATGGATCTACTTCGCCGTGTTCGGCGCGCTGGCGGTGCTGTGGACCCTGGCCTCGGGCGGCGCCTTCGAGAACGTCAAGGTGAGCGTCGCCAGCGAGAAGGTATGGGTCAACGCGCCGTTCGCGCTCATGCTGACCATCGGCTTCCTGTCGGCCATGGCGCTGCCGGTCATCTCGGCGGTCATGGGCCGCGCGGTGCAGCAGGACTTCGAGGCCAACACCCACCACGCCTTCTTCACCTCGCCCATCACCCGGTGGCAGTACCTGTGGGGCCGCTTCCTCGGCGCCCTGGCCGTGCTGCTGCTGGTGGTGTCCGGGATCGGGCTGGGGGCAGCCGCCGCGCTCGCCTTCCCCGCGATGGACGGGGATCGCGTCGGCGCCGCCGGCGCCATCGCCTACGTGTGGCCCTACGTCATCATCGCGCTGCCCAACCTGGTCCTGGCCGGGGCCATCTTCTTCGCCCTCGGCGCGCTCACGCGGCGCATGCTGCCGGTCTATCTCGTGTCCGCGGTCATGCTGGTCGGCTACATCCTGGCCACCCAGCTGGCGTCGGACACGCAGAACCGGTGGATCGCCGCGATGCTCGATCCGTTCGGCATCAACGCGGTCTACTACCTGACCGAGTACTGGCCGGTGGCGGAGCGCAACACCCGGCTGGTGCCGCTCGCCGGCTACGTGCTCTACAACCGCGCGCTGTGGCTGGGGGTCGGGCTGGCGGTGCTGGCGTTCGCGTTCCGCCGGTTCCGGTTCGCTCACGCCGCCCACGCCCGCGCCGGCAAGATCGGCCGGGACATCGAGGCCGCGGTCGGGGCCGCGGCCGAGACCGCGCCGGCGGCGCCGCGCGACACGCGCTGGAAGCAGGCGCGGCCGGCGGAGTACCGCTGGCTGTCCGCGCTGGCCGCGCTCACGTGGCTCCAGCTCGTCGAGACGGTGAAGAACGTCTACTTCGGCGTCATCGCGCTGACCGGCCTCCTGTTCGTGTTTGCCAGCTCGACCGAGCTCGACAGCATCTACGGCACCGACACCTACCCGGCCACCTACAAGATGATCGAGCTGGTCGGCGGTCAGTTCAGCATCTTCGTCCTCATCCTCATCACCTTCTACAGCGGCGAGATGATCTGGCGCGAGCGCGACCACCGCATCGATCAGATGACCGACGCGCTGCCGGTGCCCACCTGGGTGCCGATGCTGTCCAAGCTGTTCGCGCTGATGCTGCTCCCGGCGCTTCTTCAAGTCCTGGTGATGCTCGCCGGCATGAGCCTCCAGATCGCGGTGGGCTACACCCGGCTCGAGCCCGGGCTCTACCTCCATCAGCTCTTCGGCATCCAGCTCCTCAACTACTGGGGCCTGTGCGCCCTCGCGCTCGCCGTGCACGTGCTGGTCAACCAGAAGTACCTCGGCCACTTCGTGATGGTCGTGTACTTCATCGCGGCCACCTTCTCCGGCGCGTTCGGCTTCGAGCACCGCCTGTACCGCCTCTTCCAGATCGGCGCGCCGACCTACTCGGACATGAACGGCTTCGGCCACTACATGCCGCGCATCCGCTGGCTGGAGCTGTACTGGGGCTTCTTCGCGGTCCTCTTGCTCCTCCTGGCCAGGCTGTTCTGGCAGCGCGGGACAGGGGCCGGCCTGCGCGCGCGGCTGGCGGTCGCGCGGAGCCGCCTGCGCTCGCGCGTGGTCGCCGCCGGGCTGGTCGCGGTCATCGGCTTCGTGGCGACGGGCGCGACCATCTACCACAACACCAACGTGGTGAACCGCTACCTGCCCGCCTCGGCGCAGAAGGACCTGCAGGCGCGCTACGAGAAGAAGTACCGGGCGGCGCTCCTGGGCGTGCCGCAGGCCAAGATCACCGGGGTGAAGGTGAACGTCGACCTCTACCCGACCGAGCAGCGGGTGCGAGGAGCCGGCACCTTCGTCCTCACCAACCGCGGGGCGGTCCCGGTCGAGGAGGTGTGGATCAACCTGCCCGAGTTCGGAAGCATGGCCGACATGAAGCTGGCCGCGGCCCCGCGCGTGGCGAGGCTGGAGCTCGACAGGCCCGCGGTGAAGATCGCCGACGACGAGGAGCTGGGCGTGCGCGGGTATCGCTTCGAGGAGCCGCTGCCCCCGGGAGGCACCACCGTCCTGCGCTTCGACATCGAGCAGTCGGCGCGCGGCTTCCGCAACGACGACCCCTACACCCGCGTGGTCTACAACGGGAGCTTCGTGAACAACTTCCAGTTCCTGCCCTCGCTCGGCTACGTCGAGGCGGCGGAGCTGGTCGGCGACGCCGATCGCAAGCAGCACGACCTCGCCCCCAGGGACCGCGCGCGCGACCGCAAGGACCCGGCGGGGCTGGCGCGCAACTACCTCACCGGCGAGGCCGACTGGATCACCTTCGAGTCCGTCGTGTCGACCGAGCCGGACCAGATCGCGATCGCCCCCGGCTACTTGCAGAGGGAGTGGCGGCAGGGCGGGCGGCGCTACTTCCACTACAGGATGGACAGCCCCATCCTCGACCTGTACGCGTTCCTGTCGGGGCGCTACCAGGTCCGGCGCGACCGCTGGAAGGGCGTCGCCATCGAGATCTACTACCACCCGGGCCACGAGTACAACCTCCAGCGGATGATCGAGTCGACCAAGGACTCGCTGGACTACTTCACGGCCGCGTTCGGGCCGTACCAGCACAGGCAGTTCCGGATCATCGAGTTCCCGCGCTACGAGCGGTTCGCCGAGTCGCTGCCCAACACCATCCCCTACTCGGAGTCGATCGGATTCGTCGCGCGCGTGGACGACGGCGACGAGGAGGACCTCGACTATCCCTACTACGTCACCGCGCACGAGATGGCGCACCAGTGGTGGGCCCACCAGGTGATCGGCGCCAACGTGCAGGGCGCGACGATGCTGTCCGAGTCGCTGTCGCAGTACTCCGCGCTCATGGTGATGAAGAAGCGCTACGGCGACGCCCGCATGAAGCGCTTCCTGCGCTACGAGCTGGACCGCTACCTCATCGGCCGCGGCACCGAGAGCAAGCGCGAGGTGCCGCTGGCGCGCGTCGAGGATCAGCCCTACATCCACTACGCCAAGGGCAGCCTGGTCATGTACGCCCTACAGGACTACTTCGGCCAGGAGCGGCTCGACCGGGCGATCCGGGCCTATCGCGACGCCTGGGCCTATCGCGGCCCGCCCTACAGCACCACGCTCGACTTCCTGCCCTACCTGCGCCGGGCCGCGCCGCCGGGGATGGAGTACCTGATCGACGACATGTTCGAGCGCATCGTGGTGTTCGAGAACCGCGCGCTCGGCGCCGAGGCCAGGCCGCTGGGCGGCGGCCGCTTCGAGGTCGTGCTCGACGTGAGCGCCGGGAAGCTCGTGGCCGACGAGCTCGGCGTCGAGAAGCAGCTGCCGGTCGACGACCTCATCGAGATCGGCGTGCTCGACGACGAGGGCGCGCCCCTCTACCTGCGCAAGCACCGCTTGAAGGCGGGCAAGAACCAGCTCCGCGTCGTCGTCGATCGCGCGCCGGCGAGCGCCGGCATCGATCCGCTCAACAAGCTCATCGACCGGACGCCGAACGACAACGTCACCGACGTGGCGATGCCGGGGGGCTGACGCGAGGCGAGCGCCGGGTCGCGGGCCGCCCGGGACCCTACGGAGCGAGGTGGCGGCGGAACTGACCTGGCGGCATGCCGGTCCAGCGCCGGAACGCGCGGCTGAACGACGCGAGATCGGCGAAGCCGATCCGGTAGCCGATCTCGCCCAGCGAGAGGGCCGGATCGGCCAGCAGCGCGCGCGCGAGCTCCTCGCGGGTGCCGTCGAGGACCTCGGTGAAGCTGGTGCCCTCGCCCTCCAGCCGGCGCTGGAGAGTGCGCGCGCTCATGTGCAGCGCGCGCGCGACTCGATCGGCGGAGGCGTCGTCGGGCAGGTGGCCGCGGAGGTGGGCGGCGACGCGCGGTGCCAGCTCGCGCCCGCGCGGGCTGGCGCGCAGCGCCTCGTCGGCCAGCCCGGTCACGGTCGCCAGCAGGCGCGCATCGCTGGTGGCGAGCGGC
>DATFRY010000113.1:0-9761 GCA_035262925.1 Kofleriaceae bacterium | reverse complement strand
CCAGGTCCATGAGGCCGTCGCCATTGAAGTCGAGCGGCTGGATCGCGGCGAGAGGTGAGGAATCCCAGACCGGTGTCGAAGCGACCATGGTGGACCGCCGAGTCAGGCCCCGCCCGGTCCAGGTGTAGAGCTGGATGCCGTGCTGATAGTCGGTTCCGTCCGTGGGACGTCCCGTGTGGATGAGCAAGAGGTCATCGCTGCCGTCGCCCGTGAAGTCAGCGACGCGCACGCGAATGTTGTCGTCCGCGACGATCGGGCACGGTGCCACATCGGGCGGGCCGTCTATCAAGCCCGAGAACCCGCCTCCGATCGCGAGCTGCACCTTCATCCCTGTGCAGGGGTAGACGGCGTCCTCGAGTCCATCCCCGTTTACGTCGGCGAAGTGGAGATTCCTGCGGTCGGTGTTTTCGGGCTCGCGCTGGAAGGGGATATTGAGGAGGGCGAGTCCGATCGGTGGAATTGCGTCCAGAATGGGACTTCCGTATGCAATGTGTTGAGGACCGGGGCTCCAGTACACGGGATGCGCAAGAGGCCCGTCGATGTAGGCCGTGCGAATCTGGTAGTCGTACGGCACCTGCCCGCTGAACCACGAGTCGAGCGGGCCATCGGTGCGCTGAAACTCGGTTTGAGATCGAATGGGGCCGAACCCGGACTCGCTATTGAGTGCGTACCGCCAGCGGAGGACGTTGTCCGGTTGACGGTCCGGCCTTTGCTCGAGGACGGGTGCGATGTAGTCAGGGAGGCCATTGCCGTCCAGATCGGCGAAGAACCCACCCCAGATGCCTCCGAGAATGTCGCCATTGGTGCTCTTCCACATCCCCACGTCGTCGCTGAAGACCTCCTGGTAGGTCGTTCCTGTCGACCGAAAGAGGGTGAGCTTTGTCGTGATTCCGGTGCGCGGAACCTCGACCATGAGGTCCATCCGTCCGTCGCGATCGAAGTCGATCGGTCGGACCTGGGGGTCGTAGTCGGCGCGGACGCGCGGGATGCCCGTATCCTGGGCCGCCGTGAAACCTTCCCCGGTGCTGAAACGCATCTTCCAGTTGTTGTCTTGATCTCGATAGACGAGGTCGTCCCTGCCGTCACCGTCGATGTCGCCGGGGATGTAGTAGTGCTTGCCCCACGCGGCCAGCGCGACGTCGGTGATGTCGGTGTCGACGACTGCGTAGCTGGTCGTCGAACCGTGGGACCAGTCGAACTGAAGTGAGTCGAGGCAGACCGGCGGGGTGCTGGAGCTTCCACCATCGCATTCGGTCACGGTGCCGAGCTCGCTGCGCCCGGTGATGTTGCTCTGCTGATACAACAGCGTGTACTCGCGCAGCAACGTGGTGCCCGTCGTCATTCTGATTGTCTTCAGGACGCGGCCAAGCTCCGTGTGAACACCACCATAGACGGAGGGGAAGGGGCCGAACGTACCGGTTCCTGTTCCGGCCCGGAATGTGTTCACCGGATCCTCCCGGTCCTCATAGAGAAACTCCACCTTGCGGTTGGGCCCGTATGTGATGGCGTGCGGGACCATCTCGACCGACCACTGGTCTTGTTCCGTTCCTTCGATGGTCTCGTACTCGATCGTCATCGAGTTTCCGTTTCGGTCCTCGATGGTCCGCAGTGCCCAGGCGGCCGTCGCTCGGTCGGGCGTGTGGTCGACGGAGGGTTCCTCAATCGACCCGGACCGGTTTGCCCCGAAGACGCCGTACGCGCGAAGCGGGGCGTCGTAGGTCAGAATGCGCCCGTCCTTGGTCCACACCTTGAAGTAGGCCGGCGGGTCGTCGGTCTCCTCCGGTGTTTCATACGCCCGGATGCGAGCGAATGTGTCCTGTTCTGTCCGGTAGTCCTGCTCCAGGGGACCGCCCCCCTCGGCCGGTCGCAATCGCTGCCCGTCAAGGCAATAGGCGGCGTCGTTCCTGGCGAAGCCCGGGTTCTCGACCCGGCCGTCCTGGGCCAGAGTCCGGGCGCACGGCGTGATGGAGGAGAGTCCGGCGACGAGGGACCAGCCGACGCCGACCAGGCCGTTGCCGGTCTGGCTGTTGTAGTGGAGGGCGATCTCGGGCTGGAGACCGCCGCGGCCGTCAGGGACCCAGAGAGGAAGGTGATACTCGGCGGCGCCGTTGTCGTTGACCGAGAAGCTGCCCTCGGTCCAGCCGGAGTTGGGCTGGGTATCGACGATGCCGCCCGGCGGCAGCTGGATGGCCGCAGTACCGGCGCCGGGCGCGCCGCCGGCGCCAGCCGAGTCGCTCTGCTCGCCCATGCGGCCTGTGCCGTCGTCGCCGGACAGGCACGCGGCAAGCGCGGCCACCGTCGCTGCCGGCCACATGACATGGTTGCCACGTGGTCGTGCCCGTCTTCGCCTCGAGTGGCAGCGGTCGCTGGCGTTGAAATCGGCTACGTCTTTCGCACGTCTCTTCATGGCTCCTCCCGGCGGTGATGACCACTCGAGGGCGCAGCTGTCCCGTTGCGCCTCGCCGATGGCGGGGCGCTACTCGGCCGTTCGAGTGTCCGCACTCGCCGATGGACGCGAGCGGGCACTCGTCCGCGATCTGTTTCACGAGGTGGCGAGATCGCCTCGGTCACCTCGTGGCGCGTCACATCTGGCGGACGCGCTTGCCTGGCACAGCTGACGACCCTCGCACGTTCCTCGCTCCCCTCCTTGTCGGACGCGAGTGCTGCTTCAGCGGAGGAACGTAGAAACGAGCTCTGCCAGATTCGAAAAAGACTGTCTAGTGCCGCAAATTGCGGCACTGGACGCCGCGACTACATGGGCAGTCGTTCGCGGTAGGATTCGAGGCATGACGGTCGAGATCCACGACGATGCGGAGGCGCTGGCGCGGGCGGCGGCGGAGATGGTGCTGCGCGAGATCCGCGCCGGACGAAAGCGGCTGCTGCTCGCGGGGGGGACGACGCCGAGCCATACGTACGAGCTGGTCGGGCGGGGGGCGCAGCCGGGCGACTACAAGGGCGTGCACATCTTCTTCGGCGATGAGCGGGCGGTGCCTCCCGACCACGTCGAGTCGAACTACCGCATGGTGCGGCGGGCGTGGCTCGACCCGGCGCGGTTTCCGCCGGAGCGGGTGCACCGCATCCGCGGGGAGATCGATCCCGAGCGGGCGGCGCGGCTGGCGGAGGAGGATCTGCGCGCGGTCGCCGGGGAGCCGGTCGGGCTCGATCTCGCGCTGCTCGGGCTCGGGACCGATGGGCATACCGCCTCGCTGTTCCCGGGGTCGGAGGCGCTCGCGGAGAGCCTGCGGCTCTACGTGCCGGCCCGCGAGGGGCGGCGCATCACGGGGACCTATCCGCTGCTCAACTGCGTGGATCGCGTGGTTTTCCTGGTGTCCGGGGCCAGCAAGGCGGAGGCGGTGCGGTCCGCGCTCCACGATCCGCCCGGTACCGTGCCGGCCAGCCTGGTCCAGCCGCGAGGCGGGGCGGCCACTTGGCTGCTCGACCGAGAAGCCGCGTCACTGCTGGACTGAGGCTGCCGAACGGCCGGGTTCCGCCGGGCATCAAACCTCGCTATAAACCGGCGCCTCGCCTCGCGGTTTGCGGTCGCCGGGCCCCCTCGCCGGCCCCTCCTTGCCGCGACCCCTCGCCGCTCCCCCTCGCCGCCAGCCAGATAGCCATGAACGTCGCCATCGTCACCGCTCGCGCCGGCTCCAAGTCCATCATCAACAAGAACGTGATGAGCCTGGGCGGCCGCCCCATGGTCCAGTACCCGATCCAGGCCGCCCTCGACGCCGCGCGCATCCAGGAGGTGTGGGTGTCGACCGACGGTGAGGCGATCGCCGAGGCGTCGCGCGCGGCCGGGGCCAAGATCATCCCGCGGCCCGATGAGCTGGGCGGCGACTCCATCAACCACGGCGTGGTCATCAAGCATGCGGTCGAGTACGTGGACGCGCGGGTCGAGAACCTCGAGAACGTGGTCCTCCTGCTCGGCAACACCGTCATGATCGACGGGCCGATCATCGACCGCGCGCTCGAGCTGCTCGACGAGCGCCGCGACATCGACTCGGTCATGACGATCTGGGAGGCGGCCGACGACCACCCGTATCGCGCGCTCGAGATCGGCGCCGACGGGCTGGTCACCACGTTCGGCGGGCCGCGCAAGGTCTCGACCGAGCGGCAGTCCTATCCGCGCGCCTATTACTATGATCAAGGCGTGTGGGCGTTCCGCAAGCAGACCGTCCAGGCCGAGGACGGGCCCAACCCGTGGTGGTGGATGGGCAAGCGCGTCTATCCCATCATCCGCCCCTGGTGCACCGGCCGCGACGTGCACGGGCTCATCGACGTCTACTTCTCGCAGTGGTGGGTGGAGAATCCCGACGCGGTCGCCGAGCTGCGCGCCGCCCACCGCGAGCCGGTCGCCGAGATCGCCGCCGCCGCGGCCGCCGCGGCCGCCAAACCCTCCAAGGAGAAGGGCCAGTGAGCCGCCTCGTCGCCGTGTCGACCAGCTCGTTCGCCGCCGAGAACAGCCAGCCGCTCGACCTCCTGCGCGAGCTCGGCTTCGATGTCCGGCTCAACCCGCATGGCCGCCAGCTCACCCCCGACGAGGCGCGCGGCTTCCTCGACGGCGTGGTCGGCCTCGTCGCCGGGACCGAGAAGCTGCCCGCCGACACGCTGCGCGCGCACCCGGGCCTCAAGGCCATCTCGCGCGTCGGCGTCGGCATGGACGGCATCGACCTCGCCGCCGCGCGCGAGCTCGGCATCGCCGTCGTCAACACGCCCACCGCGCACGTCGACGCGGTCGCCGAGCTGACCCTGGCCGGCCTGCTCGGCGCGCTGCGCCGCGTGCCCGACTGCCACGCCGGCATCCGCGCCGGCACCTGGAAGAAGCCGATGGGCCGCCTCCTGCGCGGCAAGACCGTCGGCCTGGTCGGGTTCGGCCGGGTCGGGCGCGGCGTCGCCCGCCTGCTCGCCGGCTTCGACTGCCCGCTCATCGCCTACGACCCTGTGCGCGACGACGCGGCCGCCGCCGCGCTCGGCGCGCGCTACGCCGAGCTCGACGCGCTCCTGCGCGACGCCGACGTCGTCTCGCTCCACGTTCCGTACACGGTGGCCGCGCACCACATGATCGGCGCGGCCCAGCTGGCCGCCATGCGCGGCGACGCGGTCCTGGTCAACACTTCGCGCGGCGGGCTGGTCGACGAGGAGGCGCTGGCCGCGCACCTGCGCGCGCATCCGGGCGCGCTCGCCTATCTCGACTGCTTCGAGGTCGAGCCCTACGCCGGGCCGCTGCGCGAGCTGCCCAACGCGGTCCTCACCGCGCACATCGGCTCGTACGCGCGCGAGGCTCGCGAGCGCATGGAGCGCGAGGCGGTCGAGAACCTGCTCGCCGCGCTGGGGAGCGCCTGAGCCGGATGGCGCGCGCCCTGGTCACCGGCGGCTCCGGCTTCATGGGCAGTCACCTGGTCGACGCGCTGGTCGAGCGCGGCCACGACGTCACGGTGTTCGACCGCGCGCCGTCGCGCTGGCTGCCGGCCGCCGCGCGGATGGTGCAGGGCGACCTGGCCAGCCTCGACGCGCTCACCACCGCGGTGCGCGGGCACGACGTGGTCTATCACCTGGCCGGCTTCTCCGATCTCAACGCCGCCCGCACCCGCCCGCTCGACACCGTGCAGGCCAACATCGTCGGCACCGTGCACCTGCTCGAGGCCATGCGCGCCGCCGGCGTGCCGCGCTTCCTGTTCGCCAGCACGGTCTACGTGTACAGCCGCGAGGGCGGCTTCTACCGCTGCTCCAAGCAGGCGTGCGAGAGCTACATCGAGGAGTACGCGGCCTGCTACGGGCTGCGCTACACGGTCCTGCGCTACGGCAGCCTGTACGGCCCGCGCGCCGACCGCGCCAACGGCGTCTATCGCCTCCTGTCGCAGGCCATGGGCGAGGGCCGCATCGGCTATACCGGCACGCCGGAGGACATCCGCGAGTACATCCACGTCGAGGACGCGGCGCGCCTGTCGGTCGACGCGATGGCCGCCGAGTTCGAGGGCAAGCACCTCCTCCTGACCGGGCCGAGCGCGCTGCGCGCCGCCGACCTCTTCACCATGTTCCAGGAGATCCTGGGCCGCCCGGTGGCGGTGGACTACCGCCCGCCGGAGGGTCCGCGCACCGGCCACTACAGCGTCACGCCCTACGCCTTCACGCCCAAGCCGGGGCGGAAGCTCGTCACCACCGAGTACGTCGACATGGGGCAGGGCCTGCTCCAGATGGTCGAGGAGCTGCATGGATCGCGCGGGCACGAGTGACGCGCACAGCGCGCCGCGCGCCCGCCTGCGCGCGGTGGTGTTCGACTTCGACGGCGTGATCCTGGAGTCGGCCGAGATCAAGACCGACGCCTTCTGCGAGCTGTTCGCGCACCTGGGGCCGACCCAGGTGGCGCAGGTGCGCGAGCACCACCTGGCCAACCTCGGCATCTCGCGCTTCGTGAAGTTCGAGTGGATCTATCAGAACATCCTCGAGAAGCCGCTGGCCGAGACCGAGCGGCTCGAGCTGGGCGATCGCTTCAGCGCGATCGCGCTGCGCAAGGTCCTCGAGTGCCCGTTCGTGCCCGGCGCCGAGGACGCGCTGGCCGCGCTGGCCGGGCGCATCCCGATGTTCGTCGCGTCGGGCACGCCGCAGGGCGAGCTCGACCGGGTGGTGGACGCGCGCGAGCTGCGCGGCTACTTCGCCGAGGTGTGGGGCTCGCCGCGCGAGAAGGCAAACATCCTGGCCGACATCGCCTCGCGCCACGGCCTCGGCATGCGCGAGATCCTCTTCGTCGGCGACGGCTCCAGCGACGCCCGCGCCGCCGCCGAGGCCGGCACGCATTTTCTCGCCCGCTCCACCCCGCCGATGGCCGAGCACTGGTCGCGCTCGGGCGAGCGCTGCGTCGACGACCTGACGAGACTCGCGGAGCTGGTGGACGCATGGTGAAGCGCGTCTTCTTCTTCCGCCCCACGCTCGACGATGGGGGCGCGGATCGCGTCACCCTGACCCTCCTGCAGAACCTCGACCGCGCCCGCTTCCGGCCCACGCTCGTGCTCGTGCGCAGGCGCGGCGCGCTCATGGCGGAGCTGCCGCCCGACGTGCCGGTCGTCGAGCTCGGCGCCGCGCGCCTGGCCACCAGCGGCATCGCGCTGCGACGGCTCCTGCGCGCCGAGCGGCCGGACGTCCTGTTCTCGACCGCGAGCGTGGCCAACATCCCCGCCGCCGCGGCTCACCGCGCGGCGGGCGCGCGCGGCCGCCTGGTCCTGTCGGAGCGCAGCACGCTCTACCGCGGGCACGGCCGGCTTCACGCGCGGCAGAGCGCGATGGTCGCGCTCAAGCGGCTCACCTACCGCTTCGCCGATCTCGTCACCGCCGTGTCGCAGGGAGTGGCCGACGAGCTGGCACGCGTGCTCGGCCTGGCCGCCGCGCGCATCAAGGTGGTCTACAACCCGATGGTGACCGACGAGGTCGACGCGCTCGCCGCAGCGCCCGTCGAGCACCGGTGGCTGGGCGCCGGCCCCGGCGCCGGCGGCCGCGAGCACCCGGTCATCGTGGCGGTCGGCCGGCTCATCGACATCAAGGACTATCCCACGCTGCTCGACGCCTTCGCCCGCATCCGGCAGGACGTCGCGGCGGCACGCCTCATCATCCTCGGCAACGGGCCAGAGCGCGCCCGCCTGGTCGAGCTGGCCCGCGGCCTCGGCCTGGCCGACGCCGTCGACTTCGCCGGCTTCGACCCAAACCCGTTCAAGTACATGGCCAGGGCGCGGCTTCTCCTGCAGTCTTCGACCGTGGAGGGACTGCCCGGCTCCATCATCCAGTCCATGGCGTGCGGCACCCCGGTCGTGTCCACCGACTGCGACCACGGGCCGCGCGAGGTGATCCAGGAGTCGGGCCGCGACGGCTTCCTGGTCCCGGTCAGCGACAGCGCGGCGCTCGCCGACCGCGCGCTCGCCCTCCTGCGCTCGCCCGAGCTGCGCGATCGCATGGGCGCGGCCGCCCGCCTGTCGGTGCAGCGCTTCTCGGTGGCCGAGTCGGTCGCGCGCTACCAGGACGCCATCGGAGGAGGCCCGGGTTGAGCCGCGTCTCGTTCGTCTACTCCAACCCGCGCCACCACGCCGAGATGATGGCGCCGGTCATGGCCGCGCTCATCGGGCGCGGGGTGCGGTGCCGCGCGGTGTCGATGGCCGAGCTGCGCGGCTTCGCGACCTCGCCGCTGCCGGTGCCGGGCATCGACCTCCGCCGCGCGGTGCCGGCGCGCGTGCGTAAGGACCCGTCGATGGGCGCCTCGTTCGGCATCGAGGGCGGGCGCGCGCGCCCGGCCCGGCGCGCCGCGCAGCTCGCCGTGTGGGCCGGGTGGCTGGCGCCGCGCCTGGCCTGGCTCACGCGCGACAGCGACGCCGTGGTCGTGCCCAACGACGCCGCCTTCCCGTACCGCGAGATCGCGAGCATGAGCCGCATGACCGGCAAGCCCTTCGTGCTCATGCAGGAGGGCATCCGCTTCCCTCTCCCCGGCGTGCGCGAGGAGGACGCCTATGGCCGCGGCGGGGCCGCCGCGATCTGCGCGTGGGGCGAGGCCAGCGCCGAGTACTTCCGCTCGCAGGGGGCGCCGGCCGACCGGATCCAGGTGACCGGCAACCCGCGCTTCGACGGCTTCGACGCGGGAGCCTGGCGCACCCAGGGCGATGCGCTCGCGCGCGAGCTCGGCCTGGCGCGGCCGCCGCTCCTCTATCTCTCCAATCCGATCGACGACCAGGGCTACTGCACGACGACCGAGAAGATGGCGCTCTTCCGCCGCTTCGCCGACGAGGTGGCCGACCTCCTGGCCGAGAGCGGGCGCATGCTCGTGGTCAAGCTCCACCCGCGCGAGGACGTGGCGACCTTCCGCCGCGCCGCGGCCGAGAGCCGGGCCGGCGAGCGGGTCCGCGTGCTCGACGACGTGTCCATCTTCGCGGCGCTGGCCTGCTGCGGCGCGGCCGTCGTGCTGGCGTCCACCGTCGGCCTCGAGGCGCTGCTGTTCGGCCGCCCGCTCGGCGTGCTCGCCGTGCCGGGCGCGGGCTTCGTGTTCGACTACGTGCAGAGCGGGGCGGCCCGCGGCCTCGAGCTCGGCGACGGCCTGGCCGGGCGCGTCGAGGCCCTGCTCGGCGACGGCGACGGCGACGGCGGCAGCGACGGCCGCGGCGCGGCGGCGAGAGGCCCGGCGAACGGCGCGAACGGCGCGGCCGGCGCCACCAGCGAGGCCAGCGACCCGGCCGGCGCGGTGCGGGCGCGCTACCTCGAGCGCCATCTGGCCCACCGAGGCAGTGCCGCGGAGCGCATCGCGAGCCTCATCGAGGGGCTGAGGAGGCGAGCATGAGACGGAGCCGCATCCCGCGCGGGCTGCAGCAGCTGGTGGCCGAGACCGTACGCGTCATGCGCGACCCGTCGCTCCTCCTGTGGTCGCTCTACATCCTCCTGTTCCCGGTCTACGTCATCAAGAGCGGGCTGCCTCAGCCAGGCGACCTGCTCATGTTCCTGCTCGTCCCCGTGGTGTTCGCGACCGGCAGCAACCGGCTCTTCCCGGCGGCGGTCGCTCCCACGCGCGCGCTCCTGGTGTTCACCGCCTACACCATGCTGGTCAACGTGACCTGGACGGTCGCGCTCAACAACTACTCGCTCATCGACACCAAGAACGGCTTTCTCTTCACGCTCTCGTTCTACATCTACAACGGCGTCTTCTTCCTGCTCGCGCTGGTCCTCTACTCGCGCTACCGCGAGCGCTTCCTGTGGCTGACCCTCCAGCTCACGCTCGCCTCGGTCGTCCTGCA
>DATFRY010000112.1:0-13744 GCA_035262925.1 Kofleriaceae bacterium | reverse complement strand
TCTCGGCGCGCGGCGCCAGAGGTCACTTCCCGTACGAGTCGGGCCACCACGGCGATCTGTGGCTCGACCTGGGCGCGCTGTTTCAGGACGCGCGGCGCGCGCACGAGTGGGCGGCGCGGCTGGCCGAGGCCGCGGCGTCGTGCCGGCCCGACTTCGTCTGCGGCCCGCTGGCCGGCGGCGCCTTTCTTGCCCAGTCGATGGCCGCGCACCTGGGCGCGGGCTTCGTCTTCGCCGAGCGGCTGGCCGGGCCCGACAAGGTGAGCTACCGCGTGCCTCCCTCGCTGCGCGGCGCGCTCGACGGCGTGCGCATCCTCCTGGTCGACGACGCCATCAACGCCGGCTCCGCGCTGCTCTCCACCCTCGACGACCTCGGGGCGTGCGGCGCCGAGCTGGCCGGCATCGCATGCCTCATGACGCTCGGCGAGGCCGCGAGCGAGATCGCCGCGCGGCGCGGCGTCCCCTTCACCGCGCTCGCCTCGGTGGAGCGCGGCATGTGGACGCCGGCGGAATGCCCGCTCTGCCGGGCCGGCGCGCCGCTCGTCGAGCCCGACGCGCGGTGATCGTGTCTGGCCCTCTCTGGCCAGCGCCCGATCCGCGCGCGCGCCCGCTCAGACGATGAGGCGCGACAGCGCCTTGAAGTCGTCGGAGCCCGCCCGCTGCAGGAGGTCGAAGATCACCGTCTCGGTCGAGGTGACGACGGCCCCGGTGCGCTCGATGAGGGTGAGCCCGGTGGCGCGGTTCTCTGCCGTGCGCGAGACCACCGCGTCGCGCACCACGTGGACCGCGGCGCCGCCGCCGCGGAGTGCGCGCGCCGTCTGGTAGACGCAGATGTGGCACTCCATGCCGGTCACGATCCACTGGTCGCGGCCGTCCAGCGACTGCTCGACCGCGGCGAACCCGGGCGCCGCGCAGGCCGAGAACTCGACCTTGTCGAAGCGGTGAAGCCGCTCGGGGGCCAGGCCGGCGAGCGCCTGCTCCACGCCGGGGATGGTCGCGCCCAGGCCGCGCGGATACTGCTGGCTCACCACCACCGGGATGGAGAAGCGGCGCGCCGCCTCGACCAGGATGCCCACGTTGCGGGTGAGGCGCGCCATGTCGTCGGGCGGCATGGCCGCGGCCAGCCGGTCCTGCACGTCCACCACGAGGAGCGCCGCGCGGTCGGCCGCCAGCGCGATCTCCGACCCCCTGTCCGTCGTCATGCGAGCGCCTCCAGGGCGGTCAGCAGCCGCTGCCGCCGGCTCTCCTCGTCGGCCCGCCGCGTGCGCACCTCCTCCACCACCTCGGCCGGCGCGTTGGCCACGAACTTCTCGTTGGACAGCTTCTTGTCGACCGCGGCGATCTCCTTCTCGGCCTTGCCGATCTCCTTCTCGATGCGCGCCCGCTCCGCGTCGAGATCGACCAGGCCCGCGAGCGGAACCACCACCTCGATGCCCGCGCGCACCACCTGACGGGCCGACTGCGGGATGTGCCCGCCCGACGCCGTCAAGGTCATGGTCGCGCGCGCCGCGTGCTCGATGATGCCGCGGTGCTGCTCGACCAGCGCGCGGCTGGCCGCGTCCGGAACCCGCACCTCCACCGCGACGTTCCACGACGGCGGCACACTGTAGGTCGATCGCAGCGTGCGGATCGCCACCGCCACCTCCTGCAGGAGCGACATCTCGCGCTCGGCCGCCTCGTCGATCAGCCGCGCCTCGGGCTGGGGATAGATCGTCACCATCAGCGAGGCGGGCAGCGACGCCGGCCTGGGCAGCTTCTGCCAGATCTCCTCGGTGGCGAACGGAATGAGCGGATGCAAGAGGCGCAGGCTGAGCTCGAGCACCGTGGCCAGCGTGCCCTGGGTGAGGAAGCGCCGCCGCTCGTCGTCCGACCCCAGCGCCGCCTTGGCCAGCTCGATGTACCAGTCGCACAGCTCGTCCCACACGAAGTGGTAGAGCGTGCTGGCCGCCTCGCCGAAGCGGAACTCGCCCATCGCCTGGTCGACCGCCGCGGCCGCGCGCTGCAGCCGCGACAGGATCCACCGGTCAGGGAGCGACAGGCCGATCGCGGCCGGGCTCGACGCGCGGCCCAGGAGATCGGCAAACCGCTCGGCGTCGAACGGCGGCGCCGGGCGCGCGTCCGGCCCGGGCTCGGCCACGCCCAGGTTCATGAGCGCGAAGCGCGACGCGTTCCACAGCTTGTTGATGAAGTTGCGCGAGCCCTCGATGCGGTCGGTCGACAGGCGGATGCTGCGCGGGGGCGTGGCCATCGCGGCCAGCGTGAGGCGCAGCGCGTCGGCGCCGTAGGCCGCGATGCCCTTGGGCCGGTACTTCTTGAGATAGGCGATCGCCGCCTCATGGCCCTCCGCGGCGGCCAGGAGCTGCTCCAGGGTCGCGCCGTGCACGACGTCGAGCGGGTCGATGCCGTTGCCCTTCACCTTGGACATCTTCTCGCCGTTCTCGTCCACCACCATCGGCGTCAGGTAGACGTCGCGGAACGGCACCTTGCCCATGAAGTGGAGGCCCATCACCATCATGCGCGCGACCCAGAAGAAGATGATGTCCGGCCCGGTGACCATGACCGAGTTGGGATAGAAGGTCTTGAGCTCGCGCGTCTCCTCCGGCCAGCCCAGGGTCGAGAACGGCCACAGCGCGGACGAGAACCAGGTGTCGAGCACGTCCTCGTCCTGCCGGATCGCGTTCGACCCGCACTTCGCGCACTCGGTCGGATCGACGCGCGCGACCGTCACGTTGCCGCAGTCGCAGAACCAGGCCGGGATGCGATGCCCCCACCAGAGCTGGCGCGAGATCGTCCAGTCCTTGATGTTGGTCATCCAGTGCATGTACGTCTTGGTCCACATCTCCGGCACGAAGCGGGTCTTGCCCGCCTCGACCGCGCGGATGGCCGGCTCGGCCAGCGGCTTCATCTTCAGCCACCACTGATCGGACAGGAGCGGCTCGACCACGGTGTTGGAGCGGTCGCAGCGCCCCACCGGCACCTTGTAGTCCTTCACCTCGCCGAGCAGGCCCGCCGCCTCGAGATCGGCGACCACCGCGCGGCGCGCCTCCAGCACCGTCATGCCGCGGTACTTCTCGGGCGCCGGCGCGATGATGCGGCCCTTCGCGTCGATGACCGACAGGACCTCGAGCCCGCAGCGCTGGCCGGCTTCGAAGTCGTTGAAGTCGTGGCCCGGGGTCACCTTGACCGCGCCCGAGCCGAACTCCGGGTCGACGAACTCGTCGGCCACGATCGGGATCTCGCGGTCGGTCAGCGGCAGCCGCACCATCTTGCCGACCAGGCCGCCGTACCGCTCGTCGGATGGATGCACCGCCACGCCCGTGTCGCCGAGCATCGTCTCGGGGCGCGTGGTCGCCACCGTGATGACCTGGTCGCTGCCCACCACCGGATAGCGCAGCTGCCACAGGTGCCCGCTCTCCTCGACGTTGTTGACCTCGAGGTCGGACAGCGCCGTGAAGCAGTCGGTGCACCAGTTGACCAGCCGGTGCGCCCGGTAGATGAGCCCCTCCTCGTGCAGGCGCACGAACACCTCGCGCACCGCGGCGGAGGCGCCCGCGTCCATGGTGAAGCGCAGGCGCTCGTAGTCGAGCGAGAAGCCCATCACCTGCATCTGCTTGAAGATGCGGCCGCCGAACTTCTCCTTCCACGCCCACACCCGCTCGAGGAACGCCTCGCGCCCGACGTCGTGCCGCGACTTCTGCTCGCGGCGCATGAGGTCGCGCTCGACCAGCATCTGGGTGGCGATGCCGGCGTGATCCATGCCGGGCATCCACATCGCGTTGGCGCCCTGCATGCGGCGCCAGCGGATGAGCGCGTCCTGGATGGTGCCGCCCAGCGCGTGGCCGATGTGGAGCGAGCCAGTGACGTTGGGGGGCGGCAGGGTGACGGCGTACGGAGCCATGGCGGCGGCCGCGCTGGCGTGGAAGTAGCCCTGGTCGATCCAGTAGCTCATCCAGCGCGGCTCCACCTCGCTCGGGTCGTACTGCCTGGGGAGAGCGGATGGGGGGGATGTCAAGAGGACTCAGACTCTACACGAGGAGCGCCGCGGCGCACTATCGGCCGCCGTGGCCTCCACCGCGGGCGGCGGCGGTCAGGCGCTCCAGGTTCTGCTTGATGATCGTCTCGGCCAGATCCGGCACCACTTCCCAGACGATGCGCTCCACCACCTCGCGCGAGAGCTTGACCAGGGCCTGCATCTCGGTGCTGTCGAGATCGAGGCCGTGCTCGCTCGCGACCTGGGCCGCCACCTCGGAGATGGGGACCAGTCGCAGCCTGCGCTGCGGCGTCCCCTTGATCATCGGCGGGCGCAGCCCGGCCGCGTTGCCGTCGTTGGACGAGCCGGCCGCGCGGACCGGCGGGTTCGACGCCACCGGCGCGGACGCGGGCGCGGGGCCCGGCGGCGCCACGACCGGGGCGGCGCCGATGGCCGACGCCTCGGCCGGCGGAAGCGGGAACGTGGGCATGCCCATGATCGTCGCCGAGCGCGGCGGCTGCGGCATGTTGTTGGGCAGGACCGGCGCCGGCGTGACCGGCCGGTGCGCGGCGGCGCCACCCAGCCCCGGCATGGCCGGACCCGCGCCCGGGCCCACGCTGGGCGCGCGCACCGGCGGCGGCGAGAGCGGCATCGGCGTGGGCGCGCGCGGCGCGGGCGCCGACGACATGGGCGGCGAGGTCGGCGCGCGCGGCGACGACTTGCCGGCCGGCGCGGCGCTGGCGGTCGACGCCGCCGCGGCCGCCGCGCTCATGCCCTCGCCGAGGCGGGCCGCGCCGTCGCTGTCGACCTTGGCCAGGATCTCGGCCACCTTGTCGAGCATCACCTGCGTGTCCCACGGCTTGGTGACGTGGCCGTCGACGCCGGCCGCCTCGCCGCGGCTGCCGTCGTACGCCTGCGAGTTGCCGCACAGGAGAAGGACCGGGATGTCGGCCAGCTCGGCGTCCCCCTTCACCGCGCGGCAGAGATCGTAGCCGTTCTTGCCCGGCATCACGGCGTCGGCGAGGATGAGCGCCGGCTTCTCGGAGCGGGCGAGCTTGATCGCATCGTCGACGGTGCGGGCACCGACGTACCGGTACTCGGTGGCCGCGAAGGTGATCTCGGCAACCTTCTGCATCGTGCCGCTGTCGTCGGTGCAGAGAATCGTCTTGCTCATTGGGCGGGGACCTCGCGCGCGGGCGTAGTGGATTCGCCCCTTCCGAGGTATCACGGCCCTCTCGCCGATGTCAAGGTAACCCTTGAGAAAGCGACGCATTTTCACCCAGCTCGGGTGAGGCGGAGGCGCGCCGCCGAGGACCGTCGTGTACGATGCGCGCACCGTGCCGCACCCTCTCAACCCCTTCGCCCGCGCGGCTCAGAGGGCCGTCGCCGACGCGCTCGGGATCGACGCCGGCGACCTGCCCGTCACCTCTCCGCCGCGCCCCGACATGGGCGACTTCGCCGTCGGTTGCTTTCCGGCCGCGCGCCTCCTCAAGCAGGCCCCCCCTGCCCTGGCCGCGCGCGCCGCCGCCGCCTTCTCGCCCGGCCCGCACCTGGCCTCCGCCGCGGCGGCCGGCCCGTTCGTCAACTTCCGCGCCGATCGCGGCGCGCTCTACCGCGAGCTGTTCCGCGCGGCGCTCGGCCCCGGCGGGCCGACGCTGGTGCCCACCGACGTCGCCGCCGGGCGCACCGTCGTCATCGACTACTCGTCGCCCAACATCTCCAAGCATCTGGCCTACCACCACATCCGCGGGACCGTGATGGGCCACGCTCTGGTCAACATGCACCGCGCGCTCGGTGCGCGCGTGGTCGGCGTCAACCACCTGGGCGACTGGGGCACCACGCACGGCCAGCTCATCGCCGCCTACAAGAAGTGGGGCGCGCCCGAGCCGCTCGACGTCACCGCGCTCAACGACCTCTATGTCCGCTTCCAGAAGGCGGCCAAGGAGGATCCGGCCGTGTTCGAGGAGGGCAAGGCCTGGTTCCTCAGGCTCGAGGAGGGCGACGCCGAGGCGCGCGCGCTGTGGCAGCGCTTCCGCGACGTCTCGCTGGCAGAGTTCGACATCGTCTACCGCGAGCTGGGCATCGTCTACGACGAGGTGCGGGGCGAGGCGGACTTCGTGCCCGACATGCCCGCCGTGCTCGAGATGCTGGAGCAGAAGGGCCTGAGCGCGATCAGCGAGGGCGCGCTGGTCGTGCCGCTCGACGACCTCGGCGTGCCGCCGCTGCTCCTGCGCAAGCGGGACGGCGCGACCCTCTACGCCACGCGCGACCTGGCGGCCGCGATGTACCGCTGGCGCACCTACCAGTTCGACCGCTCGCTGTACGTCGTCGATCGCGGCCAGAGTCTGCACTTCAAGCAGCTGTTCGCCACGCTGGCGCGGGCCGGCTTCGAGTGGGCGTCGCGCTGCGAGCACATCGCGTTCGGGGTGGTGCGCATCGGCGGCAAGAAGACCGGCACGCGGAGCGGCAACGCGGTGCTCCTGCGCGACGTCCTGCGCGAGGCGGCCGAGCGCTCGCGCGGGCGGGTGCGCGAAAAGAACCCGGACATGGGCGAGGCGGAGCTCGACGCCACCGCGCGCGTGGTCGGCATCGGCGCCGTCGTGTTCGCCAACATGGTCACGCAGCGCGACAAGGACGTCGACTTCGACTGGGAGGACATCCTCTCCACCGACGGCGACACCGGCCCGTACGTGCAGTACGCGCACGCGCGCTGCTCGGGCGTCCTGGGCAAGGCGGGCGAGGTGGACATCGCCGACCTGGCCGGCGCCGATCCGGCGCCGCTGGCCACCGAGCTCGAGTGGACGGTGGCGCGCACCATGTTCGAGCTCCCGGACGTGGTGGCCAAGGCGGCCGAGCAGAGCGAGCCGCACCTGGTCAGCCGCTTCCTGCTCGACCTGGGCGCCGCCTACTCGCGCTGGTACACGGCCGGCAACACCGACCCGGCCCTGCGCATCCTCTCGCCCGACCCCGCCACGCGGCGGGCCCGGCTGGCGCTGCTGGCCGCGACGCGCGCGATCCTGCGCGAGGGGCTGGCCCTGCTCGGCCTCGGCGCCCCCGACGCCATGTGACGCGGGCGCGAGGGCCGCGCCCGCGCCCCGGTCAGTAGGCGATGCCGGCGAACAGGCCCGGCGAGATCTTCATGGTGAAGTCGTCGCCGCCGCCGCCGACGTCGCTGGTCATGAGGAACGACAGGTCGCGGGCCGGGTGCTCCTTGTCCCACGACATGACGCCGGTCGACGACACGCCGGCGAAGACCGCGAAGCCGAGGTCGAGCGGGATGCCGACCATGGCGCGCGCCTCGACCATGGCGTCGACCCCGTCGGGCTCGTCGAAGTCGTGCTCGGCCACCTGGTACATCGCCGCGTCGATGTCGACGTAGAACGAGCGGCCGGGCATGTGCGCGCCGAGCCCCGCGCCCGCGGTCAGGTAGTCCTTGCTGCCGCCGACCGCGAGCAGCGTGTAGAGATGCTGCGAGCCGAGCTTGAGCCCGAGCCGGCCGGGGATGACGTCGGCGATCCACCCCTCGAGCGACCAGCGCGCGTCCGGCGCCACGCTGAGCAGGCCGACCGGCGCGCCGTTGGCGTTCGACTCGGTGGCCACGTTGACCAGGCCGAGCTGCAGGCCGTCGATGCGGCGCGCCACGTTCACGACGCCCACCTGCGCGCCCTCGACCTCGCCGCCGACGTTGAGCACCGCGACCTGCGTCCCCTGCACGTTGCCGGCGACCTGGTTGTAGAGCCCGGCCAGCTGGACCCCGCGCATGTCGCCGCGCACGTGGTTGGTGGCGCCGGCTATCTGCACGCCGCGCATGTCGCGGCCGCTCAGGCTGGCCAGGCCGCTCAGCTGGAAGCCGTCGATGCCGCCGCCCGCCCAGCCGCCGGCGCCGGAGATCTGGCCGAAGCGCGGCCTGTCGCTCGTCATGTTGAGGACCCCGGCGATCTGCAGCCCGCTGTCGCCGCCGCTCTGGAGATTGGCCACGCCGGCCACCTGGACGCCGGGGCTCGGCCCGCGCGACACGTTGGCGACGCCGGCCAGCTGGAAACCGCTGGCGCCGGCCGACGAGTTGATGACACCGGCGATCTGGCCGATGGCGGCGCGGCCCACGGTCCAGTTGGTGATGCCCGCGATCTGGAGGCCGGCCGGCCCCCCGGAGAAGTTGCCGATGCCGGCCAGCTGGGTGCCGGTGGCGCGCTCGCTGCGCATGTTGACCAGCGCGCCCATCTCGAAGCCTTCGAGGACCGCGCCGCCGCCGACCAGGAGGTTGAGCGAGACGAAGTGGCGGCTGCGCTCGTCCTTGCCCGGGACGTGCCAGAGATCGAAGTGGAGCGGCGACGTGCTGTAGCCCGACCAGTCCGGCTGCGCGCCCGGCGGTCCGCCGCGCGCCACCGACGCCACCATGTCGAGGTGCTGGAGGTCGGACACGGCCAGCGTCACGCGCTGGCCCTGCGCCACCGTCACCTGCGTGCCCGACCTCTTGTCGCCGCTGGCCAGCGTGATGTCGTAGGTGTCGGGCGGGAGGCCGAGCACGACCGGCGCGCCGGCCACCTTGTTGAGCTCGAGCACGAGCGCGCGCGCCCGGTCGCGCACGTAGACCCGGCCCGACATCTCGGCGGACAGCACCACCGACGCGCCGGTCCCGCGCAGATCGGTCAGGATGACGTCGCCGCTGCCGACCAGATGCATCTCGTAGTTCGGGTGCTGGGCCCCGAACCGGGTGTTCTGGGTCCGACTGACCGTCTCGTTGAAGGCGAACTGATAGGCCTCGTTGAGCGTCACCCGGCCGTCGCGGTTGGTGTCGGCCGCGCCGCGCAGGCCGCCGACGAACGCGTGGGTGAAGAACGAGCCGCCCAGGAGGTCCGACTCCTGCGCCTGCTCGTCGGCCGAGCTCGACGACAGGAAGGCGTGGCCGTGCACCTCGTGCGACTCGTCGACCAGGAACGCGGGCAGGCGGCGGCCGCCCTTGGTGCGGGTGAAGGCGCCCGACGCGCACGAGTCCAGGATGGCGATGTTGACGTCGGCCGGCATGTCGCTTATCTGCCGGCGCAGATCGCTGTAGGTGAGCTTGCGCCCCGACAGGAGCAGGCCCTCCTCGTCGGAGTGGCCCGAGTAGTAGACGATGAGCTCGACCCGGCTGCCGCGCGCGCGGGCCTCGTCCATCCGCCCGCGCAGGCGCGCGAACCCGGTCTCCACCGCGGCCAGGCTGGGGTCGACCAGGACCTCGAGGTCGTCGGCCGCCGCCCCGCCCAGCTCGCGCAAGACGCGCGAGAACGCGCGCGCGTCGCTGCCGGCGAAGCGCAGGGTGACGCGATCGCCGCCGCCCTTGTTGGCGCCGACCACGAGCGCGAAGCGGCGCACGCCCTGGCCGGGGCGGACCTCGCCGGGCGGCGGGGCCGCGGCGGCCGGCACGGCGGTGGCGAGGGCGGCCAGGAGCGCCGCCGCGTGCAGGATCGATCGTCCGACGACTCTTGCAGACGCCATGTCTCTCGCGCGCGTCACGGCGCGCCCCCCTTGCGCAATGTGAACCAGCTCTGCCGCTCCCCGGCAGCGAGCCCCGGCAGCCCGCCCGAGCTGCGGCGCAGCGGGTCGCGGGCCAGGCCCTCGGCCCGGGCCCGCACCGCGGCCACGTCGATCGGCCGATCCGAGGTGACGAAGACGAAGCGCTCGAACGCCGGCGCGTCGTCGAGCTCGTAGGAGTGGCCGAGCAGGAACTTGCCGCCGCGCTCGAGCCGGGTGGAGCCATCCTCGCGGGCCGGGAAGTGGAGGTTCACCACCCCGCGGCCGTCGATCGACAGGATGACGCCGTGGGTCCGATCGGCCGGCTGGTAGGCGATCTGGATGCGGTCGCCCGCGAAGGCCAGCGCGCCGTCGGCAAGCTCCTCGCTCTTCTCGCCCAGCCGGCGGTGCAGGCTCAGCTTCGGATCGAGCGCCGGTCCCTTGACCCGGGTCGTGCCCTCGGCGCCGGACGGGCGGCGGCCGGCGCCGGCGCCGGTGGACGGCTGGTCGGGCGAGCCGACCTGGCGCCCGACCGCCACCGCGACGAGGACGGCGCCGGCCACGGCCAGCGATGAGGACAGCGCGAACGCGCGGCGGCCCAGGTGGCCGCGCGGGCGGCGCGCGCCGCTCCACGCCATCAGCCAGGAAAATCCGCGCGCGGCCTCGGCGCGGCGCGCGACCTCGGCCGCCACCACGGCCGGCGGCAGCGCGGCCAGGATCTCGGCGTTCGAGCGCTCCAGCTCGGCCAGCCGCGCCCGCTCCTCGGGACTCTCGTCGAGGGCCGCGCGCACCTCGTCGGCCAGCTCGGGGGGAACCTCGTCCAGGAGCACGCGCTCGAGCAGCCAGGTCGGGATCCTCCGGTGTGTCATGGCTCAGTTCCTCCCGCCCCGAGCACGTGCTCGGGCACGCGGTCGCGCAGCCGGCGCAGCCGCTTGCGCACGCCAGAGACCGACATCCCGACCTCGCGGGCCACCTCGTCGAGCGTCATGCCGTCGTGGTGGTGGAGCACCGCGATGACCGCGGTCGACTCCTGCTCGGAGCCGAACAGCCGGGCCAGGAGGCCGCGCGTGGACGCGGCGGTCTCCGGATCCGCGGTGTGCGCGATGTGCTCGACCATCGACTCGCTCGGCACCTCGGGGTGGCGGCGCGACGCGCGGAGATGGTTGAGACAGACGTTGGTCGCGATGCGGTAGAGGAGACTCGAGGGCGCCGAATCCGCGAGTCGGTCCTGGTACCGCAAGAGCTTGACGAACACGTCGTGCATGGCGTCTCGCGCCCGTTCCTCGTCCCGGAGCAGGTGGCGGCAGCGCCGCAGCACCATCGGTCCGTACCGCCGATAGTAGGTCTCCGTGTCGATGCGCAACGGTCGCGTTCCCATGCCTGAAACACCTGCGCCCGGCCGACCTGTCACTCCGCGCCGTCAGGTTTTGCCGGCGCGGCCGACGCCCTCCGCGGCGCGAGTCCCCGGCCGGTCGATTGGCCAATCATCCCAGAGGATTGACTGGTGTCAAAACGGGACGGCGATGCCGGCCGAGAAGAGCGAGTTCTCGGGGTCGAGCACGAAGAAGGTGCTCGTCAGCAGGAGGTCGTACCAGAAGTGCATGGCGACGGACGGGGCCAGGCTGTACTCGCTGTCGCGGTAGAGCCAGCCCATGTAGAGGCCGGTCGCGGTGATGACAGGGATGGCGGTGAGGAGGTATTCGTTGCGGTCGTCCTCGTCGGCGTCGAGCACGTTCCCGATGTGGGCGGCGCCGAAGATCAGGCTGGCCGCGACCCAGCCGGCGTTCTCGCCCCACGCGCGCGACAGGGCCGACTGGAGGTAGCCGCGAAACACCGACTCCTCGGCCAGCGCCACGTGGCCGAACAGGCCGGCCCCGGCCGCGAAGCCGAGCGGATAGCCGTAGGCGGCCTTCACATGCTTGCCGAACAGGTTCGGATCGTCGCCGGCGTGGTCGGGGTCGTAGTCCTCGTCGTCGGCGGTGGCCAGCGAGACGCTGATGCCGGCCGCGAGGGCGAGGCCGAGGCCGATCCACACGCCGGGCCGCTTCATGACCTGGAGGTTGAGCGGCGCGGCGACCAGATCGGTCGGCGTGTCGCGCGGGATGTAGAGCTCGGCCGACGCGAGCTGGCGCGTGTGCAGCATGTCGAACACGCCGTAGACCCAGAGGTCCGCGAGCGCGGCGGTCGGCAGCGAGACCGCCGGGTGGTCGGCGTCGCGGGTCTCGACGGCGGCGCCGACGGCGGCGCCGATCTCGGCGGCGGCGACCGAGCCCATGACCGCGCCGCGCTCGGTCTGTCCCAGGCACAGCTGCCCCGCGCCGGGGAACAGGAAGGCGAGGTTGGGCGTGCACGATCGGTGCTCGATCGCCTCGCGCGCCTCGATCTCCTCGGGGGCGGGCGGCTCGAGCCGGCTCAGGCGCGCGGTGGCCAGCGGACGGCTGCAGCCGCCCGCGGCGCAGGCCGCCGCCAGGACCACCAGGAACTCTCGCACGGGGGGAAGATGCTACACTGACTGGTCTGCAAGGAGGCTGTGGGCATGGGCATCATCAACTTCGTCAAGGGCGGTGTGAGGGAGCTGGCGATCGCTCGGCCGGACGAGGCCAAGGGTCAGATCATCTACAAGCATCCCGACCAGACCATCCCGATGAAGGCGCAGCTCACCGTCGACGCGGACGAGCTGGCCCTGTTCTTCAAGGACGGCGTGCTGGTCGGGCAGTTCGGCCCCGGCCGCCACACGCTCGACGCGCAGAGCATCCCGTTCCTGGGCCAGCTGGTCGACAAGTTCACCGGCGGCAACGTGTTCCTGGCCGAGGTCTTCTTCGTCAACACGCGCGAGATGACCGACGTCAAGTTCGGCGGCCCGATCGGCAAGGTGCGCGACGTGCAGAGCGGGCTCCTGGTCGGCATGATGGTGCACGGCACCTTCTCGGCCCGCGTGCTCGATCCCCCGCGCCTGGTCATCGGCCTGGTCGGCATGCGCGGCGGCGAGGGCAACCAGTTCCTCCAGTGGTTCCGCGACCAGGTGCTGAAGGTCATCAAGGACGACATCGCCGAGCTGTGCGTGAAGAAGAAGTGGCCGCTCCCCGACGTCGTGTCCGGCGCCTACACCGAGGAGATCGAGCAGGAGACGCTGGCCGGGCTGCGCCCCCACGTCGAGGGCTACGGCCTCGAGGTGGTCCGGTTCGGCAACTTCCACATCGCCATGGGCGAGGAGGACGAGCAGCGGCTCAACCAGTTCTACGAGCGCGCGTCCTACGTCAACATGGCCGGCGGGCTGGCCGGCTACCAGCAGTTCGCCCAGGCCGAGATGATGATGAAGGCGGGCGAGGGCATGGCGAAGGGCGGAGGAGGCGGCGGCGCCGGCCTCGAGGGGGCAGGCCTCGGCCTCGGCTTCGGCATGGCGGCGCAGATGATGGGCAACATGCAGCAGGGCCGCCAGCAGGGCGGGCCCGGGCCGTCGACGCCGGCCACCACCATGGGCAACGTGACCTGCCCGTCGTGCAACCAGAGCGTGGCCCCGGGCAAGTTCTGCGCCGAATGCGGCAAGCCCCTCGCGGCCGCCGGCCCGCGCTTCTGCGTCGGCTGCGGCAAGCCCATCTCGGGCAAGTTCTGCGCCGACTGCGGCACGGCCGCGCCGGGCTGACTACCACACGCAGTCGACGCCGCCGAAGCGGTGAAGGACCTCATCCTTCGTCAGGATGGGCACTCCCCTGTCGAGCGCGGTTGCGACGATGACCCGATCGGCCGGGTCTCGATGCTCCCACGCGAGCTGGAGGCTACGCAGCCATATCGCGGTGCCGACCGGGACGAGCTCGATGACTGCGCTTCTCTCGACTCGCCTCGTGAACTCCTCGATGTCCATGCCCAGCTCGAGCTTGCCGCGCCGGACCTTGATGCCAAGCTCCCAGATCGAGATCGAGCTGGCCAGTCCCCCCTGCTGCTCCATCGCGGTGATCCGGTCCTGGGCAACGGTCGACAGCCGCGACGGATCGAGGGCCCACCACAAGAGTGCGTGGGTGTCGAGCAGGATCACGACTCGGGCCACTCGTCGGTCGTCGGAGCCAGGATGTCCTCCCGATAGACGACGTGACCTCGCACATCGGCGAAGACGTCGCTTGCGGGTCGTCGCTTGCGGATGGGTACGATGCGAATGACCGGCTCGTTGTTGTCGGTGACGATGAGCTCCTCGCCGCTCTCTTCAACGCGGCGAAAGTACTCGAGCATCTTTGCCTTCAGGGCGCTCTTGGACACCGTCTCCATGGTCGGCCAAGCATAGCCATGGTC
>DATFRY010000111.1:0-8376 GCA_035262925.1 Kofleriaceae bacterium | reverse complement strand
ATCTACGAGAACAGCCTGGGCGGCGCCGGCTACATCGACGCGCGCCACCACCTGCGCGGCGGCGATGCCGCGATCCTGTACCTGACCGGCTACCTGCTCGAGGAGTCGCTCAGCGTCGACAATCTGTTCGTCATCTCGCTGCTGTTCCGCTCCATGGGCGTGCCGGGCCGCTACCAGCACCGGCTGCTCTTCTGGGGCATCATGGGCGCGCTGGTCTTCCGCGGCACCATGATCGCGGGCGGCGTCTGGCTGGTGAGCCACTTCACGTGGACCTTCTACCTGTTCGGCCTGTTCCTCGTGGTTTCCGGCGTCCGCATGATCCTGGCCGGCGACGACGACGAGCCGGAGCCGGAGGCGAGCTGGTTCTTCAAGGCGGTGCGCCGCGTCCTGCCGATGGCCAAGCAGAGCCACGGATCCCGCTTCCTCAGCCGCGAGAACGGGCGCATCGTGGTCACACACCTCGCCATCGCGCTCCTGGCCATCGAGCTCACCGACATCGTGTTCGCCGTCGACTCCGTCCCCGCCATCCTGTCCGTCACGCAGGAGCCGTTCATCGTCGTCACGTCCAACGTGTTCGCCATCCTCGGCCTGCGCTCGCTCTACTTCGTGCTGGCCGGCATGATGAACAAGTTCCGCTACCTCAAGACGGCGCTGTCCATCCTCCTCGTGGTCATCGGCGGGAAGATGCTGGCCCACGATTTCCTGCACGACGTGCCGATGGGGACGGTCAACCTGATCTCTCTGGCTGTCGTCGTCACGGTGGTGTCGACCGGAGTCATCGTGTCGCTCATGGCCGACGCCCGCGAGGTGCGGCGCAGGACGCTCGAGATGCTGGCGCAGCGGCCTCCGTCCGACGTCGGCGATGTCGGCGACGTCACCGAGGTCAGTGACGTCAGCGACCTGAGCGACGCGAATGGCGCGAACCACCCGAACCAGAGCCAGGACGGAAGCCACACGGGGTCGGCGGCGGACAGCGGGCGCGGCCGCAGCGGCGGCGGCGAGGAGCCGTGACGTGGGCTTCTACCCGCAGCCGAACGACTACACCTGCGGGCCCTTCGCACTCAAGCACGCCCTCGTCACGCTGGGCCGGCTGGTCGACGAGGACCGCATCGCGCTGCTCGCGCGCACGCACTGGTGGTCCGGCACCGACGAGATCAAGCTGGCCCGCGCCGCCCGCGCCTTCGACTGCGATCTCCCCATCTTGCGGACGCGCGACCCGCGGCGCGCCAAGCGCATGCTGCTCGAGCACCTGCGCCGGCGCATCCCGGTCCTCCTGTGCGTCGACGACTGGGGCCACTGGATCACCGCGGTGCGCTACGAGGGCGCGCGCTTCGTGGTCATCGACTCCAACCTCGACCCGGTGCTCAACCTCCTGTCCTGGGCCCAGCTGGAGAAGCGCTGGCGCTACCTCGACCGCGAGTACGACGAGAACGATCCGCCGTCCATCTACGACCTCCACCCCATTCGCCCCCGCTTCCGCGTGACCGCCAAGGCCGACCTCTCGATCGCCCGCTTGCGCTACCTGCGCCGGCCCGAGAACCGCCTGCTGGCGCTCCACTGGAACGAGTACCTCGAGGACCTGCTCGAGATCTGCCGCCCGCGCTCGGCTCTCCACGAGTCGCCGCTGTCGATGGGCGAGTTCCTGCGCCGCAACCAGGAGCTCATCATCTCGCGCGTCGTGTACTGGCACGGCGACATCGACCGCGAGCGGGTCGCCAAGCTCCTGGGAAACTTCCGCTTCGTGGCCGAGACCTACGGCCTGGTCATCCCCAAGAACCTGACCCGCCGCGCGGTCGCAGACATGGCGATCCTGACCACCATGGCGGTCATCGCGCAGCGGGGCATCGACGATCTCTACGGGCTCGGCTCGGCCAAGTAGCCGGCGAGGGCGCGGCGAGGGCCCGGAGCCGAGGCACCGGGCCCGAGCTCAACCGCGCGCGACTTTGCCCAAGGCGACGAACGCGACCACGCCGACGAGCGCGACCAGGGAGAAGACCAACAGCTCGGTCATGGAACCAATGGCTCCCCAGAACAGAGCCAGGGCCAGGGCCACGAGATAGCCGATGAGGACCACGCATCCCATCGTTCACCTCCCCTTGTGAGCTACGGCATCGAGTCTGCCACGTCAGGAAAGAACCACAACCCTGCAAGTGGATCGCGCCACTTCTTTGTGTGGCGGATTGCCCCACTGCGGCCATATGCCACGAGCGCCTCGCGACCCGCAGATCCCGACGCGGCGCGCTGTCAGCGCTTGAGCGGGACAATCCAGAGCAGGTCGATGCTGTTCTCGCGCGCGCCGGCGACACCCTCCCACATCCAGTCACGCGTGAAGAAGTGCTGGAACTGCCCCTCCGCCTGGTTCTTGGTCGCGTCCGCGTTGCTGCGATAGCGGAACGCGACGAAGAGGCGGTCGGTCAGCCACTTTCCGACGGTGACCACGTTGGGACCTGCCTGGCCCTCGGACTCCTCGTCGCTGCTGAAGCGAAGCACGTCGACCGGAAGGCCGGCCTGGCGGGCGACGCCGGCCACCTGGTTGGCCAGGATTCCGACCGCGGCGGACTGGGCACCGGAGGTGGAGACGCCGCCGCCGCCGCTGTCGCCGGGAGCGTTTCCGGACAGGAACGCGGCGAACAGCTCGTCCTGGCCGTAGCGGCCGCTCTCCGACGAGAACGACAGCTTCAGCTTGCTGACGTTGCCGGTCACGTCGATGTAGATCGTGTCGTCCGGGAACTGATGGCTGAGGCGGACGTCCAGGTTCGGGTTGGGCGGGATCTCGCCGCCAAACCGCACCTGGGCGCGCTCGACCTGGTAGCGCTGGCCCTGGAGCACCACCCAGCCGCGCTCGCCCTCGACCGTGCCCTCGACCGCGGTCGCCGCCCCGATCTTGGTCGACGTGAGATCGATGCCCAGGTCGAGGCGGATCGCGTCGTCGCTCGAGCGCACCGCCACCGGGCCGTCGGCGCTGATGCGCACCCGCATCTCCGGTCCCGCCGCCTTCTTGATCTCCTCCTGCGCCTCGGCCTGGGCGAGCCCGGCCGCGTCGGTGAACTTCACGTCGTCGAGCCCGCCGGTCGAGTGGAGCTTGTCGGCCTTCTGCGACGGCAGGCGAACGACCATGCCTTTCTCGATGCGCACGCTCAGGTCCCACATCGGGCCGCGCTGCGCGCCGGTGATCGTGACCTTTCCCTTGATGCGTAGCAGCTGCGAGCCGGCGTCGACCGGCACCCCCTGGGCGGTGAGCCGCGCGCTGAAGCCGGCCTGCGCCAGCTGGCGGAGGTCGAAGCTGCCGTCGATTTGCAGCTTGCCCGGCCGCGACTCGGCCCGCACCGTGACCTGCCCCTGGCTGCGCCGGATCTGCACGTCGACCTGGGCGTGATTGATCGGGCGGGCATACTGGGCCAGCCGCACCTCGCCCTCGCGTACGCGCACGGTCCCGTCGACCAGCGGCTGCAGGGCGGTGCCGGCGATGTCGAGGTCAGCCTGCAGCATGCCCTCGAGGTAGGTGAGCATGCCGCCCGGCCGCTTCCACAGCGGGCGCAGGAGACCCAGGCGCAGCTGCCGCGCCGACAGGTGCGCCACGAGCGGCGCGCGCTTGTCGCGGCCGCCGCTGGCGTTCAGGATCACGCGGCCGCCGTCCGACTGGCGCGCATCGACGTCGGCCCGCCAAGGCCCGGCCTGGTAGCCTGCGCGCAGCTGGAGCCGGTCGAAGCGGATGCCCTGGGCGGTGAAGCCGGGCGCGTCGACGCGCGCCGTCAGGATCGGCTTGGCCATGGTGCCCGACACGGTCAGCTCGCCGCTCAGGCGGCCGCTGACCGCGGGCGCGCTGCTCACCACCGTGGCCAGCCGCACCACCGGCTGCTCGGGGATGCGCAGCCGGCCGCGCAGCGCCGCGGCCTGCAGCTGCTGGCCCAGCCGGGCGAAGTCGAGGCCGCGCACGTCGTCGGCGCCCAGCCCGATGCGCAGGGTCCCGTCGAGCAGCGGGCCGCTCTTCACGCCCACCGCCAGCGCCAGGTCGGTGCTGCGCGCCTGGCCCTGCGCGGTGAACTGGCCCGACACCGGCTGGGCCAGCTCGCCGGCGCGCACGCCCGAGAACACGACCTTGGTGGTGAGCGAGCGCGCGCCCGGCCCCGCCGTCAGCTCGGCCTGGACCGCGCCGCTCACCGCGACCGCGCCCCCTGCCTTGCCGCTCACCCGCTGGAAGCGATCGAGGCGGACGTCGCGCACGACGACCCTGGCCGAGCGCAGGAGATCGAGGCCGCGGCTCTTCCAGCCCGCCGCGCCGAGCGGGTCGCCGGGCACCGCCACGGAGGCGTCCAGATCGACCGCGCCGTACTGGGACGCGTCGACCTTGCCGGTGATGGTGAGCTCGGCGCGCCTGAGCTCGGCGCCGAGGCTGGCGTTGACCGGGACCAAGATGTCGGGCGATGCGGCCACCTGCCCCCCCTTGAAGGCGAGGGTGAGCTTGCCGGTCTCGAGGCCGGGGCCGGCCTGCAGCTGCAGCTGGGCCAGGCCCGACTGGAGCTTGCTGCCGCCGCCGTCCTTGCTCGTCGAGCGGACCAGGCGCGCGACGTCGACCTTGTCGGCCTGGACCGCGAGCGACTGGACCGCCGCGGCGCGCAGCTTCTTCCACGCCGCGCCGTCGGTGAGCACGACCGGGGTGCGCGCCTTCACGTCGGCGACCACCTTGCCGAGCGGGCCGGCGTCGATGTCGGCGTGGGCGTCGACCTTGCCGCGCACGAGCGCCGCCCGGACGCGCGCGTCGAGCGGCTGCGGCGCGCCCTGCCAGGCGATCTTGGCGGCGTCGACCTCGATCTTGCCCGGCCCCGACGGCAGCGTGATCTCCCCGCTCGAGCCGATGCGGCCGCTCAGGCTCGTCTGCGCTTTCTGGCCCTGCTGATCTTTCTGACCCTTCTGACCCTTCTGACCCTTCTGGTCCTCGGGGGCCAGCTCGGCCAGGACGCGGCCCACATCGATCTTGGCGAGCTTCCAGGCCACCGGTCCGGCCAGCTGCTCGCCGCGCCTGTGCAGCCTGGCCGACACGCTGACCGAGCCCGCCGCCGAGGACAGGGCCAGGCGCCCGGACAGCTGGCGGCCGCCGTCGTCCACGTCGAACCGGCCGCCGCGGCCCTGCCACACCAGCTTGCGCGTGGCGATGCGCAGCTCGCGGAACGTGACGTGCGCGGCGCCGGGAGCGAGCCGCGCGCTCAGCGCCCCGCGCGCGCCGATGCCCGAGAGGCCGCCGGCGCTGAAGCGGACGTCGGCTCGGTGCCCGCCGTCGCTCAGCGCGGCGACCACGCCGGCCTTGCCGTAGGCGTCCTTGCCGTTGACGATCGAGGCGACCTGGACCTCGACGTTGCCGATGGCCGGGCCGGGCAGGCGGCGCGGATCGATGTGGCGCGCGCGCAGGTCGGCGCGCAGCCCGCCCAGGCGCAGCTCCTCCTGGGCCAGGTGGTCGCTGGCGACGGTGGCGTGGACCGCGAGGTCGTCGAGCCGGCCGCTCGCGCGCGCGGTCAGCGCGACCGGACCGCGCGCGGCCGGCGCCTGCCCCAGCGCCTCCTGGAGGTCGGCGACGTCGCGCACGCGCGCCTCGACGTCGGCGCGCTCGAGCGCGATGGCCAGCGGGTCGCCCAGCTCGGCCGGCAGCAGCGCCGCCAGCTTCACGCTCGCGCCGCCGAACTTCGCGCCGGCGGCGAGCTCGCCGGTCAGGCGGCGCTGGGCCAGGTTGGCGTTGATCTTGACCGACGTCAGCGCGATCCCGTTGAGCGTGCCGCCCACCCCGCCGCGCACGCGGCCGTTGACCGCCGCCATGGCCATGGGCGAGGAGTGCGGCAGCCCGGCGACGTCGGCGGTCAGCCAGCCGTGCAGGCGCCCCGCCGGCAGCCCCGACCAGACCGCGGCCGGCTCCAGTCCCGACCAGAACAGCGCCGCGTTGCCGCTGGCGGCGTCGGTGCCGAGCTCGGCCGTCACGCCGAGCGAGCCCGAGCCGGCGCCGGCGAAGATGTGGCCGCTCAGCTTCTGGCTGGTCGGGTCCTGGGTCGCGAAGCCGGCCAGCTTCACGTCGGTCAGGAGCTTGGAACCGTCCCACAGGCGCGCCAGGTCTGCCGCCGACACCTCGGCCACGAACGAGGCGTTGCGCTGGAGCGGCCCCCAGCTCGCGTACGGGACCATGACGTGGTTCTTCCCGGCCCACGCCTCGACCCCTGTCGCGACGAGGCCGCCGGTCCTGGGCACCTGCAGGCCGCCGCGCACCGACAGGTCGAGGTCGTGGTTCTTCCACTCGGCCTGGAGCGACGGCAGGAGCAACTGTAGACCCTCGGGCTCGACCGACAGGCCGGCGCCGATCTCGATGTCCGAGAACGTGTCCCACTTCCCGGGCGACGACTCGATCTTGACCCTCGAGCGGCGCACCCTGACATCGGCCAGGGTCACGCTCCAGGGCGGCGAGTCGCTGGGCGGCTGCTCGATCCATAGATCCGACACCGCGAGGCGTCCGTCCGGCAGGCGGCGCAGCTCCGCCTCGAGCCCGTCGATGTCGATGAGGTCGGCCTGGAAGTGCTGGTCGATGAGCGGCATGAGCCGGTAGTCGACGGTCAGCGCGTCGATCCGGGCCACCTCCTTGCCCCGCGCGTCGCGCACCACGATGCCGCGCAGGGTGATGGCGTCGAACAGATCGCCGTCGAGGCGCGCGACCTCGATGCTGCCGTGCAGCTTCTTGGCCAGCTGCGACACCGCGATGCCGCGCACCTGATCGCGCGCCCAGCCGGTGTGCAGCACCAGGAAGGCGACGCCGAGCAGCGCCACCAGGCCGCCCAGGACGAACAGCACGACCCGCACCACCCGTCGCCACATCCTGCGCGGCCGCGGTCCCATCAGCTCCCCCCTTCACGCGTGGCGGCCATGTGCATCAGAAAGCCTGCCCCAGGCTGAAGTGAAAGGCGAACCGGTCGCTCGGCACCGGGTCCTCGGGGCCGTGGCGGTTGAGGCGGTAGCCGAAGTCGAGGCGTATCGCCACGACCGGGCTCCAGCGCAGGCCGAAGCCAGCCGCCCAGTGGAGATGGGTGAAGTCCAGGTCGCCGGGCTCGGCGACCACGTCGCCCACGTCGCTGAACAGAACGATGCCGAAGGGATAGGATTTGATGTTGGCGACGTCCACGCGGATCTCGCCGCTGCCAAGGAACTGCTCCTCGCCGCCGATGCGGGACGTCGTCAGATCGGTGGACCCCGGCTTTTCTTCCGTCACCCTCGGCGACAGCTCCTGATAGGCGAAGCCGCGGTGACCCGTGGCGCCACCGTCGAAGAAGCGCTCGGTGAAGGGCAGCGGATTGCCGCCGAGCACGCGACCGTAGAACGCACGCCCGGCCAGCACGAGGCGGCGGTGCGGATCGTAGACACCGAGGACCTTGAGGAAGGGCAGGTAGCCGCGCGCATCGCCGGTGAGCTTGGCGAAGGGAAGACGGCCGCCCACCGCGGCGCCGCCCTCGCTGAGGGTCACGCCGGCGTAGATCCCGTACCTCGGATCGAGCGGGTTGGGCTCGCGCCAGTCGTAGCTCACGGTCTCTTCGACGACGCCGAGGCGATAGGGCTCGATCATGCCGATGTCGCGCCGGTTGTTCTCCTCCATGACGCTCGGCCTGTCCTTGTCGCCGTCGATGAGACCGTCCAGCGCGGCGTTCGGGTCGAAGTCCAGGATCCGGAACCGCCAGCCGACACCGATCTGGAGGCGATCGTCGAGGAACGGGCGGCTCAGTCCCGGGCGGAGGAGCGGGCCCCGCAGCACCGTCTCCGCCAGCTGGCTCTGCTCGAAGCCGACCGTCACGGAGCCGACGACGAGGGGGAAGAAGAGGTCCGGTCGCTCGAGGGTCGCGGTGGCCTCGCCGACCGGCCCGTTGTCGTCTCCTCCCCGCCACTCCCAGCCCGGCCGTGCCTCCAGGCGGAGGGTGGACAGCGGGGTCAGGACCCCGCGCATCGTGTAGGACGTGCGCTGACGCACCTGGATGACGCTCTTGGTGCCAAAACCGCCCGACACCGAGACGCCGCCCCCCAGGCGCAGCTCGTACGGGCGCGCCTCGGTGAGCGAGACGTAGACGTCGGTGTTGCGCGGCCGGTTCTTCTTCTCGAAGTCCATGATGACCGAGCTGAACAGGCCGAGCTGGTAGAGGCGGCCCTGGGCCACCTGCAGCTTCTGGAGGCGCAGGGAGTCGCCCGGCTTCCAGTCCAGGCGGTTGCGGACCACGCTCTCGGGTACGTGGTGGAGGCCCTTGATGATGGTCTTGCGGAAGCGAGCGTACGGGCCGCGGTCGACCTTCATCACGATGAAGGCGGTGTGGGCGTCGCGATCGACGTCGACCTCGCCGGTGACCACGCCATGGGGGAACC
>DATFRY010000110.1:0-13869 GCA_035262925.1 Kofleriaceae bacterium | reverse complement strand
GATCTGATCGGGGCACGGCGACTCCTGCCGTCGCATCGACACGGCGCCGACCTACGACGACTGGCCTCGCATCGAGAGCCCGTTCCGCACCGACCCGGATCAGGAGGCGTGGATCGCCCGCGTCGTGGGCGCCATGACCCTCGAGCAGAAGGTCGGCCAGATGACCCAGGTCGAGATCGGCAGCCTCTGGGATGCGACCACCTCGACCTATCAGCTGCAGCAGGTCACCGACTCCGCGCTCGGATCGGTCCTGAACGGCGGCGGGTCGTGGCCCGAGTCCAACAAGCACGCCGCGGTGGGCGACTGGGTCGCGCTGGCCGACGGGATCTGGGAGGCGTCTCCCGTCGTGGAGGTCCCGAGCGCCAACGGATGCGGCACCGACCAGGTCAGGATCCCGGCCTTCTGGGGGATCGACGCGGTGCACGGCAACAGCAACGTCTTCGGCGCCACCATCTTCCCGCACAACATCGGCCTGGGCGCGACGCGCGACACCTGCCTCGCGCGCGACATCGGCGAGGCCACCCAGCGGGCGGTGCGCGCGACGGGACAGGACTGGACGTTCAGCCCCTGCCTCGCGGTGGTGCGCGACGACCGCTGGGGCCGCACCTACGAGGGCTGGTCGGAGGACCCGAGCATCGTGCGCGAGTTCGGGGCCGCCGTCACCAGCGGGATGATGGGGCTGGGCCGGAGCTCGCACGATGATCGTCACGGCCACGGCCATGGCCACGGCCTCACCTCGTTCCCCGGCATCATCAGCACCGCCAAGCACTACATCGCCGACGGCGGGGCGACCCAGGGCATCGATCAAGGCGTGGTCCCCGCGCCCGAGTCCGACCTCATCAACATCCATGGCCAGGGCTACTACGGCGCCCTGGCGTCCGGCGCGCAGACCGTCATGGTCGGCTTCTTCAGCTGGCAGGACCAGGGCAAGGACGCCGGCAACCAGCACCTGATCGACGAGGTGCTGAAGCAGAAGATCGGGTTCGACGGCCTGGTCATCTCCGACTGGAACGCGATCGGCCAGGTCGACGGCTGCACCAACGACCACTGCGCGCGCGCGGTCAACGCCGGCATCGATCTCTTCATGGTGCCGTTCGACTGGCGCGCCTTCATCCCCAACACGATCGCCGACGTCGAGGCCGGCATCATCCCGATGTCGCGCATCGACGACGCGGTCACCCGCATCTTGCGGGTCAAGCTGCGCGCCGGCCTGTTCGACCTCCCGCGCCCCTCCCAGCGTACCTTCGCCGGCGACCCGCAGAACCTGGTCGACCGCGAGCTCGCGCGCCGCGCCGTGCGCGAGTCGCTGGTGCTGCTCAAGAACAACGACCGCGTGCTGCCGCTCGCGCGCGACCAGCGGATCCTGGTGGTCGGCAAGAGCGCCGACAGCATCCAGAACCAGACCGGCGGCTGGACGCTGTCGTGGCAGGGCGGACCCTGGCTGTTCGGGCCCAACGACGCCAACGCCAACAGCGACTTCCCGGCCGGCCAGAGCATCCTGTCGGGCATCCAGGAGGCGGCCGGGACCGCGAACGTCACCTTCAGCGCCGACGCCTCCGGCGTGAACGTCGCCGACTACGACGCCGTCATCGCCGTCATCGGCGAGACGCCCTACGCCGAGACGTTCGGCGACGTCGCCACCCAGATCGGCAATCGCGACTCGACCGACACGTCGCTCCGCACCCTCGAGCTCGGCGTGCGGCAGCCGGAGGACCGCGCCGTGCTGCAGGCGGTGGGCGGTCAGGGCGTCCCGGTCGTGACGGTGCTCCTGTCGGGGCGCGTCCTCTTCGCCAACACCGAGATCAACCTGTCCGACGCCTTCGTCGCGGCATGGCTGCCCGGCACCGAGGGCGGCGGGGTGGCCGACGTCCTGTTCCGCCGCTCGAACGGCCACGTGAACAACGACTTCACCGGGACGCTGTCCTACTCGTGGCCGGGCGCCGCCTGTCAGAACGCCAACGTCGGCGACGGCGAGGAGCCGCAGTTCGCGTTCGGCTACGGCCTGACCTACCACAGCCACACCACCGTCGGCGTCCTCGACGAGACGCCGGGGCCGGCCGCAGGCTGCCCGTAGTCGGTCAGCCTGGTCGGCCTCGGTTCGGCCTCTACTTCGGCGCCGCCGGCGCCGCCGCCACCGGGCGGATGGCGTCGGCGGTGCCCTGGATGAAGGCCTTGATCTTCTCGACGTCCTTCGCCGTCAGCTTGCCGGTGAAGTCGGGCATGCCCAGCTCGGTCATCGGGCCCTTGAAGACGTACTTGTCGAGGTTGGAGATGACCCTGGCCGGCTGATAGCCCAGGTTCGGGATGTTCCCGCCCTTGTCGACGCCGGGGATGCCGTGGCAGAAGACGCAGTTGCTGACGTAGAGCGCCGTCCCCGCGGCGACGTCCGCCGGGTCGTACTTCACGCCGGCGACGAGGTTGCCGAGCTGATAGTGGACGAAGGCCGGCAGCTTCGCCGTGCCGCCGAGCACGAAGGTGTAGACGGTGCCCGGCGTCTTCGTATCGGTGACGCGCTGTGACTGGCCGAAGACTCCGCCCCAGCCCACGGCGATGGTGACGTACTGGATGCCGTCCACCTGGTAGGTGACGGGCGAGGCCACGACTCCGGTCCCGGTCGGCGTCTCCCACAGCTTCTGGCCATTCTTTGCCCGGTACGCGATGAAGCGGCCGTCCGCGGTGCCCTGAAAGACCAGGTCGCCCGCGGTGGTCAGCGTCCCTCCGTTCCACGGGGCCACGTGCTCGACCCGCCACACCTCCTTCTGCTTCACCGGATCCCAGGCGATGAGGCGCCCGAACGGCTTGCTGGTGGGCGGCTGAGCGTTGACCAGCACGCCCAGGTTCCAGCCGATGCCGCTCATGGGCTGTCCCGGGAGGTTGGAGCCGTGCTTGGTCCAGCGGCTGTCCTGGGTGAGCGAGAGCGGCACGTGCTGCGCGGGGATGAACGCCAGCCCCAGCTCCGGGTTCCACGACATCGTCTGCCAGTTGTGGCCGCCGAACGGGCCCGGCACGATGTCGAACGGCTTGTCGCGGGTGCGCGCGCCCGGCACCTCGATCGGCCGGCCGTCCTTGTCGTAGCCGGTGGCCCAGTTCACGTCGACGAAGTTCTTCGCCGAGATGAACTGCCCGGTGGTGCGGTCGATGACGAAGAAGAAGCCGTTCTTGGGGGCGTGCAGGAGGACCTTGCGCCGCGCTCCGCCGATCTCGATGTCGGCCAGGATGATGTCCTGCACCGAGGTGTAGTCCCAGTTGTCGGCGGGCGTCTCCTGGTAGTGCCAGACGTACTCCCCCGTGTCCGGCTTGAGCGCGACGATGGAGGCCAGGTAGAGGTTGTCCCCTCCCTTGGGGCTGCGCAGGTTGTGCGACCAGGGCGAGCCGTTGCCGGTGCCGATGTAGAGGAGGTCGAGCTCCGGGTCGAAGGCCATCGAGTCCCACACCGTCCCGCCGCCGCCCGACTCCCAGTACTTCCCCGCCGGATCCCAGGTCTCGGCGGCGCGCTTCATCGCCTCGTTCTCGGGCGGCCGCGATGGATCGCCGGGCACCGTGAACCAGCGCCAGGCCTGCGCCCCGGTGTCGGCGTCGTAGGCGGTGACGTAGCCGCGGACGCCGAACTCGGCCCCGCCGTTGCCGATGATGACCTTGCCCTTCACCACGCGCGGCGCGCCCGTGATGGTGTACGAGCGCGAGTGATCGATGATGGTGTCCTTCGACCACACCACCCTGCCGCTCGCGGCGTCGAGCGCGATCAGGCGCCCGTCGAAGGCGCCGACGAAGACCTTGCCCCGGTAGATCGCGACCCCGCGGTTGACGACGTCACAGCAGGCCTTGTAGCCCTCCGCGTGCGGCACCTTGGGGTCGTAGGTCCAGATCCGCCGGCCGGTGCGCGCGTCGAGGGCGTGCACCACGCTCCATGACGCGGTCACGTACATGACGCCGTCCACCACCAGCGGCGTCGCCTCGATCCCGCGCATCGACGCGAGGTCGTAGGACCAGGCCAGGCCGAGCTTGCCCACGTTGTCGGCCGTGATCTGCGCGAGCCTGCTGAAGCGGGTCTCGGCGTAGTCCAGACCGTGGCTGGGCCAGCTGGTGGTCGAGGCCGCGTTGGCGACGATGTATCGATCGTCGACCTCCAGCCCGGGGTGCCCGGAGGCGGCGCCGGCCTTCGCCGAGGCCGCGCTGTCCGCCGCCCCGGGCGGGCTGACGCAGGCGACGATCGCCGCCGGCAACGCGAGCAGGGGCAACAGCAAGGCATGAGGTCGCGATCGGTCGGACGGTACACGGGACATGGTCGCCTCCTCGATGAGTCGTGGGCGCGCGAGCGGCGCCCGATCACGGAACCCGTGGCGGAGTGGCGGCGGCATCGCCGACCTCGCCGGTGGCCAGCACCGCGCCTGCGCGCTCGAGCGCCTCAGGCCGCCGCGCGCGCAGCCACAAGGCCACCGCGCCCAGGAGCAAGACCCACGCGACGATGACCCACGGAAACCACGTGTAGGGTGGGTCGGTCTGCTGCAGGATCTGCTCGACCAGCAGCACCACCATCAGCGCGGCGCCGGTCAGCGGGAGCGCCGCGTGGCGGAGCAGGCTGAACCGATTCGTGCGGCGGAAGTAGGCGACGGCCGCCAGGTTGGTCAGCACGTAGACCGGCAGGATCCCGAGGGTGAGCAGGAACCCGAGGTAGCCGTAGACGTTCGAGCCGGCTGCCGCGTCGGCCAGGCCGCCGTTGGCGATGCCGAGCCCGAACGCGACCACCACGGAGAACACGCCGACCACGAGCACCGCATACGTCGGCGTCCGGTAGCGCGGGTGGACGTGCGCGAGCGCGCGCGGCAGCATCTGCTCGCGCCCCATCGCGTTGAGGATGCGGACGATGCCGTTCGCCGAGTTCACCATGACGGCGAACATGCTCGAGACCGACGCGACGATCACGGGCCACTTCATCCAGCCGGCGTAGCGCGCCGCGAGGTCGTTCCAGGGCGTGGAGGCCCCCGTCAGCGCGTTGGTCTCCGCCTCGCCCAGGCCCAGCACCTCGGCCCAGATGCAGAAGACGTAGAGGACGCCGACGCCGACGACCGAGAGCAGGATGGCGAGCGGAATGGTCCGCCGCGGGCGATGGACCTCCTCGCCCAGCGTGGTGGCCGCCTCGAAGCCGACGAAGCTCAGCGCGGCGAACACGAAGCCGGTCGCCAGGCCCGACAGGCCGTGCGGCGACGCGCTCGGCGACAGCGGGCGCAGGCTCAGGCCCTCCGCGCCGCCGCGACCCAGGATGATGAGCGAGAGGACGAGGATGACGATCACCTCGGCCGTGAACAGCCCGAGCGCCGTCCTCAGCGACGCCTCGATGCCGCGGTACGCCAGGGCGACCATGGCCGCGGCGGGCACCAGGCCGATGAGCCACCACGGCACGTGGACCCCGAACTCTGCCTTGAACGTGGTCTGTAGATAGGAGCCGATGAGGCCGACCTCGGCGGGCGCGAGCAGCGCGTACGCGACGAACATCAGCCCGCCCGTGATGAAGCCGGCGCGCGGGCCGAGGCCGCGCACGACATAGGTGTAGAACGCACCCGCGCTCGGCAGCTCGCGGGCCATCTCGATGATGCCGCTCGCGCCCAGCAGCATGGCGACGACGCAGACCACGTACACGAGCGGCGTGGCCGCTCCCGAGAACGGCGTCGAGAACTGCGGGTTGAAGAAGGTCGAGACGGCCGGGCCCATGATGGCCGCCGACATGACGACCGCGCCAACCGGACCGACGGCATCGCGCCGGAGCCCGACGCGCTGTGCGGGACTACCTTCCATGCTTTCGGCCATGGCGTCTCCCCTCGTCTTGCCGCGTGGTGGCGGCGTGCAGGCCGCCACCGACGTGCGCGGGCCGCATCATGGCACATGCATCGCGCCGGAGCGCGGATACCTGTCGATTGCCGGTCGCCGCGCGTCTCGGCTATTGTCCCGGCCCATGTCGCTGACACATAAAGAGATGATCCGCTCCGGCGGCCGGGGGCTTCTCGTCGCTGGTCTCGCCCTCGCCCTCTTCGTCCAGCCCGACGACGCTCGGGCCGGTGCGCCGATGGCGAAGGGGCAGGCGCCCGGCTGGTACCGCATGACCCTCGGCGACTTCGAGGTGACCGCGCTGTCCGACGGGACCCTGCCGCTCCCGGTCGACCAGCTGCTGACCAACACGACGCCGGCGAAGGTCAAGCAGGCCCTCGACCGCGAGCACCTCACCAGCCCGATCGAGACCTCGGTCAACGGCTACCTCATCAACACCGGGTCGAAGCTGGTGCTGATCGACACCGGAACCTCGAACCTGTTCGGCCCCTCCCTCGGCAAGCTGGTCGCCAACCTCAAGGCGTCCGGATACAAGCCGGAGCAGGTGGACGAGATCTACATCACCCACATGCACCCCGACCACGCGGGCGGCCTGTCGATGGGGAACAAGGCGCTCTTCCCGAAGGCGATCGTCCGCGCGGCCAAGGCCGAGGGCGACTACTGGCTCAACCAGGCGAACATGGCCAAGGCCCCCCAGCAGCAGAAGGACATGTTCAAGGGGGTCCAGTCCGCGATGCAGCCCTACGTCAGCGCCGGCAAGTACAAGCCGTTCGAGGGCGACGTGCAGCTGGTCCCGGGCATCCGCGCTGTCGGCTCGTCCGGCCACACGCCCGGCCACACCTTCTACGTCGTCGAGAGCAAGGGCCAGAAGCTGGTCGTGTGGGGCGACGTCATGCACGTTGCCAGCGTGCAGTTCGCCGATCCGTCGGTGACGGTGCAGTTCGACAGCGACTCGAAGAAGGCGGCGGCGGCGCGCAAGCAGGCCTACGCCGATGCCGCGGCCAAGGGTTACTACGTGGCCATCGCCCACGTCTCCTTCCCCGGCATCGGCCACGTGATCGCCGACGGCAAGGCCTACCGCTGGGCGCCGGTCAACTACAGCCAGGGGAAGTGACGCTTCACCGCGCGTGACCGCGACGGGACGCGGGCCCCTCGCTCCCGCGCTCCCGCCGCGCGCCCGCGCGCCCGCGCGCCGCACCATCGATAGCGATTGCGTTCTCGGCTCCGGGTCGATTACCTTGCGCGCGAGCGGCATCTCCGCGCGGAGGAGCACGTGACGAGTCATCGTCTCCTGGTCGCGAGCCCTGGCGTCATCGTCTGGCTGGCCGCCGGCGTGGGGTGGCCGCACCGGGCGCCGCGAATCTACCTCGACGCGGAGGCGGGGAAGAAGGCGGAGGCGAGCAACAACGCCACGCTCGCGCGCCCGTGGGCGCTGTGGCTGCGGCACGTGAAAGAAAAGGAGAAGTGACATGCTGAGCCCCTCCTCGACCGTCCTGCTCGCGCTCGCGCTCGCGGCCGCCAGCGCCGCCGCCGGGGCCGGAGCCGCCGCCGCCGCCCCCGAGGTCGGATCGCCCGACACGGCGACCGCGGATCCGCCGGTCGCCCGGCCGGAGACGGCGCCGTGCGCGGTGCAGCTGTTCGCGGACGTCCAGTTCGCCGACTTCTCGCCCAAGTCGTTCTCGTACGCGCCGCCCGCGGACTGCGCGCCGCCGTGGGCCGCGGTCGTGCTCGAGGCCGACTACTCGGTGACGGCCGGACGCCAGTTCGACCGGACCGCGAGCATCTGGATCGGCGGCGCCAACATCTACTTCGGAACCACGGCCGAGCCGTCGGCTCAGGTCAGCCCGACGTGGCACATCGAGCGCGACCTCACCGACTACACGCCGCTGTTCGCCGGAGCGCAGCCGGGCGAGGTGGATCTGGACAACCTGGTCGACTCCACCTTCACCGGTGTCATCTCGGGCAGCGCCCGCCTGCTCTTCTACCCGACGGCCCACCACCGGCGCGCGCCGGTCGTCGCCGACGCGGTCCTGCCCCTGGCGGCAGCCCGACCCACCGGCGGCGTCGTCATCTTGCCGACGGGAGCCGACCGGCTCGCGGGCAGCTTCTCGCTCCCGACCAACATCGAGCGCGCGTACCTGGACGTCTACGCGCAGAGCCAGTCCGGCGACGAGTTCTGGTACGCGTGCGTCCCCGACGACGTGGCCGGCCCGCTGCAGAGCTGCGGGGGCAGCTCCTTCCGGGAGGCGGAGATCACGATCGACGGGACCCCGGCCGGCGTGGCGCCGGTGTTTCCGTGGCTCTTCACCGGCGCCATCGATCCATTCCTGTGGCGGCCGATCCCGAGCGTGCAGACTCTCGCGTTCGAGCCCTATCGCGTCGACCTGACGCCGTTCGCCGGCGCGCTCAGCGACGGGCGGCCTCACGAGGTCGCGGTCGCGGTGTTCGGCGCCAACAACCACTTCTCGGCCGCCGCCAACCTCCTCCTCTACCTCGATCGCGGATCGCAGCGCGTGACCGGCGGCGTCCTGCGCAACACGCTCGACGCCGCGCCGGTCCCGCACATCGAGCAGCACGTCGACACGGCGCCGGACGGCTCGATCAGCGCATCGGTCGACACCCGGGCCTCGCGCTGCTTCGCGATCGCGGGCGCCGTGCAGACCTCGCACGGCCGCGTCGAGACCGAGGTCGTCCAGACCATCCGCTTCTCCAACCGGCAGACCTTCGCCATCTCGGCCGCCGCCTACGTCCAGGACATCGCACAGGCGACGACGATCGAGCAGCGCACGCGCCGGACCGGTCGCCACCGCCACGACCGGGACGAGGTCTCGCAGGAGCGGCGCTGGCCGCTGTCCATCCACTTCGCGTTCACGACCAACCCGGATCAGACGAGCGCGCAGACCACCGAGATCCGCCAGCGCGACGAGAGGCGCGAGTCCCGCCGCCATGACGGCCACCTCGTCCACTTCAGCCTGCTGTCGAACGCGGTGTCGCCGGCAGACACGCTGCTGTTCGACGCCGCCGGCACGCGCGTCGGCCAGACCGGCCAGTCGAGCTCGCAGAGCTACTTCGCAGCCGACTCGGACGGCCGCTGCTACAGCCGGGACATCGCCGCCGCGGCTGGGGTCCTCACCCAGGTCACCGACGGCGCTCAGTGCGGCGGCGCGCCGGGAGACTGATCGATGGGCGGGCCGCCGGCTCCTACGACGGCCCCGCCTTGGCGAACTTGAGGGTGACCTTCGGCGGGATGCCGAGCGTGATCGTCGCCTGGTCGCAGCCCATGTCGATGAAGTGGATCTTCTGCTGCCAGCTCGAGGTGGTCTGAAGCGTTCGCACGATGAGACTCACCACCTTGTTGTCCTTCTGCTCCTCGAGCACGCGCTCGTACGCCGCCGCATCCATGGTCCGGGCCAGGCCGCTGACGTCGATGCCCACGTCGGGAAGCAGGCCGATGCCGACCTGGATGCCATCGACCGAGTAGCCGAGCGCCCGGATCGTCGGCACCAGCTCGTTCAGCTCGGCGAGCTTCTCCCGGACCTTTTCCTGCGCAGCCTCGGAGGTCTCGGCGAGCTTGTCGGCGACGGCGCCGTGCACGCCCTTGGCCTTGTCCTTCACCCGCTGGAGCAGGGACTCCCCCTTCTCCTCCACGGCCCCCCCGTCCACGTCCGTCCGCCCGTCGTCGACCATCGCCCACCCTCCCCGCTGCCGACTCGTCGAGCGACCGGCAGCCAGCGTCGTTGGCCCACGCTACCAAGCGGGCGCCCGCGTGTCCACGGCGACGCAGTCAGCGCGAGCGCCCGGGCGGCGACAGCGTCGGGATGAGAACCAGGCCGGCGGCGATCCGCCAGCGATCGGCCAGGGTGCTGCCCGCGTTGTCGACGCTCCCCCAGCGCCGGCCGCCGAGCAGCAGTGCCCCGTCCGGGCGGACCTCGAACGCCAGCTTGCCATCGAACGCGCCGGGAACGTCGATGACGATGCGGTCGCCCGCGACCGTGACGGCGCCGGCGAGGGCGAGGTGGCCCGGCGGATCGGCCGGAGTCGTGATCGACGACGTCCTCGCGTCGAACGAGCCGACCCTCGCGCCGCGCCCGTCGGTCATGGCGCCGTCGACCGCGATCGTCACGAGCAGCCGACCGCCGGCGTCGCGGATGGCGACCGGCGCGAGCACGGGCGCGGGGGCCTTTCCGGCGCCGGCGCATCCAGCCCATCCCGGGGCGACGAGCGCGAGCAGGGCGAGCACGGCGAGCGCCGCGCACCGGGAGGCCATCGACGCCCGGCATCGCGACGGCGTCACGGTCGATCCCTGTCGTCGCGCGCGAGCCGGACGCCGCCCTCGAGATGGCTCGCCAGCCACTCGAGGTGGCCGCGCTCGAGCCGCATCCCGAGACCGATCGCGAGCGGACGCGCAGGCCTGGCCAGGCGCGCCTCGAGGACGAACCCCTGCTCGCCCGGCAGGCCGGGCGGCACCCGATCCACGTTCCACGCCTCGACCGAGCGGATCGGGACGCGCCGCGTGAACCCGAGCGGCCCGACCGAGCGCCGCCGGCACAGGGAGTCGCCCGCGATCCAGACCCGCTCGCGCCCCCACAGCTGCATCCCCGCCAGCCACAGCGCCATCGGCCCGAGCGTGAGCGCGGCCGCCAGCCCGAGCCCCTCGGCTGCGCCGAACCCGCCGCCGATCCGCGCCGCGAACGCACCTGCCATGACCAGGAGGATGACGCCGAAGGGGAGCGTGACGAGCGGGACGAGCACCTCGGGCGGCGCGGCCCGGCGGATCAGCACGTCGCGCGGGCGCCCGGGCGGCGCGGAGAGATCGGCGATCGCGTCGGTCGGGGAGACGGACTCACTCAATCTGGATCAACCCTCCCCTCCGTGCCCCTCGCCGCTCCCTCCTCCCTGCCCCCCTCCGTGCCCGCCTTCCCCCTGGCCATCGTTCTTCGGGAGAGCATCCAGCCCCTTCTGGTGCGCGGACAGGTCGAGGAGCTCCTTCTGGTGGTTGAGACACCAGACGATCCTGTCGAGCACGGCCGCGCCGGCCGTCGCCGCGTCGGCGGGCGTCTTCTTGCCGCGCAGGCCCATGATGGGAGCGAACACCTCGCGCAGGATCTTGTAGGCGCCCGGAAAGTACGCGGCCCCGACGCCATAGCCGTGCGGCTCGCAATCGTCGATGAAGTGGTCGATGCGCGTGCCCAACCCGCTCGCCGCGTTGTCCTGGACCCTGGCCAGCGCTCGCCGCTGCTCCGGATCCTTCTCGTGCTCGAGCAGGATCCCCGCCTTGGCCAGCTCCTCGGACGTCGTGGCGATCGACTCTCCCTGCGCCTTGATGCTCGCGAACGCGTTGCTCATCCAGCCGCCGAGGATGTTGTAGGTGGCCGACCAGTAGAGGTGCGCCATGAGCTTGAGCTCGAGGTAGCCGCCCAGCACGGCGGTCGACGCGGTCGCGCCCATCGCCGCCCCGCCGATGCGCTTCCCGACCCACCAGGCCACGCCGGTGCCGACGCTGAGGAGCGCCTCGTCCTTCTTCTCCGGTGTGGCGTGCGGATCCAGCAGCACCGCCAGGCCGTAGACCACCTCGACCGCGGTCACGACGTTGGAGAGCTTCATGGCGGCCATGCGCGCGAGCCCCGCCGCCTGCGCCGCGTACGCCGCCTGGCCGGACATCTTTGCGATGACCGACGCGAACGACGCCGACACCGACACGGTGCCGCCCAGGAGCTCCACCACGCCCTTCGCGAGGTGGGCGTAGGTCGACACGCCGTTGAACACGCCGTGGATCTCGCGCAGGTGATGCGGCAGCTCCTCGTCGGTGAGCGTCAACCAGCCGTCGACGAGCAGGAGCGTGCCCTGCAGCTGCGTGAGCAGGCCGGCGTCCTTCATGCTCTTGCCGCCCACCGGCGCGTGGCCCTCGAGCAGCTTCTCCGCCTGGTGCTCGATCTGGTGCTCGCCGAACCGGATCGCCTGCTCGTTGAGGAGGACGAGCGTGCCGATCGACTTCTTGATCTGCTCGCGGAGGAGCGCCGTGTTCTCGCGCGCGTTCTCGGGGTTGTCCTCGATGACGGCGTGCTCGCCGATCTTGGTCGCGCCCTGGACCCGCCGCGACGCGATGTCGTACTGGATCGAGGTGCGCAGGCTCGCGAGGCCGGGGTCGAGGTTCTCGTCGAGCCACGCGCGACCGGCCGCCTCCGCGCCGAGCGCGGCGATCGCGGGGCGCAGGCCGGCCATCGCCGCATCGAGGAGCTGCAGCCGGGCGCGGCCGTCGATGTCCTTGCCGTCGTCGCCGCGCCCGGTCGCCGCCGCGTACAGCTTGCCGAGCACGACCTCGTGGCCGGGCGCGGACCCGATGAGCCGGCGGCTGCGGTTCTGGACGATGTCGGCGGCGGCGCGCAGCTCGTTGGTCGCCGCGCTGTAGTCGATCTCGGCGGCGGCGGCCTTGCCGCCGTCCTTGGCCGCGCGCCTCCTCTGGATCGACTTGGTCTGGGTGGCGTCGCCGCGGCCGGGGCCGGCTTGGCCGGCGGGCGGCAGGAGGTCGGCCGCCGACCTGCCGCTCACCACGCGGTCCGCGACGGCGTCGGCGTTGCGCTCGTACTCGTCGCCCGACTGCCCGAGGCCGCCCTTGAGCTGCACGCCCGCGCGCTGCTGCACGACATGCGCGGCCTCGTGCGCCGCGGTGTGGAGATCGGGCGCTCCGGCGAACGCGACGTGGTTGCCGGTGGCGTAGGCGCGCGCATCGAGCGCGCCGGCCGCCTCTCCCGCGCGCGCGTCGGTGTGGGCCTGCACACCGCTCACATCGTGATCGCCGAAGCTCTGCTGGATGGTATCGAGGTGGGGCAGCTGGCCGCTCGACCCGGCGACCCCTCCCTCCGCCACCTCGTGCGCCCGGTCGTGCGCGGACCCCTCGTCCTGCCCGGACGCGGGCGGGATGAAGCTCCCCAGGAACCAGTCCGATCCCCGAGCCGACCGGTCCTGACGCGAGCCGTCGCCGCCTCCTCCACCGGCGGCGTCGCCCTCGCTCGAGCTCCGCGCCTGCACCGCAGGCAGCTGGCTCGTCAGGGTGCGCTTTCCGGGGCTGGACGCCTTGGCCTGGACGTCGCCGTCCAGGGCCGACCCGGGCGCCCTTCGATGCTCGCGATATGCCATGGCAACGTCAGATACGGAGCGACCATGGCGATCCTGCCCTCGAATCGGAAATTGGGCGAGGCCTCGCGGGCGTCAGCGCGCCGCGGACCGCGCGACGCATTCACGCGGCTTCGTGCCGCGCTGTCCGGCTACTGCGGCGCCATGCGGGACAGCCAGTCGATGTCCTGACCCTGCTTGCCCTGCTCCTTCTTCTCGCCCGAGGCCGCGGTCTGCCTGGATGCCGGCGCCGGGCGGGCCGTGGTCGTGCTGGTGGTCGTGGTCGTGCCGTCGGAAGAGCTCCCCACCACTGGTTCCCGGGCGCTCGCCGCGCCGACTGCGCCGGCGCCGCAGCCGAACAGACCGAGGCTGCCGATGATGATCGCGATGACTCGTGTTGACATGTCCTACATGTAGATGCCGCACCTCGAGCGTCAAGCGACGCGCCGGCGGTGTGCCCGCGACGGTTCTGTACCTGTACGACGGCGCACGCGCTGCACTGCTCGGCTCTCGGAGGTCTCATGGTCGCGGCGCGCAGATCACACGGAGGTCGCGCCTCGCGCGCGCTCAGAAGCAGCCCCGCATCGGGCAGGCCTCGGGACCGTCCAGCGAGTTGTAGGTCTGGTCGCACTCCGCGATGTCCGAGAGCGTGTTGCCGCCGCCGGTGAAGTCGGGGCCGAGCTCCGGGCCGACCCAGATCGCGTCGACCCCGTTGCCGGCGCTGGCGCGGATGATGCTGCTGGTCAGGAGATCGGCGGGCGGGACGTACTGGTCGCTGAAGTCGCCGACGACCAGCGCGGCGTCGTCGGTGACCATGTCCGGTCGGCAGTTGCTGGACGAGATGCCGTTGTCTGCCCCCGCGAACTCGATGATCACGTGGTCGAGGCGAGAGCCGGGCGCGGTGTCGAGCCACAGACCGACCCAGTCGCCGGC
>DATFRY010000109.1:0-2745 GCA_035262925.1 Kofleriaceae bacterium | reverse complement strand
ACGGGCCCGGGGCCCCGGCCGCGTGGCGCGAGATGTACGCGTCGTCCATGCGGGCATTGCGGCAGTCGATGGTGATATGACCGCCGTTGGGCATCGCATCGCGCGCGTTGACGACAAGGTTCATGACGACCTGATCGAGCTGGCCGCGGTCGGCCATGATGGCGCCGAGCGCCGAGCCGGGCGAGGTCAGGAGCTTGATGTCCTCGCCGATCACCCGCTGCAGCATCTTGCCGAGGTCGGCCACCACGGCGTTGAGGTCGAGCACCTCGGGCTTGCGCACCTGGCGCCGGCTGAAGGCGAGCAGCTGCGAGACCAGGTCGGTCGCCTTGCGGGTGGCGGCCCGGATGATCTCCACGTCCTCGAGCGTGCTGGTGTCCTGTAGCTCGGTGGCCAGGAGCGCGCTGCAGCTCTCGATGACGCCGAGCACGTTGTTGAAGTCGTGCGCGATGCCGCCGGCCAGCCGACCGATGCTCTCCATGCGCTGGGCCGCGCGCAGCTGCTCCTGCAGGTGGCGTGTCTCCGACACATCGACCGCCAGCCCGACGGTGCCGATCGTGCGCCCGCCCTCGAGCCGCGGGACGATGTGCGCCTCGTAGATCTTCTTCTGCGACTCGAACTCGAAGCGCATCGACTGGCCGCCGAGCGCGCGCCGGTGGGCCGACAGGGCGGGCAGCTCCGCGCCGAAGCGGCGGAAGAAGTCCCCCACGCTGTGGCCGACGATCTCGTCCGGGGCCACGCGGAAGCCGTCGAGCAGCCCGCCGGCCGCCGACGTCAGGAGCAGGTTGGTGTTGGTGCTCCAGACGACGGCCGGAAGCTGCGCGAGCGCCTGCTCAGGGCGCTCCTCCCTCTCCACCAGGCCCTCTTCGTCTTCTCGCGAGATCACACCTTCGCCGCAGCCTCCCATCCAAGCACGATCGTGGATTGCCCGCGGCGCGGCGCCCCGTCACCGGCGCGGGGGCCGACCGGCGGCCAGGGCGAATGACGCAACCCCCACGCTCGCTCCTCAGTCCTCGCTCGAAGAGCGGCCGCGCCGCTCGCGCCCGGACCGCGCGCTCGGGCTCTCCGCCGCGGTGCGCTCGTCTTCCAGCCTGAAGTGCGGGCCCTCGACGTCGCCGCTGGATCGACCGCCCCGTCCGTTCCCCTCCCCCGACTCGTCCCCCCCGGCCAGGTCCACCGAATCGGGCGGTGGCCATGACGCGCTCGGCCGGGCCACGCGCGCCGCGCTGCGGATCGACGACTCCCCGTCCTCCGGGTCGACCTCACCCGCCTCGCGCAGCTTGTCCTTGAGCGTGGTGTACGAGATGCCGAGCGCGCGCGCGGCGAGCCGCTTGTTGCCGTGGCTGCGCGCGATCATGAGCCGGATGAGGTAGCGCTGGAACTGCTGCGTGGCGAGGTGGAACAGGTTCGACCTGGCCTCCGGCCGCGCCACGAAGTCGTCCGCCACCTGGTTGAGCGTCGGCAGCCAGTACTCGGGCGGGATGTCGTCCTCGCGGATCTCGGTGCGCGGCGCGAGCGCCACCAGGCGCATCATCAAGTTCTCGAGCTCGCGGATGTTGCCCGGCCAGTCGTAGCGGCGCAGCACCTCGAGCGCGCCGACGCCGAGCCCGGGCGCCTCGCCGCGGCCCATCATGCCGGCGTGCTTGCGCAGGAGCAGGCGGGCCAGCTCCGGCAGGTCCTCGGGCCGGTCGCGCAGGGGCGGCACGGTGACGTGGAGGACGTTGAGCCGGAAGTAGAGGTCCTCGCGGAAGCGGCCGAACTTGACCTCGTCGTGCAGCCGCTTGTTGGTCGCGGCCAGCACGCGCACGTTGACCGGGGTCGGCTCGTTGGCGCCCAGCCGCTCGATCTCGCGCTCCTGCAGCACGCGCAGGAGCTTGAGCTGGGCGTCGCCGTCGAGCTCGCCGACCTCGTCGAGGAACAGCGTGCCGCCGTCGGCCAGCTCGAACTTTCCGATGTTGGTGCGGTCGGCGCCGGTGAACGCGCCCTTGACGTGGCCGAACCAGTAGGAACCGAGCAGCGTGGGCGGCACCGCCGAGACGTTGACGGTCACGAACGGGCCGTCGGCGCGGTCGGAGCACGAGTGGACGTAGCGGGCCAGGACCTCCTTGCCCACGCCCGACTCCCCCTCGATGAGCACGGTCAGCGGCGTGTCGGCCACGCGGCGGGCCAGCCGCACCACCAGCGACAGCATGTCGCTGCGCGTGTTCTCGAGCAGGTGGAAGGCCTCGCGCAGCCAGTTCTTGTGCGTGCGCGACTCGAGCAGCTCGCGCTTGGTGCGCCGGTACTCCAGCGCGCGGCGGATGTGCTCGTGGATGTTCTGGTAGTTCTCGTAGCTCTTGACCAGGAAGTCGAACGCGCCCTTCTTCACCGCCTCGACCGCGTTGCGGATCTCGGAGTGCGCGGTGCACATGATGACCTCGATGTCATCGCGCTCCTTCCGGATCTGCTCGAGCACCTGGAAGCCGGTCGTATCCGGCAGGTTGAGATCGAGCAGGACGACGTCGACGTGGTGCTTGCTGAGCGCCTCCAGCGCCTGCCACCCGGTGTACGCGTTGATGCGCCGGTAGTGGCCGAGGTACTTGGCGATGTTGCGGTGAAAGGACTCCTCGTCGTCCACGACCAGCACCGTGGGCGCCGCTAGTTCCTTACCCTGCTCGGGTCGCTGCGGTTGGCTGGTCACACTCGGTTGGGACACGGGGAGCCTCGACCCCCGGGCGCATCAGACGCGGGCAGCCAGTGATTCGGCGA
>DATFRY010000108.1:0-16960 GCA_035262925.1 Kofleriaceae bacterium | reverse complement strand
GACTTCGCCGGGCAGCCGCTCGACGGAGATGCCGAGAGCCAGGTGCTGGTCTGTGGCATACGATCCGTCGGTGACGGTCGCCGCGATGCTGTCACACCCACGGTCTAGAGTCCTGGCGACCAATCCGCGGCCCACAGCCGCGCCCCCACGGAGGACAGCCGACATGGCACAGAAAGTGGCGAAGCTGGGCATCCAGCGCGACAACAACTACCTCTATTACATCAAGGGCGGCGACGTCTGGCAGGTCCCGCGCAAGCGTCCCGGCATGAAGAAGCAGAAGGCCGCGAAGCTCGCGTCGGGTGGTGTCACGATGGAGTCCGGCTTCATCTACTTCCTGGACAAGTCAGGCGACATCGCGCGCGTGAAGGCGGCGGTGGGCGGCCAGAAGAGGAAGAAGAAGACGCGGCGCGCACCGGCCAGGAGCGCAGCGAAGAAGGTCGTCAAGGCCAAACGCACGACCGCGAAGCGCGGCGCGCGCAAGGTCACCAAGGCGAAAAGGAAGTAGAGGCAGAGCTGCGAGCGCGAGAAGCATCAGAGCAGCGTCAGAACGAGTCATGGAGATCAAGTGAAGGCCAACGAGGCCGGCCGTGCGCCGGCCTCTTGGTTTTTCGGCCCCGGGCGGGATAGAGTCCCGCGACATGCAGGCTCGCTTCGCGCTGCTCCTGCGGCTCGTCCTGGCGTGGGCGTGCTGTTTCGCGCTGGTCGCCGTTCCGCTTGGACGTCACTCCGTGGCCTGGGGCCAGGACGACGAGGACAGCGAGGACGACGACGACGGCGGCGTCAAGGACGACGACCCGAAGGACGACGGCGGCCAGGACGACGGCGACAAGGACGACGAGGCCGGCGAGAGCAGGGACAAGGACGGCGAGGGCGACCTCGAGGGGGACGACGAGGACGAGGACGAGGGCGAGAAGGGCGACGACAAGGACGAGCAGCCGCCGGTGACCGAGGGCGGGCTCTACACGAAAAAGAACTACCCGGTGGGCGAGAACCTGCGCCCGATGACGCTCATCAAGGGGATGTTCGAGCTCAAGGCCGGGATCAACATGGACCTCAACGCGCTCCACGCGTTCGAGACCATGCGCGTGCCGCTCGAGGCGAGGTTCGGGCTGGCGGACCACGTCGAGCTGCAGGGCGGCGTGGATTTCATGGTGGTCAAGAACCAGCAGGACAAGGACAGCTACGACCGGTCGGGCGAGCCGGTGCTGCCCTCGTTCGACGACGTCGTCCTCACCCTGGGTCTGGAGGCGGCGCTCTACTACAACGTGGTCGATTTCCGCGTCGCCCTCGAGGTGCCCATCAACCCCAGCGCCGACGGTGGCGATCCGATCGACGACCCGGGCTTCGGCGACGGGCTGGACCCTCCGTCGGCGGTCGACGCCGCGATCGTGGTGGGCGTGCCCTTCCGCCTCGTGCCGCGCAAACAGTTCGCGATCTTCGCGCTCGACAAGATCTTCACGGTCCACACCCTGTCGGGCAGCAAGCCGGACCTCAACGTCGGGGTGGGAGTGGTCATCATGCCGGTCGATCTCGTGTCGATCGCCCTCAGGGGTGAGTTCCTGGTTCCGGAGTTCAACACCAACTTCCTCCTCATCCCCGCGTCGGCCACGGTCCAGTTCTCGCCCAGCAACAAGATCGACCTCGGCCTGGAGTTCACGGTCGCCAGCCTCAAGCTGAGCAAAGCCGACGAGCGGCAGAACGACCTGGACCCTAGCGAGGACGACGACGTCAACGCCTTCTCGCGCCGGTTCCTTCAGCTGTTCGTCCAGGCGCGATTTTGATCGCCAGAAGCGCGCCAAGAGAACCGTCCCCGCGTGTCGGGCGTGTTACGATCCACGTGACATGCGCATATGCCCGCGCTGTCGCTCCAAGTACCCCACTTCGGAGCGGTTCTGCCGGCAGGACGCGTCCGTCCTGGTGGAACCGGGCGACATGTCGCGCATCGGGACGTCGGTCGGCAACTATCACCTGAACGACATCCTCGGCCGCGGCGGCATGGGCACCGTCTACAGCGGCGAGCACGTCTACATCGGCAAGCGAGTGGCGGTGAAGGTGCTGCACCCGCGCTTCGCCAAGTACGAGGACGCGGTCAAGCGCTTCCTCCGCGAGGCGCGCGCCGCCTCGTCGATCAACCACCCGAACATCGTCGACGTCACCGACTTCGGCCCCACGCCCGACGGCGGCGTCTACTTCGTGATGGAGTACCTCGAGGGGACCAGCCTCGAGGACCTGATCGAGAAGCGGGGCGCGCTGGCGCTGCACCGCGGGCTCAACGTGGCCAACCAGCTGGCCCTGGCCCTGGCCGCGGCCCACGACAAGGGCATCATCCACCGCGACCTCAAGCCCGACAACATCATGCTCATCCGCAAGCCCGGCCGGCGCGACCTGGTGCGCATGCTGCGGCCGGATCCGCGCGACGACCTGCCCACCGCCCGCTTCGTCATCGAGAAGGAGCAGGACTACGACTTCGTCAAGATCCTCGACTTCGGCATCGCCAAGGTGCTGCACCGCGAGGAGATGGCGCCGGGGCAGACCCTGGCCGGCGCGGTGTTCGGGACGCCCGAGTACATGTCGCCCGAGGCGGCGCGCGGCGAGGAGGTCGACCCGCGGGCCGACATCTACTCGGCCGGCGTCATCCTGTTCGACATGCTGACCGGGCGCCCGCCGTTCGAGGCGTCGGCGGCGGCCGAGGTGCTCGCCATGCAGATCAACAAGGCGCCGCCCTCACCGCGCGAGATCGCGCCGCACCTCGAGATCACCGAGGCGGCGGAGCGGCTCATCCTCAAGGCCATGTCGAAGGACGCGGACCTGCGCCACCAGACGATGGACGAGTTCCGCGACGAGCTGCAGCGCTGCTACGGCAGCGTGGCCTACCGCCGGCACACGCAGCTGCCCGGCGAGCACGCCCGCGGCGCCGAGGCCCGCCGCAAGCGCCTCACCGAGGAGCTCGACGACTGGCTGCACAGCGACCAGAACCGCCTCACCATCGAGCAGGCGCGCCAGATCGCCATGGCCGAGGTGGCGGAGCACAACACCGGCTTCGACCTGCTCGGCGAGCCGACCGAGCCGCACGTCCGCCCCGACGAGTTCGACGACTAGCCGAGGAAGGCCCGAAGGGCCGACCGACGGTACGTTCTGCGCCCGTCGACGCGCTCGCCGCGCAAGGACGGAGTCGGGCGAGATGGCTGCGCGGCCGCCCGGGTCAGCCGGGTGGCGGCAGGATGCGGAAGATCAGCGCCAGCTCGTCCTTGGAGGCGGCGACCACGCAGGCGCGGAAGTCGCTGAGGGCGCGGGCGGTGGTCTCGGCCAGGAGGCGCCCGTCGTCGCGGCGGCGCGGGGCCTTCGGGTTGGCGTGGAGGAACTGGATGAACTCGTCGTACTTCTCGAGCAGGCGCTTGCTGTCGAACTCGAGCAGCATCGACTTGAAGCGGCGCGGGTTGACGATCACCCAGTCGCCCCGGCCCACCTCGAGGTTCGAGCGGTCGCGATACGGAGTGCTCATGTCCTCGTTGGGGATGGCGCCGAGGAAGCCGCCGTCGTCGGCCGGGTGCTTGTGCGGGATGACCTCGACGAACAGGGCGAAGAGCTCGATCCCGCGCCGCAGCGACGCCAGATCGTCGTCGTCCAGCGGCGGAAACTGGTCCGGGATGCCGATGTGCATGGCCGGCATGACGTACTGCTCGAGCACGTCCATCGCGACCGGCGCGGTGGTGCGGCGCAGGGCCAGGATCTGGCCGACCGCCTCGAACAGGCCGCGATCGCCGGTCTGCAGCCCGACCGGCTGGTCCTGGTTGGCCTTGCCGATCGCCGCGACCACCTGCTCGATGACGTGGGCATTGGCCTCGCCCAGCCGCTTGGCCGACTTGCGGACCTCCTTGACCAGGTCGCGCGCCGCCGCGCGGTTCCACAGCCGATCGACCAGCGCGAGGTCCATGACCATCCACTGGCCGAGCGGCATCGTGTGCATGCGGAAGTAGTGCTGCGGGGTGAAGCGGTCGATCTCGACCCCGCCGTCGCGCTCCACCTGCTCCTGGTGCTGGACGCGCAGCCGCTCGACCTCCGACACCAGCTTCTTGGCCACGCCGCCGCCGAGCCGTAGCAGCTGCTCGGCGAACTGGTAAGGGACCACCTCGAGGAGGATCTTGGAGAAGCCCAGCCGCCAGGTCCTGGGCTCCTCGCCCAGGGTCAGCCAGTGGCCGCCGTGGCGCAGGCGCAGGGCCTCGCCGATCCAGGCGCCGAAGTTGAACCACAGCTCGTGGTGGCCCGGCAGGTCCAGGTCGAGCTGCTCCTCGTCGCCGATCTGGCCCAGGAGCCAGGTCTCGAACGTGATGAGGTCGAGCGGCATGGCCAGGGCCAGCGCGCCCACGTCGCCCTCCACGTCGGCCAGGGTCCCGACCGACTCCCCTTCGGGGTCGATGAGCTCGTCCAGGATCAGACCGGCCTGGCCGCGCACCTTGGACGAAAAGCGGTACGAGCCGTCGCGAATCTGGGTGATGGCGGCCTCGTAGCGCTCGCGCGCCGCCCGCTCGGCCGCGGCGTCCGCCTTGCGTCTGTCTTCTTTCTCCTTCTGCGCCATGGCTCTGTGCCGCGCAGTATACTCAGTCGGCGTGGCAGGCGCGTGGCTCCGGGCCGCTCTCGCCGGCGAGGACGGGCCCGGTCAGCGGGCGCTGCCCGCGGGCGAGCTCCTGCATCCGGTGACGCTCGCGGCCCTCGCGGCCCTCGTCGTCAATGACTGGCTGATCAAGCCCAGCGCCCTCGTCCCCGGCTGGCTGTCGGGCAAGCTGAGCGACGTCGCCGGCCTCCTGGCCGCCCCGCTGGTCGCCACCGCGGCGATCGACTGCGCGCTGTGGCTGCTCGCGCGCGTCTCACCGCGGCCGCCGACAATCGACTTCAGCCTGGGGCGCGGCCGGCTCCTCGTCGCGGCGGCGTGTGTCGCGGCCGCGTTCGCAGCGGTGAAGATGTGTCCAGCGGCGGCCCACGCGCTCGAGCGCGCCGCCGGGTGGCTGGGCGGCGACTGGCGCGTGGTGAGCGATCCGACCGATCTGGTGGCGCTGCCGGCCGTCGCGCTCGCCGTCCTGCTCGGCCGGCGCGAGATCGCGCGCGTGCCGCTCGGGCGGATCGAGGTGCTGGAGCGGCGCTGGCGCGCCCGCGGGCAGCCGCCCGGGCCGGAGCTGGAGGATGTGGTCCGTTGCGGCGCAGACCGTGCGCGCGCCCAGCAGCTGGCCAGTGCGCTCGAATCCTACTTCCAGGGCGGAACGCCGGAGCCGGTGCGCGCGGCGCTCGATCGACTGCGAAAACGGCCGGGCTGATCTACACTGGTCGGGGGAGAGAGCGCGTGGCCTACCTTTACGGCGACTCCACAGAGTCACCCCTCGAGACGAACTACCTCGAGTTCCTGCGCGATGCGCTCGACTTCTCCGTGGAGATCCTCGTCTCGGACTACCGGGTCCAGGCGCTCCAGGAGAGCTGCGACGAGCACAAGCGCAGCGCCGAGGCCGAGCTGCAACACCTGCGCGTCCTGAGCGAGAAGGTGAACCAGCTCATGGCCGAGCCGTTCGGCGCGCCACAGTCGCCCGCGCAGCGCTGCGCGGCGCAGATCCGCCAGGGCGCCGAGGACGCCATCATGCGCATGGCGGGTCAGATCAAGCAGGGCCTGTCGGATCAGCTGGCCCAGGTCGCCAGCCAGGTGCAGCGCGAGCGCTCCAGCCCGCTGCGCTCGATCGAGATCCTCCTGCGCCACCGCGGCCTGCCCGACAGCGCGTCACACGTCGAGGTGACCATGAGCCCGGGCCGGGGCAGCTACGTCGCGCAGTCGCGCGGGCGCGCCGACATCGGGCTGGAGTGGCTGCAGACGCTCGACATCCCGACCAGCTCTCTCTTCGGCCAGCTGCTCAAGGTCGAGCGGCTCTCGCCCAACCTCGAGGTGCGCCTGCCCGAGAAGGGTGGAGGGTGGCGGCGAAAGGGCGTGCGCGTGCGCGCCCACCGCATCGGCGGCAAGTTCATCACCGAGGTGGTCCACGCCCCGCACCAGGCCACCGTCAAGCTGCGCGCCATGCCGGAGGAGGACGAGGCGGGCTACAACGTCCTGGTCTCCGCCTCCGAGCCGCGCGTGCGGCTGGTGCAGGTGCAGAAGGGAGGCGAGCACTCGCCGCCCTTCGAGCCGATGGAGGAGGACTTCCCGCGCTTCCTCGAGCTGGTCCGCGCGCTGACCGAGGCGGCCGACGACCTGTCGATGAACCGGGGCAGCCTGCGCGAGGCGCGCATCGACGGCAAGTCGCTGGCCGAGTTCGAGAGCCCGGCGATCCTGGTCAAGCGGCTGGTCGCCAAGATGGCGCCGGTGGTCACCGAGATCGCGCGCCACTCGCTCACCCCCGACGAGCTGGTCCTCAAGCGCGTCGTCACCGACGATCGGCGCGAGGAGGTCTTCGTCGCCAAGGCGGACCTCATCGCCAAGCTCGACCCGGTGCCGATCGCGCTGCGCGGTGTGTTCGCGCCGCTCGGCCTCGGCGATCTGGGCAAGCCCGGCCAGGCCGCGGCGGGACCAGGCGGCCGCGGGTTCGTGGGCGCCGACGGTCGCGGGGCGCCGCGCTCGGAGCGCATGGACACGAACGATCCCATCACCGAGACCAAGGACATCCGGCCGGGGGCGCGGGCCAGCGAGGTGCCGCCGGTGTCGTCCTTGCCGGGCCTCTCGCCCCCGGCTCCGGGATCCCCGCTGCGGCCGGGCGAGAGCCGGCCGCCGGCTCCGTCGGGGCCGGTCGCCGCCTCGCGCAGCGGCCCGGTCCATCCGACGGTGCGCGGCATGAACCCGCTGCAGAGGCCGGACGGACCGCGCAACCCGAACGGCTACCCGCCGGGCAGCTCGTCGCCGCCGTCCGCCGGCAAGCGCGGCCCGGGCGCCGTCCCCGGCGCCGACGACGACGACGTCACCATGGTGGCCGAGGCCCGCGACAAGACGCGCCCGCCGGCCGGGAAGTCAGGCTCGTCGGACGACAGCATCGACGTCGCCCTGAGCGAGCTCGAACACGACAACAACTGACGGGGCAACGCCCGTCAGATGGGCGCGCCACGAGGCGACTGGTGGGCGAGACGCGCGCGCGTCCGCCAGATGGGACGCGGCGCGTCCGCCAGATCGAACGAACAGGAGCCAGGAGCCGGAGACCGTGGACGGGAGACTGGAGCCGGCCCGCCGAGCTCAGGTCTTCTCCGGCTCCCACAGCGGCTCGGACTCGCCCTCGACCAGCGCGGCCCAGCGGCCGAACACGAAGAGGGCGTCCGACAGGCGATTGAGGTAGGGCACCGCCTGATCGCCGAGGTCCTCGCCGGAGGCTGCGATGGCGACGAGCAGCCGCTCGGCGCGCCGGCAGATGGTGCGGGCCAGGTGCAGGTACGACGACGTCCAGCCGCCGCCGGGCAGGACGAAGCTGCGCAGGTCCGGGAGATCGGTGTTGAGCTGATCGATCTCCTCCTCGAGCGTGGTCACGTGGCGCGCCTCGATGTGGGGCGAACCGGCGCGGCGCTCGGCGTCGGGCGTGGCCAGCTCGGCGCCCAGGTTGAAGAGCTCGTTCTGCACCCGGGCGAGGATCGGCTGCAGCGTCGGCGCCGCCGCCGACCCCACGAGGGCCGTGCGCACCAGGCCGATCGCGGCGTTGAGCTCGTCGACCGCGCCGTAGGACTCGACCCGGGGCGAGGCCTTGCTGACCCGCTGGCCGCCCACGAGCGAGGTCTCGCCCTGATCGCCGGCCCTGGTGTAGACGCGGTTGATGCGGACCATGGCGACCTCGATCAGGCGCTCTCGCGCCCCGGCTGCACCACCGGCAGCGCGGCGCGCACGGGCGCCGGCGCCACGCGGCCGCCCGCGTACTCGATCTCGAAGCCCATGTCGCGGATCATCGTCAGATCGACGTCCGGGCGGTTGCCGCCGGTGGTGAGATAGCCCGACGTGAAGATCGAGTTGGCGGGATAGAGCGCCATGGCCTGCAGCGAGCGCAGGTTGACCTCGCGCCCGCCCGCCACGCGCAGATCGGCGCGCGGGTGGATGAAGCGAAACATGCAGAGCACCTTGAGCGCGTAGATCGGCTCCACGCGCGACGACCCGGCCAGCGGCGTGCCCGGGCGCGGGTCGAGGAAGTTGACCGGCACCGAGTCGACCTCGAGCTCGCGCAGCGCGTAGGCCAGGTCGAGGACGTCCTCCTCCTCCTCGCCGAGTCCCACGATCCCGCCGCAGCAGGTCTCCATCCCGGCCGCGCGCGCGATGCGCACGGTGGCGACCCGGTCGGCCCAGGTGTGGGTCGACACGATCGCCTCGAAGTGGCGCTCGCTGGTCTCGAGGTTGTGGTTGAAGCGGTCGATGCCCGCCTCGGCCAGGCGGGTCGCCTTGTCCGGGGTGAGCAGGCCGAGCGACGCGCACAGCTCGATGTCGAGCTCCGCCTTGATGCGGCGGGCCGCCTCGCAGACGGTGTCCAGGTCGCGCTGCGAAGGCCCGCGCGTGGCGGTGACCATGCAGTAGCGGCGCGCGTGCGCCGCCGAGGCTCGCCGCGCGCCGTCGACCAGGTCGTCCACGCTCTTGAACGGGGCGCTGCCCGACGGGCTGCCGGAGCGCGCGCTCTGCGAGCAGAAGCCGCAGTCCTCGGGGCACGCGCCCATCTTGGCGTTCTCGAGCACGTGCAGGTGGACGCGGCGCCCGTGGTGGGCCCTGCGCACCGCGAAGGCGGCGTCGAGCAGGGGGAGCAGCTCGTCGGCGTCGGCGCGCAGGACCGCGCGCGCGTCCTCGCGGGCGATGGGGCGCCCCGCGAGGGCCTCCTGGGCCAGCCGTCGCCAGGGACCGCCGGCCGTATCGGTGTTCATCACGGCGGGAACCTAGCACGGTCTCGCTCGCGTCTGGGCGCTGAGATACGCTGCGCCTGGCCCGATGAAGCCCGCCGAGCTCCTCGATCATCTGTGGCGACACGGCGTCAGCGCCGACGACCGCGACGCGCTCGCCGCCGCGCGCGACGCGGTTGCGGGCCGCGCGGCCGCCGGCCGCGCGATCGATCCCCACGATCCCCACGACGCCGCGGCCGATGACGACGCCGAGCCGATCGATCCCGACGTCGCGCTCGGGCTCCAGCTCTTCGCCGGCTGGCTGGCCGCCGGCGACGCCGACGGCGACGCGAGCGCCGGGCTCGATCCCGAGGCGATGCCCGACGCCGAGCTCGCCGTGCTGGCCCACGCGATGGCGCTGCGCCGCGCCAACCGGCGACGCGACCTCGCCGCGATCGACGCCGGCCTGGCCGCCGTCGACGAGGAGATGGGCTCGCTCGACCCCGGCGATCCGCGCGGCGCGACCGCCCGCGCGGCGGTGGACCTGGCCCTGGCCGACGCCGCGCTGCTCGGCGGCGACGTCACGGCGGCGCGCCGCTGTCTCACCCGGGTCGCGGCGAGCGGGCCGCCCGCGTTTCGCATCGCCGCCCTCCTGCACCAGGTGATCCTGCTGGTGGCGCGGGACGATCTGCCGACCGCGCTCACGCGCGCGCGCCAGGCGGAGCGACTGGCCGATCAGCTCGGCCGCCCGGTGCAGGGTCAGCGCGCGCAGCTCCTGCTCGGCCTGGTCGGCTACGCCATGGGCGACGCCGACGCCATGCGCACGGCGCTTGCGCCGCTGGCCAGCGGCCCCGACGCGGCGACCGCGCGGGTCATCATCGCCGGCCTCGACGAGCCCGATCAGGTCCCGGCCGCCGCCAGCGCGGGCATCCAGATCTCGTCGGAGCGGCGCGACCCGCTCGGCTATGCGCTGTGCTCGCTGGTCGGCGGCCGCTGCCACGCGCGGCGCGGCCGGCCGGTCGACGCGCTGGTCCTCGCGCTGCCGGCCCGCCTCCACGTCGGCGGCGTGGCCCCCGAACTGGCGGTCGCGCTCGACGGCGAGATCGAGGCCTGGCGGCGGGCGTGGGGCGACGAGGCGTTCCGCGCGGCCGAGCGAGAGGCGCTGGCCGCGCTGGAGCGCCGGTAGCCCGACTCCGTCGTCGCCGGGCCGGCGCGTCGTCAGCCGTGGAACATACGTCGGCTGGCCCTTCGGGCCGCTCTCCGGCGGCCAGCGCGCACGGGCCGGGCGCGAAGGCGGCCGTGGCGCTCGCATTCCGCGGCGGATTCTTGTACTCCAGCGCTGATGCCCAGCGAGACCTGGACGGCGACCCGCTACCGGCGGCGCGACGAGCCGGCCTACCCGCACCAGCCGAACAGCGCCTTTCAGAAGCAGTGGCAGCCCGACGTCTACATCGGCGCGCGCGCGCTGGCCGCGCGCCTCGGCGCCGCGCGCGTGGTCGACATCGGCTGCGGCAACGGCGCCAAGCTGATCGAGCTGGCCGCGGACGTGCCGACCATCGGCATCGACTTCGGCGCCAACTTCGACCGCGCCCGCGAGCGCGCGCCCGGCCTCGACTGGCGCGCGCACGACCTCGCGTCCGCCGAGCCGCTGCCGGTCTCGCCCGAGGAGCTGCGCGGCGCCGTCGTCATCAACGCCGACGTCATCGAGCACCTGCCCGATCCATCGCCGCTCCTGGGCAAGCTGCGCTGGGCGCACGAGCACGCCCAGCTGGTGCTGGTCTCCACGCCCGAGCGCCACCTGACCCGCGGCCTGCGCGACGGCGGGCCGCCGAGCAACCCGGCCCACATCCAGGAGTGGACCACGCGCGAGTTCGGCGCGCTCCTGCGCGGCGCCGGCATGCCGATCCACTCGGTCGGCCTCATCCGCTCGCACGACCGATCCGATCGCGTGGCGACCATCTTCGTCGCCATCGCGGCCAGCCACGAGCTCCTGCGCACGGTCGACGAGGTCCTCATCGACCTCGAGGTGCCGGCGGCCAGGGCCCACCCGGTCGTCGAGGTCCTGCTGCGCCCCTTCCGCTAGCAGCCCGACCCCGTCTTCTCACGGCGCGTCCGTCGGCGGGCCCAGAACGTACCGTCGGTTGGGCCTTCGGCCCGCCTTCCGCTAGCTCGTCGTCAGCTCGGCCCGGCCGCCGACTCCGGCGGATAGGGCGCGAACTCGGTCTCGCGATGGGTCGGGCCCAGCCGGACCCGATCGACCGCGAGGCGCGCGAGCCACGCGGTCCACGCCACCGGCAGGGACAGCCCGAACAGCCCGATCGCGGCGATGGCGAGGAGCGGCCGGCCCCGGTGCGCGGCGCTCTCGCTCCAGACCCAGCTGGACATGATGTGGAGGTAGAAGCAGAAGTAGAGCGGGTAGAGCGCCAGGAAGCGCGGCCGGTAGTAGTAGCCGATGACCTTGTGGAAGTACTCGAACATGCGCCACCCGAACTCGAGGACGCCGAGCTGGCGCTTGTCCATTCCGCCCTCGATGTCGAGCCGCCGGATCATGCTCGCCTCGGGATCGAACACCAGGTACTCGCCCGGGCGCATCGCCCTGCGCAGGCGGAAGCAGAACGAGTTCTCGTTCTCGCAGCGGGTGAAGGTGTCCCACAGCCCGCAGCGCTCGAACACCGACCGGCGGAACGCCGAGTTGCCGCCCATCAGGTTCTCGATCTTCTCCGAGCGCACGTCGCTGCGCGCGTAGCAGCGCTGCCACATGAGCGGCGAGTAGCTCAGCACCTTTCGCCGCGCCCGCTCCATGTTGACGTAGGGCGGGTTGGGCCCGCCCTCGACGATGTGCCGCCCGCTGACCGCGAGGCAGCGCGGGTCCTCGAAGTTCGCCAGCATCGCCGACAGCCAGCGCGTCGAGCCCGGCAGATCATCGTCGTCGAACGCCACGATGATGTCGGCGCGGGCCAGCCGGCAGCCCTCGTTGCGCGCGCCGGCCCCGCCGAGCGGCTCGCGCCGGAACACGCGGATGCGCCCGTCGCGCGCCAGCTCCTCCAGCCTCCGCCGCTCGGCCGCGCTCGCGCGCGTGCTCTGCTCGATGACGATGACCTCGAAGTCCTGCCAGTCCTGGGCGAGGAGCTGCTCGAGCAGCTCGCACAGCGAGCCGACCCGGTTGTAGGACCCGACCACGATCGAGGCGCGGGGCCGCTTCGCGGGCTCAGCCTGCGGCGGCGAGGCGATTTCCCTGCGGACACCCACGCGCCGAACTTGTATCACGAGCCGCGCGCCGGCGAGCGAGCGTCACTCGGACCCGACCGCGGTCACCCGGATGGGCGACGTGCGGTCGGCCCGCCCGATCGCGCCGCGCGCCTTCACCTTCCACGAGCGCTCGATCTTGTCCTCGAGCGCGAACAGCACGCCCTCGAGCGTGTACGGGATCGCGCCCGGGCGGGCCGTGCCGGCGTGCTGCACCGGCACCGGGATCTCGACGACCGCCGACGAGCCGGCGCCGATGTCGCGCTCGACGCGGACCTGACCTGCCGTCTCGAACCACGAATCGGCCCGCACCTTGTACTCGAGGCGCGAGAGCTGGATGTCGCGCCCGGTCGGGTTGACCACCTCGACCAGGACCAGGAGGGAGCGGCGCGGCGTGGTCCGCGCCTGCTCGACGCCGAGGATCGTGACTCGCGGGCTGCCCGCGCCGCACCCTGAGACGAAGGCGGCGAGGGCGGCGATCGCGAGGACCGTGAATGCATGTCGTCTGAAGTAGCCCGGCATCGTACCCCGCTACTTAGTGCGAGAGCCGTGCCGTTGCAAGATACTGGAACCTCTTCCTGCACCGCGGCCGGGGGCGTAGCCAGGGGTTGCCACTGTCAACGGAAATTCACGGCTTGCGGCCGCACTCGGTCCGGCCGGTTTCCAGTACCGTGGAATCGTGAAGATCGAGAAGGGTAGGCGAGTCCGGCTGAAGGTGCGACTCCAGGTGGTGGGCGGCGAGGTCATCGAGCAGAGCGTCGTGGAGTACTTTCACGGGGCCGGCACCATGCTGGCCGGCCTCGAGTCCGTCATCGAGGGGCTCTCGGCCGGCGACAAGAAGGAGGGCGTCATCGCGGCGCGCGACGCCTTCGGCAACCCCGCGGCGCAGCCCAGCAAGACCATCCCGCGCTCCGAGTTCCCGGCCGAGGCGAAGCTCGACAAGGGCCTGGAGTTCGCGGCCAAGGCCGAGAACGGGCAGGCCGTGGTGCTCAAGGTCGAGGACGTGCGCGACAGCGTGGTCCACGTCCGCCTCGTGCACCCGCTGGCCGCCAAGGACATCAGCTATCAGGTCGAGGTCATCGCGGTGACCGATCCGACGCCCCCTCCCCTCCCCGCATCCGCCGTCGCCGAGCCGGAGCTCGAGCCGGAGCCCGGGACAGAGGACGCGAAAGAGGACGGCGGAGAGGCCGCGAAGTCCTGAGTCAGGCGATGCCGTCGCCGTACCAGCGCGCCGGGCGGCGCGGCCGGTAGAGGCCGGCGCGCTCGAGCGCTGCGCCGGCGGCCAGCGCGCGCAGCTCCTGCCACGGCGGCGCCACCAGCTGCGCGCTGACCGGCATGTCCTCGACCCGCCCGCACGGCACCGACAGCGCGGGATAGCCGGTCAGGTTGGACGGGAACGTGCAGCCGATGGCGCGCGCGCTGGTGTCCTCGTCGATCTCCCCCGTGGTGAGCGCGTCCCGCCGGATGATGCCCGCCGGGATCCCGGCGGCCGGCATCAGCACGAGGTCGACCTGGTCGAACAGCGCGCGCCAGGCCCGCCGCACCAGGGTGCGCGCGCGCTGGGCGCGGAGGTAGTCGCGCGCCGACACGTGCTCGCCGCAGAGGAGCATGACCCGCAGATCGGCGCCGAGGCGGGACAGGTTGGCGAGCACGATCTCCTCCATGCCCGACGGCCCCTCGGCGCCGAGCAAGGTCAGCCCGATGACCAGGCAGGCCTCGATGTCGGGCACCTCCACGTCGGCCAGGAGCGCGCCGGCGTCGGCCAGCGCGTCGGCCGCGCGCGAGACGCAGGCGGCGACGCGTGGATCGACCCGCCGGTGCTCGAACAGCGAGCGGGTCACGCCGACGCGCAGCCCGGCGATCGGGCGGCCGAGCGCGGCCAGGCAGTCGCCGTGGCCGGGCAAGGGCGGCTGGTCCCAGGTCTCGTCGTCGTCGGGGCAAACCGCGGCCATCGCGCACAGGCTGAGCGCGGCGTCGGCGCACGTGTGCGCGATCGGCCCGAGCGTGTCGAGCGTGTCGCACAGGATGGACATGCCGAGGCGCGAGATGCGGCCGAACGTCGGCTTGAGCCCGACCGCGCCGACGAAGGCGGCCGGCGCGCGCACCGAGCCTCCCGCGTCGGTGCCGATCGCGACCGGCACCAGCCCGGCGGCCACGGCGCTGGCCGAGCCGCTCGACGATCCGCCGCACCAGCGCCGCGGGTCGTGCGGGTTGCGCGCGGTGCCGTGGTGCGGGTTGATGCCGGTCGTGCCGGCCCCGATCTCGTGCAGGTTGGCCTTGCCGACCACGACCGCGCCGGCCGCGGCCAGCCGCTCGATCACGGCGCTGTCGCGCCGCGGGACGGGAAACTCGAGCACGGTGCCGTTGGTGGTCGGCACGCCCGCGACGTCGGTGTTGTCCTTGATGAGGACCGGCACGCCGTCGAGCGGCGACAGCGGCTGGCCGCGCCCCCAGCGCTCCGTGGCCGCGTCGGCGCCCGAACGCGCCCGCTCGTCGGTGATGCGGATGACCGCGCGCAGCGGCGGGTCGTCGCGGTCGGAGGCGCGGATCGCGGCCAGGGTGGCGTCGCACACCTCGCGCGGCGTGCGGCGGCCCTCGCGATAGGCCCGCTCCAGCTCGCAGATGGTCGGCGGCCGGAACGCCGGCGCCGGCCGCTCAAGCATCCGCGGTGCCCCCGGGGGCCGCGCCGCCCGGGCCGGGCGGCCGGCGCGGCTCGGGGCGGAACGCGATGACCGGCCGGGCCTCGGCGTCGGTCAGATCGCGCCCACGCAGCCGATCCAGCACGATCTTGCGCATCAAGGACTCGGCCAGCCGACGGCCGGCCACCGGCGTGGACAGCAGCCTGGCGAGGGCCAGGAGCGGGCGGCCGGCCAGGCGCGGCGATTTCACGGCCATGGGGCCGACCCTATCACGCACTGGTAGCGGCCCAGGGGCCAGGCAAGCGACAATGGGGCGTGTCGTCCGAGGGCAGGCGATTCCCCCTTCGTCTGTACGGACACCGGGGCGCTGCCGCCGAGTGTCCGGAGAACACGATGCTCGGGTTCGCCCGCGCGCTCGAGCTGGGGGTCGACGCGCTCGAGACCGACGCGCACATGACGCGCGACGGGCACGTGGTCCTGTCGCACGACCCGACCGGGCGGCGCTGCTCGGGCGTGGCGCGCGAGCTGTGCGCCGCGCGGCTCGACGAGGTGCGCGAGTGGGACGCGGGCTGGGGCTTCCGCGACCCGGACCGGCGGCGGCCGTTCGTCGGCCAGGGCGTGCGCATCCCGACCCTGGAGGAGGTGCTGGTCGAGTTCCGCGGTGTGCGCCTCAACATCGACATCAAGCAGACCGACCCGCCGATGGTGGAGCCGCTGCTCGAGCTGCTCCGGCGCCACCGGGCCGAGGAGCACGTGACCCTGGCCAGCTTCCACCTGCGCACGCTCCTGCGCGTGCGCATGGCCGGCTACGCGGGCGAGACCGCGCTGCCCGAGGCGGAGGTCGCGACCATGCTGTTCGCCCCGGCGCTCCTGTTCTCGGTCCTGCCCTGGCGCGGGCAGGCGGCGCAGCTGCCGCTGTCGTCGGGCCGGCTGCGCTTCGACACGGCAGACATGGCGGCGCGCTGCCACCGCCTGGGCGTGCGGCTCGACTACTGGGTGGTGAACGACGTCGCCGTCGCCGACCGGCTTCTCGGCCTCGGTGCGGACGGCATCATGACCGACGACCCGCGCGCGATCGGGCCCGCGTTCGCGCGCGCCCGGGCCGCCGCGCCCGAGCCAGAGCCGGCCGGCTGAGCCCGAAGCCGTGGCTACGCGGTGGCGCGCACGCGCGCGCCGGCTGCCGCCGCGTCGTGGTGCACCGGCTCCCGGCGGAGCTCGGCGATGACCTCGCGCACGGCGACCAGGAACGCGTCGATGCGGTCGAGCGCCAGGTCGCCCATGTTGGCCACCTGCATGAAGCGGTCGGCCAGCACGTCCTTGCAGGCGTAGACGATGTAGCCGCGCCGCTTGAGGCGCTCGTACAGGTCCTCGAACGCGATGCCGGCGGGGACGCAGCAGGTCAGCACCGAGTGCGACTCGCGGCCGGTGCGGGTGAAGGACGCCATGCCGAGCGCGGCCAGGCCGCTGCGCAGGCGCTGGTTGCGCTCGCGGTACATGGCGAAGCGCCGCGCGTGGCCGTCGGCCAGGAACTCGCTGCAGGCCTGGTCGAGCGCGAAGTAGTTCGACACCGCCGGCGTGAACGGCGTCTGCGCCAGCTCGTCGATGTACTTGCGGTAGCGCTTGAGGTCGAGGTAGTAGGTGCGCGGCTTGACCAGCTCGATCTTGGGCCACACGCGCGGCGACACGCACAGGATGCCGACGCCGCTGATCGCGTGCAGGCACTTGTTGGCGCTCGCCCAGCAGATGTCGACCTGATCGCGCACCACGTCGATGTCCTCGGCCCCGAGCGACGACACGGCGTCGACCAGGAACAGGGCGTCGTAGCGCCGGCACAGCGCGCCGACCGCGCCGATCGGGTTGAGCAGGCCGACCGAGGTCTCGTGGTGGGTCATCGCCACCACGGCGATGTCCGGGTTCTCCTCGAAGGCGCGCTGGACGTCGGCCGGATCGACCTGGTCGCCCCACGCGTAGCGCAGGTGGACGACCTCCATCTCGTGCAGGCGCGAGATCTCGTACAGGCGCTCGCCGAAGGCCCCGTTGTCGATGACCAGGATCTTGCGGTCGCGCGGCACGGTGGAGGCGAGCGCGCACTCCATCGCCGCGGTGCCGCTGCCGGTGATGACGCACACCGAGTGCTCGGGCGAGCCGCGGAAGATGCGGCGCAGCTTGCCGCTCAGCGAGACCAGCAGCTCGCTGAAGTTGGAGTCGCGGTGGCAGACGTCGTGGTGGATGAGCGCGCTCTTCACGCCCATGGTCGTGTTGACCGGGCCCGG
>DATFRY010000107.1:0-12528 GCA_035262925.1 Kofleriaceae bacterium | reverse complement strand
TTGCCCAGCACCAGCTCCACGCCGTCGGGGCGGATCGCGCCGTCCTGCGTGCGGGTGGCGCCGCCGGTCACGCGCGCGCTGCCCAGCCGCAGATCGAGCTTGTCGAGCCGCTGCACCTGGCGGTTGCCCGACGCGTGCAGGCGGCCCGACAGCCGCGTGCCGGCCACCCGGCGCGCCTGCTCGGGCAGGTAGGCCCCGATCTCGATCGCGCGCGGGATGTGGACGTGCAGGTCGAAGTGAGTGGGCGCGACCTGGAAGGTGGCGCTGAGCTGCACCTCGCCGCCGGCGCCGACCGCGACGGTGTCCTCGAGGTAGCCGGCGTCGGTCGCCATGTCGAAGGCGGCGGTGGCGCGGTCGAGGTGGAGGTCGAGCGGCGGCCGGCCGCCGCCGGGCGCGAGCGCGAGGTCGACGCCGCCGAGCTTGACCGCGACCTTGGGCCCGAGGACCGGGCCTGACACATCGACCCGCGCGCTGAGCTCGTCGCCGCTCGCGACGCCGTCGGTCAGCCGCGCGGCCAGCTTTCCGGCCCGCTCCAGGGTGAGCGTGACGTCGTGCTCGCCGCCGAACATGTCCTGCCAGAATTGCTTGAGCTCGCCGGCCAGGTGGACCGAGGCGCCCTCGGCGGTCTTCGCCACGGCCTCGTAGCGCAGGCCGCGCGGCACCGCGTCGTGCGGCCACTGCGACGGCAGCTGGGCCAGGCGCTCGACGTGGATGTCCTGCAGGTCGATCGCGACCGGGCCGCTCTCGAACCTGCCGATGGGCGCGTGCGGGGTGAGCGAGAAGTACAGGCGCTGGGCCAGCGGATCGCTGCCGTCGGCGCGCAGGAAGCCCTTTCCGTGCGCCTGCTCGAAGTGGAACGAGAAGCGGCGGTAGACGAAGTCGAGGGTGGCGCCGCGGACCTCGTAGTCCTCGAGGTCGAACACGGGAGACGAGCCGGCCGAGATGCCGGCGCGGAAGGAGGGCTGGCGCCGGGGATAGAAGGCCGAGATGAGGCTGATGGTGGTCTTGTCGTACTCGTGCACGGGATAGGGCTGGCTCACCTCCTTGATGAGCGCGGAGCCGCCCTCCAGGATCTTGAGGCTGCGCACGTGGAGATCGTGGCGGCCGAACATGGCCGGGTGCGCGTCGAGCTCGGCGGTGGCGCGCTTCGCGGCCAGCACGACGTTGCCGAACTCGTCTCTTATCTCGAGGTGCTTGATGTCGAGCGGCACGTAGCCGCCGACCAGGAAGCGCGGCCAGCTCGAGAGCGGCCACTCGATCGATTCGACCTCGACGTGGCCGCGGATGCGCTCGTTGAGCTTCGAGGCGACCAGCGCCGCGAGGTCCTGGCCGTTGAACCAGATGCGGAGGATGGCCACCGCGACCGCGAACACCGCGGTCGTGACACCAGCGAAGACGAGCGCGGCCCGGCGCCGCCGCCGCCGCCTGGGTTTCTCCTTGCGCGACACGGTTTTGCGAAGGATCAACGTAGCATGCGTCCGCGCCGGTGGCCTGTTTGCCGCGAGCGCGAACCCAGGTGCGCCGGAGGCGCGAGGAAGCATCGAGCTTCCTTGGCGCTTTTGCCGCCCGTGCGCTTCAGGTCATCGAGCTTCGGGTGCTTCGGGTCACGGGGCTACGGCGTGCGCTTCGCGCCGGCCGGCAGGAAGAAGCTGACCCCGACACCCATGAACAGGTGGTTGAGGAAGCGGTTGTCGTCGTCGGTGACCGCGAGGTCGGCGTCGAAGTCGAGGCCGGACGGATTGTCCTGGAACAGGTAGTCGCGCACGGTCAGGTCGAGCGCGGCCCAGTTGGACAGGAACAGGTGGATGCCGCCGCCCAGGTAGGCGCCGACCTTGCCGCCGTCGTTCAGCGCCGGGTCGTTGTTGGGGTTGTTGTCGGGCAGGATGCCGCCCTCGAGATCGCCGCCCGGCGCCGGGTCCTCGTCGAAGGAGCAGCAGTCGTTCTCGAGCTTGGCGTACGCCACGCCGGCCGAGAAGTAGAAGTCGAAGTTGACGAAGAACTTGCTGAACGCGGCCAGCTTGCCGTACCAGGGCGTGATGCTGATGTAGCCGGCCCCGTAGTACGGCATCGTGTTGAGGTGCTCGTCCCACTGGAGGCGGGTCGGCGTCGGATCGCCGGGGCCCACGTCGTCGGGCAGGTCGCCGCTGATGCGCGAGTTGAGCCCGGTGTTGAGGTCCTTGCCGTAGAAGCCGACCGCGCCGATCGACCACATGTCGGTGATGTGAAACTCGAGCTTCAGGCCGCCCGCCAGGATGTGCTTGAAGTCGGCGTTGATCGACGCCTCGAACGCCGGCGTCAGCTCGAACCGGTGCTTGACCAGCAGCAGGCGGTGGCGCACGGCCGGCTGGCCTTCGAGCGCGTTCTTGCGGTCGGCCCGGGCCTGCGGGACCAGGACCAGCGTGACGAGGAGGAGCGCTGCCGCCCGAGATGCGAGTCGCTTCATGGTCGATGCCCCGCTTGTCATGGTCGATGCACTCTGGCCTAGCGGAAGGTGGTGTAGTCGAACGACATCGGGAACCAGAAGGCGATGCCGGCCTGGAACACGACGTTGTTGATGAGGGACGAGTCCGCGTTCTGCTTGGCGTCGTCGGCCCTCACCTCGGTGCGCCCGACCGCCTCGAACTGATCCACGAAGATGTAGTCGCGGATGCCGGCGTTGACGGTCAGCCACTTGGTGACGAAGAAGCGCATCGACGCGCCCACGTTCGGCGTGATGAGGAAGTTCTTGAACGGCTCGTAGGCCGGGTCGCGCGGGATGACCTCGCTCTGGGTGAAGCCGACGCCCGCGGTGAAGAACGTCTCCCAGTGGATGATGTGCTCGTCGAGGATGGCGAACTTGCCGTAGATGGGCACGTAGTGGAAGTTGAGCGCCGCGCCGTAGTTGTACTTGTTGACCGTGGGCAGGCGGCGCGCCTGGCGCGCGACCAGGTCGTAGGGCTCGCGCAGGTCCTTGATGTAGTACTGGCCCTCGATGCCGATGGCGAGCACGTCGGTGAGGAAGTAGTTGATGGCGGCGTTGAACTGATAGTGGCGGATGATGTTGTCGTTCATGGTGATCCCCCACGTCGGGAGGATCTCGAGGCGGCGCTGCTTGAGGAACGGCTTGCGCACCACGACGACGATGTCCTGCCAGCTCACCCGGTTCTCGCCCAGCTCGGTCTTGCGCGACGCGGCGTCCGACGTCGGATCGCTGCCGAGCTGGACCTTGCCCTCCGCCTCGGCGCCCTCGGGCTCGGGCTCGGGCTCCGCCGGCGGCTGCTGCGCGGCCGGCTTCTTGGACTCGTCCTCGTCGAACGTCATCTCCGGCTCCGCGTCTCCGGACGGTGACGCGGCGGGAGGCTGCTGGGCCGGTTTCTGGGCCGGCTGCTTCTTCGTCGGCGGCTTCTTCGTCGGGGCCTGGGCCCAGGTGTCTCCGGGTCCGGCGACGAGTGCGAGGGCGAGGGCGAGCGATGCAGCGAGAACCGACGACGGCATAAAGCGGCGCTTCATCCGATGTCCCTTTCCTTGGCCCTCTGGGCCCCGTTCGGAACCCGTCTCAGCGTGGGTGTCCGGTCGCGGCTGAATCCTTCAAACCTACCGAAGAGGCCTGTTGTTACCGCTATTTGGGCCCCCCTGGAGACCCGCGCAATATATCACGGGGCTTCTTCAGCCTTCAAGCTGACCGCCCCGGATTACGCGGCGTTGGCGGCGGGATCGTGCTCGTACAGCGCGCTCACGAAGGCGCCGGGGTCGAATTCCCTCAGCGCGTCCACGGACTCGCCGATGCCGATGAAGCGCACCGGCACGGCCAGCTCGTCGCAGATGCCGAGGATGACCCCACCCTTGGCGGTGCCGTCGAGCTTGGTCAGCACGATGCCGGTCACCTCCATCGCCTCCTTGAACATCTTGGCCTGCTGGATGGCGTTTTGCCCCGTGGTCGAGTCGAGCACCAGCCAGGTCTCGTGCGGCGCGCCCTCCTGCGCCTTGTCGAGCACGCGGCGCACCTTGCGCAGCTCCTCCATGAGATCGACCTTCGTGTGCAGCCGGCCCGCGGTGTCGGCGATGACGATGTCGTGGCCCTCGGCCTGGGCGCGCTTGACCGCGTCGAAGATGACCGACGAGGGGTCCCCCCCCGGCTTGCCCTTGACCACCGGCGCGCCCGAGCGCTGGCCCCAGATCTCGAGCTGCTCGGTGGCGGCGGCGCGGAAGGTGTCACCGGCGGCCAGGATGACCTTCTTGCCCTCGCCGACCAGCTTGGCCGCGATCTTCCCGATCGTCGTGGTCTTGCCGACGCCGTTGACCCCGAGCACGAGCAGCACGAACGGGCGCGCGCGCCCCCACGCGACCGGCGGAGCGTCGACCGACAGGATGCGGCCCGACTCCTCGCGCAGCCGCGTCCACACCGCCTCGGGATCGCCGAGCTGATCGCGGCCCAGCGCGGTCTGGATGGTGGTGAAGAGCTTCTCCGCCGTCTTCGGGCCGATGTCGGCCGTGAGCAGCACCTCCTCCAGCTCGCCGAGGATCTCGCCGTCGATCTTCTTCTTGGCCAGGAGGCGGCCCAGCCGGGCGACGAAGCCGCCGCGCGTCCGGGCCAGCCCGTCGCGCAGCTCGGCGGCGCGCTCCGCGGCTCGCTCGTCGGCGTCGGCGGCCTCCTCGTCCTGGTCCTTGTCCTCGTCCTCGTCCTCGGCTTCCTGGTCGGCTTCCTCTTCTGCCTCGTCTTCGTCTTCCTCGGCTTGCTCTGCCTGCTCGGCCTCGGCCTGCTTGCGCGCCTCCTCGGCCTCCGCCTCCTCGCGCTCCTCCTCCTCCGCTCGCTCGCGCAGGCGGCGGCGGGCGGCCTGTCCACCGCCCTGGAGCTGGTTGCGCTCGGAGGCTCGGCGCACCGCGAACAGGAAGATCGCGATCGCCGACAGAGCGCCCAGAAGATAGACGATCTCCAGGCCTGTCATGGGCGGGAGAGTACTCGGTCGGTTGCGTCCGATCTATGGCCGCCGGGCGCGCATCCGCTACGGACCGAGCCCCGGCGGGGCCTGCTCGACCCGGGCCGCGGCCACGCGCTCGACCGCGCGCGGGAGCTCCGACTCCGCCGGCACGCGCGCCGAGAAGTACTTCTCCTCGACGTAGTCGGTCAGCTCGGCCAGCGCGCGCGCCGGCCGGCTGGTCCGCACGTGATCGAAGATCTGGCGCGGCGTCCACACGCCCCACAGATCGGGCCTGGGCAGGAGCGGCTCGGCCGCCTCGCGATAGAGCTGGAAGATTCGCTCGCGCACGGGCAGGAGATCGACGCGCGCGTCGCGCAGCTCGCCGCGGTGCGGGATGGTCACGTCGAAGCTCTCCGTCACGTAGCCGGACGAGGACACCTGCGCGCGGAGCTCGCCCTCGGCCGCGTCCTCGAACGCGAACCGCCCGTCGGCGCCGGTCTCCAGGCCGTCTGCGCCCAGCCGCACCTCGGCCCCCGCGATCGGCTCGCCCGTGATCGCGTCCGACACCGTGCCGGTGAAGCCTCGGTCGTGCGGCCGCCGCAGGGTCGACACCAGGCCGGGGCGGGCCTGGCTGAGCCCGGTGTGCGGCGCCGCGTCGCGCTCCTCGGCGCCGCCCGGTCGGGCCGACTCGCCGCGCAGGCGGCGCAGCCAGCGCGTCCACGGCCGCGTGCGCAGCCCGACGAACGCGACGATCGACGCCGCCGTGGCGGCGAACGCGGCCAGCGAGTAGCCGACCGGCACCGGCCGCCGCTCGGCCACCGAGATCTGCGCCGGCTGCGAGCGGCTGCTCTCCAGGAACGGGCGCGGCGACTCGAACACCGCCTGCACCATGTGCTTGCCGGCGCCGATCTCGCTGGCCGGGGCGTCGAGCTCGAACGCGCCGTCGGATCCGGTCAGCGACTCGTCGAGCACGCGCCGGCCGCCCGGCAGATCGGCCACCAGCGAGACCGACTGGCCGACCAGGCCGGCGCCCAGGTCGTCGGTCAGCACGCCGCGCCCGCGCACGCGGCCCTCGAAGCGGACGTCGATGTCGCGCGCCTCGAAGCGGAGCCGGGTGGCCGACACGACCAGGAAGCTGTTCTCGACCGAGGCCGGGTCGTAGCTGTCGTCACCCGCGAACGTCGCCCTGACCACCTTGGGGCCGGGCGGGCCGAGCCGCTGGACCGGCACCAGAAACGGCGCGCGGCCGAGCCGGTTGGTCCACCAGCGCCCGAGCGCGGGCGGGTTCTCCTGCTCCGCGCCGCCGAGCGAGATCGCCACCACGACCTGGGCCGGCTCCGACTCGCCGCTCGCCTGCACCTCGATGCTGAGCGGCCCGCGGCCGCGGCGATGCTGGTCGGGCACGCGCAGCGACAGGTTCAGCGGCTGCTTGGCGACGTCGAGCTCGGGCAGGGTGAAGGTCGAGCCCTCGAACTCTCCCCCGCCCGCGAACTGGATCGACAGGCGGTGGCGCCCGCCGCTGGTGGCGAACCAGGCCATGAAGCGGCCGTCCTCGTCCACCGAGGTCCGCTCGACGTGGTCGTCGAGCGCGATCGCGACGCCGGCGCCGGCGCCGTACGGCACCGGCTGGTCGGAGCCGCGCTCGTGGACCCGGCCGCGGACGTTGAGGCCGCCCTGGCTCCGCCGGATGGGATCGAGGGTGATGGCGGTGCGGGCGCGGACGGCGACCACCGGCCCCGCCGCGGCCGGACCGGGGAGGACAGGGAGGAGACCGGCGACTGCCAGGGCGAGCGCTACGGGAGTGGCGTGCCCGAGCGCCGTTCGCGTCATTTTGCCGATATAGCACGTCCCCCGACGGAGCGAGGCGCGGTTCCATGTCAGCCCGCTCTGCCAGAGTCTCGCTACTTAGACGGCTGGACCTTGCCCCCGGGCGCCAGTAACGATAGGAGGAGAGTTTCCCCGCATGCGTATCAAGCGGATCGAAGTCATTGGCTTCAAGTCGTTCTGCGACCGCACGGTGCTCCACTTCCAGCACCCGATCACCGGGGTTGTGGGCCCCAACGGGTGCGGCAAGTCGAACATCGTGGACGCGATCCGCTGGTGCATGGGCGAGCAGTCGGCCAAGCACCTGCGCGGCCAGGCGATGGGCGATGTGATCTTCGCCGGATCCGACACGCGCGGGGCGGCCGGCATGGCCGAGGTGTCGCTCACGTTCGAGGACGTCGGCTTCTCGGCCGAGACGCTGCGCCTGGCGCTCGAGGAGCAGGACGATCTGGGCGATCCCGCGCTGGCGGCGGCCGAGGCGGCCGAGGCCGAGGCGTTGGCCGACGAGGGCGAGGGCGAGGGCGGGGGCGAGGCGGGAAAGACGGGCGAGGGCGAGACGGCAGCGGGCGCCGCGGTTGCGGCGGATGCGAGCGCCGCGGATGCCGGCCAGCAGGGCGAGGCGGAACCCGAGATCGACGTGCACGCGGCCACGCGCGAGGTGCAGGAAGTGCTCGCCGACTCGCCGCCTGCCATCGACTTCTCGCAGTACAGCGAGGTCACCATCACGCGCCGCCTGTTCCGGGACGGCACGTCCAACTATTACTTGAACCGCACGCCCTGCCGGCTGCGGGACATCACCGACTTCTTCCTCGGCACCGGCATCGGCACCAAGGCCTACTCGATCATCGAGCAGGGCCGCGTCGGACAGATCGTCTCCTCCCGGCCGCAGGACCGCCGTTACATCATCGAGGAGGCGGCCGGCATCACCAAGTTCAAGAGCAAGAAGAAGGCGGCCGAGCGCAAGCTGGAGCAGACCCGGCAAAACCTCCTGCGCGTGTCCGACATCGTGTCGGAGCTGGAGAAGCGGCTCGGCTCGCTGCGCCGCCAGGCCCAGAAGGCAGAGCGCTACCGCCGCTACCGCGCCGAGATGCGCGACCTCGAGCTGTGGATGGCCTCGCACCGCTATCTGGAGTTTCTGGCCGAGGACCAGACCCTGCGCGCGGCGCTGACCGAGGTGAGCGAGAAGCACCAGGTCGCGCGCGCCGACTTCGAGGCGCGCGACGCGCGGCTGGTCGCCGAGCGGGCCGAGCTGTCGCTCGAGGAGCGGCGCCTGGCCGGGATGCAGGAGACCATCTACGACCGCGACAACCGCATCCAGCTGTCCGACAGCAAGGTCGCGTACGGCAGGCGCGAGGCGGCCGAGCTGGACGAGCGGGCGCAGGCGGCGCAGGGAGAGATCCGCGGGCTGGTGGAGCGCCACGCCCAGCTCGCGCGCGAGGCCGAGGCCCAGCGCGCCGACCTCGAGGCGGTGCGCGCCGACGTCGGCAGCCGTCAGGGCGAGGTGACCGCTCGCGAGGCGGAGACCGGCCAGGCGCGCGAGGAGCTGACCGGCGCGCAGCGCCAGCTCGACGAGGCGCGCGCGCTCCTGGCCGCCGCGCAGGCCGATCTGGCGCGGGCCGAGAACCAGCGCGCCGCGCTGGCCCAGCGGCGGCAGGACACCACCGCGCGGCTGGCCCACGTGGTCGAGGAGACAGGGTCCCTGACCGAGCGGGCCGGCGAGCTCGAGCGCGAGCTCAAGCGGCTGGGCCAGGGGCTGGCCGATCTGCGCCAGACCCGGCTCGACCTGGGCAGCAGGGCAGGGCACCTGGAGGGGCGGAGGCTGCATCTGGTCGACACGCTCGACTCGTGCGAGGCCGAGGTGGAGACGCTGCGCACCGAGCTCCACCGGCGGCGCTCGCGCCTCCAGTCGCTGCGCGAGATCCACGACCGCTACGAGGGCTTCCAGCGCGGGACGCGCGCCGTGATGCAGTCGTCGGGTCTCGGCTCGGGGGCGGCGGCGCACGGCGGCGGCGACCGCGTCGAGACCGGCATCCACGGCCTGGTGGCGGATCGCATCGACGCGCCGGTGCAGCTCGAGGCGGCGGTCGAGGCGGTGCTGGGTGACAGGCTGGGCGGCATCCTGGTCGAGTCGCACGACGTCGGCGCGCGCGCGGTCAAGTACCTCAAGGACACCTCGTCGGGCCGCTCGGCGTTCGTGCCGGTGGTGCGCCCCGATGTGGCGCCGGCCTCCCTCACCTTCACCTTCGCCTACGAGGACCGCAGCGACGTGGTCGCCGCCGGCGAGGGGGGCGAGGGCGTGATGGGCCCCATGGCCGACCTGGTCCACTTCGACCCGGGCTACGACGGCCTGGCCCAGTGCCTGCTCTCCGACACGATCGTCGTCGACTCGCTCGAGCGGGCGATCGATCTGCACAAGCGGGGAGTCAAGAAGACGATGGTCACGCTCGACGGCGACATCGTCGACGAGCGCGGCGTGGTGTCGGGCGGATCGATGGACGCGCAGGGGGCGGGCGTCCTGGCCCAGAAGCGCGAGATCCGCGAGCTCGACGAGATCTGTGTCGGGCTCGAGAAGGACCTCACCGAGGCGACCGGGCGCTTCGTGCACACCAAGACCGAGCTGGGTCACGTCACGCGCGCGCTGGACGCGCTGCGCCACGAGGCCCACGACGGCGATCTGGCCATCACGGTCGGCGAGAAGGACGACGCGGCGGCGCGCTCCGAGCTCGACCGCCTGCGCCAGCGCACCACGCGGCTCAACGCCGAGCAGCTCGAGCTCGAGGAGCGCGCGGCGCGGCTCGACGCCGAGCAGGCGCAGAACGCCGAGCTGGAGGCCGCGGCGCAGGAGCGCCGCGAGCGCCACGAGCGCGAGCAGCTCGGGCTGTCCGCCGGCGTGGCCGACACCCGGGTCCGGGTCGAGAGTCTGCAGGCCGGCCTCATGGAGGCGCGGGTGAGCCTGGCCCAGCTGGGCGAGAAGGCCGCGTCGCTGGAGGCGGCCGAGCTGCGCGCGCAGGTGGCGCGGCGCGAGGTGGAGGAGCGGACCCGCGCGCTCGAGTCGTCGATCGCCGAGGGCGCGGCGCGCGCCGCCGAGCTCCGCCACGAGGCCGAGGAGCTGGAGGGCGGGCTGGTGCCCCTGCGCGAGGAGCGGCAGCGGCTGGGCCAGGAGATGGTGACCGGGCGGGCGGCCTACGACAAGCGGACCGGCGAGGCCGCGAGCGAGGAGTCGCTCCTGCGCGTGGCGCGGCACGAGGCCGAGGAGCTGGCCGGGCAGGTCGCCGCGCTCGAGGCGCGGCACGCGCGCCTGAGCGGCGACCGCGATCACCTGCGCGAGACCATCGACGAGCGCCACCGGGTGCGCATCGAGCGCGTGGTGGGCGACTACCACCTGCGCCGTCAGGTCGGGCCGGCCGAGGAGGAGCGGGTGGGCGAGCTCAAGGGGCTCATCGAGCGCATGGGCGCCGACATCAACCTGACCGCGATCGAGGAGTACGAGGAGATCTCGAAGCGTCACGGCTTCCTGGCCGCGCAGCGCGACGACCTGGACGACGCGGTCGGCCAGCTCGAGCGCGCCATCGCCAAGATCAACCGCACCTCGCGCTCGCTCTTCCGCGAGACCTTCGACGCCATCAACCAGCAGTTCTCCGAGACCTTCCCGCGCCTGTTCCGCGGCGGTCGCGCCAAGCTGGCCCTGACCGGCGACGACGACGACGTGCTCGAGGCCGGGGTCGAGATCATGGCCCAGCCGCCCGGCAAGAAGAACAGCACGGTCGACCAGCTGTCGGGCGGCGAGAAGGCGCTGACCGCGGTGGCGCTCATCTTCGCCATCTTCCTCATCAAGCCGTCGCCCTTCTGCCTGCTCGACGAGGTCGACGCGCCGCTCGACGACGCCAACGTCGACCGCTACAACGAGCAGATCCGCAGCATGACCGACCGCTCGCAGTTCATCGTCATCACGCACAACAAGCGGACCATGGAGACCGCCGATCACCTGTTCGGCGTCACCATGCAGGAGCCGGGCGTGTCCAAGCTGGTGTCGGTCAACCTGTCCCGGCTCGAGGACAGCGTCGCGGCCGCGTAGTCGTTCGCCACTCAGCGTCCGGCGCCGGCTCACCAGCCCTGCGCGTAGCCGTTCCTCCGCGGGTCCGCGCCCGCGCTCAGCCACCCGCTGTTCGGGTCGAACGCCGCGCCCTGCATCCCGCCGACCCGCCAGGTCCAGTCGGACACCCACTCGATGTCGTAGCCGCGCGCCGCCAGCGCGTCGCGCGTGGAGGCGGGTATGCGCGTCTCCGCGACCAGGCGCCGGGGTGGGAGCGCATCGGTGGTGTCGTCGGTCCAGCGGAAGCGCGGCGACTCGATCGCCTGCTGGATGTCGAACCCGAAGTCCACCAGGTTGGAGATGACCTGCGCAGTGGTGGCGAGGATGCCGTAGTTGCCCGGGGTGCCGAGCACCGCCCACAGTCGTCCGCCCCGGAAGAGCTGCGCCGGCGCGATCGGCCACTCGTGGCGCTTGCCCGCCACGAGCTCGTTGTTGTGACCCGGCTCGAGCCGACCCCAGTGGAGCGAGTGGTTGAGGGCGATGCCGGTCCCCTCGACGACCACGCCGCATCCGAACCCCCAGCCCATGCTGTGGGTCATGTTGATGCCGAGGCCGGACGCATCGAACGCGGCCACGTGGGTGGTCGAGCTCTTCGCCCGGTCCGGGCCGGGGGACGCCGCGCCCGCGCCGCCGCCGGTGTGCAGCCGCTCCTCGACCCGCGCGCGCAGCTCGGCGATGTGGCCGGGCGAGAGCAGCTCGGCAACCGGGACCGAGACGAAGTCCGGGTCGCCGGCCCACCGCTCGGTGTCCATGCGCGCTGCGCGCACCGACTCGGCCAGGATCGCCAGGTGGTCGGGGCCGAGGTGGTCCATGTCGCCGAGCGGCCACCCCTCGGCGACGGCCAGGCTGGCGAGCAGCTGGAACGCGCTGGTCGGCGGCGGCGACGTGTAGACCTGCACGCCGCGGTACTCGGTGCTGACAGGCTCGCTCCACGCGAGCGAGCCGGGGTAGTCGGCCAGATCCTTCCTCGTGATCAGGCCCCCGCGCTCGCGCATCTCGCGCACGATCGCGTCGGCCAGCGAACCCTCGTAGAGCGCGGCGGCGCCCTCGGCCGCGATCTTGCGGAACGAAGCGGCCAGGTCGCGCTGGTGCAGCACGTCGCCGGGCCGCACCGCGCGCCCCTCGGGCAAGTAATTGGATCGCGAGTAGCCGGCGTGGAGGCGGTCGGCGTCCCCCTCGAAGCCCTCGAAGTCGAAGCGCTGGAGCGGCACGCCCGCCTCGGCAAGCTCGATCGCCGGCGCGATCACGTCCGCCAGCGGCCTGGTGCCGTATTCCTCGAGCACCCGCGCCCACGCGGCCAGCGCGCTCGGGATGCCCACCGAGCAGATGCTGTCCGGATCCGGTCCGCGGTGATCCGGCTGGCGGGGCAGCCGACCGACATCCAGCGCCGCCGGAGCGCGGCCGAGGTAGTCGAGCGCGCGCGGCTTCTGGCCCGGCAACGTGACCAGCAGGGTGCCGACGCCGCAGATGCTCGAGTAGTACGGCTCGGCCACCGTGCAGGCGAAGGCCGCGGCGACGGCGGCGTCGACCGCGTTGCCGCCGGCTGCGTACATGCGCAGGGCGGCCTGGCTGGCCAGCGCGTTGGCGCTCGCGATGACACCGCGGCGGCCGTACGCCACCGGCCGCAGCGTGCGTGGTGCGCGATGGTCCATGACTCCCCTTTCGTCGCGCGCATGATAGCAAGAGCGCGTCGGCGGAAACCCCGGCGACTCC
>DATFRY010000106.1:0-18632 GCA_035262925.1 Kofleriaceae bacterium | reverse complement strand
CACGAGCTTGGCGCCGGGCATACCAACCACCATTCGGCGGGCCTCATGGTCCGCTTGAGGTTCGCAGGCGGCTGCGCCGGGATCGCTTCGCATCCCGCCCTACGTGGGGCGGGAGGAGCCGAAGGCGGATCCCGCCGGGACCGGTCAGAGCTTCCGATGGCGCAGCGCCGGGACGCTCGCGCGAACGCGCTCGAGCTCCGCGAGCGAGCAGTCCGCCACCGCCACGCCGGGGCGGTCGCCGAGCTGGGCGAGCACGATCCCCCACGGATCCACGATCAGCGAGCGGCCGTGGCTCGCGCGCTCGGGGCTGTGGACGCCGCACTGCGCCGGGGCCAGCACGAAGCACTGGTTCTCGATCGCGCGCGCGCGCAGGAGCGTGTGCCAGTGGGCCGCGCCCGTATGCGCGGTGAAGGCCGACGGCACCAGCAGCACCTCGGCGCCGCGCTCCACCGCCATCTCGCGGTAGAGCTCGGGGAAGCGGACGTCGTAGCAGACGGTCAGTCCGAGCCGCGCGAGCGGCGTGTCCGCCACCACCACCTCGCTGCCCGCCTCGGTGCTCGAGGACTCGAGGAGCTCCGCCCGTCCCGGGATCTGCACGTCGAACAGGTGGATCTTGCGGTACACCGCCCGCGTCTCGCCGTCCGGGTCGACCAGGAGGCACGTGTTGTAGGCCCTCGACTCGGAGCGCGGCGACACCTCCGGCATGCCGCCCGCCACGATCCACATGCGGTACTCCCGCGCCATCTCGCGCACGGCGCCGACGATCGGCCCGGGCCGGTCGAGCACCTCGGCCACGGCCAGCCGGTCGGTCATGCGCCGGCCGACCAGGGCGAAGCACTCGGGCAGGGCGAGGAGCGCGGCGCCCTTGCGCGCGGCTTCGGCGGCCAGCTCGCGGCACGCGGCCAGGTTGGCCACCACGTCGCTTCCGGCGCACATCTGCGCGGCCGCGACCGTGAAGGCTCTGCGCTCGGGTGCGGGTTCCATGACCATGGCTTATCAGAAACTTTTCGGCCGCCCACCAGCCGCGTGCCCTGAGCGCGGTTCCACCGCTGGACCGCGTCAAAGCGGGCATCGTCCGGGAATGGCGCGGGTCCTTCCCTCTTGCGCCGTGCTTTGGGACATGGTAGCTGAACAAGTCGAAATCGGTAAGCTTCCTCTCAAAAGGTGGGCTTGCGCGCCCGCCTTTCGTTTTTTTAGCTCCCCTTCTGTTACCAGTCTTCTCCGATCACCACCGCCTTCAACCGCCACGCCTTGAGAGACCCGGCAGACATCCGCCAAAAGCTCCTCGACATCACCGAGCCCGTCTGTAGCGACAGCGGCTACGAGCTCGTGGACGTCGAGTACACGCGCGGCCCGTCCGGCTGGATCGTCAGGGTCTACATCGACCGGCGGGCCGACCTGCCCGCGCCGCCCCAGGGCGGCATCAGCTTCGCCGACTGTGAGGGTCTGAGCCGGCAGCTGGGCGCGGTGTTCGACGTCGAGGACCCGGTGCCGCACGCCTACAGCCTGGAGGTGTCGTCGCCCGGTCTCGATCGCCCGCTGCGCACGGCGGCCCACTTCCAGCGCTTCCTGGGCGAGACCGCCAAGGTCGCGCTGGGCGAGCCGCTCGCCGGCCGACGTCACTTCAAGGGCGTCTTGCGCGCCATCGAGCCTGCCGCCGGCGAGAGCGACGGGGCCGCAACCCTGGTCATGGAAGTGGATGGCAACGAGTTTCGCCTGCCGCTCGCCGACATCGCCTCTGCCCGCCTGGTCCCGGACTGGGACTCGCTCATGAAGCGGGGCGGCGCCGACCGAGCCGGCGCGGGGCCGCGCTAGGACCCAGCAGAACAAGCCCGCAGAAGAGCCCCAGAAGAGCCCCAGAAGAGCCCGCGAAGAGATCGAGGAAACACGACATGCAGCCCAACCTCAACATGGTCATCGACCAGGTCGGCAAGGACAAGAACATCGACCGCGGCGTTCTGGTCCAGGCCCTGGAGCAGGCCATCCTCACGGCCGCCAAGAAGACCTTCGGCGCCAACCGCGAGATGGAGGCCAACTACAACGAGGAGACCGGCGGCGTCGATCTGTTCCTGATCGTCAACGTGGTCGAGGCCAACCCCGAGTTCGGGCGCGAGATCGCCTCGCCCGACGCCGCCTCGCACGGCCTGGAGGCCGAGCTGGGCGACGAGCTCCTGTTCCAGATCTTCTACCGGGCGGAGGACGCCGAGCGCGCGTCCGAGCAGGACGAGCAGTTCGGCGACATCATCGGGCTCAAGCACGCGCACAAGAAGTTCGGCCGCATCGCGGCGCAGACCGCCAAGCAGGTCATCTACCAGCGCGTGCGCGAGGCCGAGCGCGACAACGTCTTCAACGAGTACAAGGATCGCAAGGGCGAGCTCATCACCGGCATCGTGCGCCGGTTCGAGCGCGGCAACATCATCGTCGACCTCGGCCGCGCCGAGGCCATCCTGCCCGTGCGCGAGCAGGTGCCCCGCGAGTCCTACCGCTCGGGCGACAGCATCAAGGCCTACGTGCTCGACATCGATCGCAACGCGCGCGGCCCGCAGATCATCCTGTCGCGCGCCCACAAGGGCCTGCTCGAGAAGCTGTTCGAGATGGAGGTGCCGGAGATCTACGAGAAGATCGTCCGCATCGAGTCGAGCGCGCGCGAGCCGGGCGCCCGGGCCAAGATCGCGGTGTCCTCGCGCGACCGCGATGTCGATCCGGTCGGCGCCTGCGTCGGCATGAAGGGCTCCCGCGTGCAGGCCGTGGTGCAGGAGCTGCGCGGCGAGAAGATCGACATCGTGCCCTACGATCAGGATCCGGCCCGCTTCGTGTGCAACGCCATCGCGCCGGCCGAGGTGTCGCGCGTCATCATCGACGCCGAGGGCCACCGCATGGAGCTCATCGTCCCCGACGACAAGCTCTCGCTGGCGATCGGCAAGAAGGGCCAGAACGTGCGCCTGGCCTCACAGCTGACCGGCTGGCGCATCGACATCCACTCCGAGTCGAAGATCCAGGAGCTGGAGACCCGCGCCAAGATGCAGATCGCCTCGGTGGAGGGAGTCGGGGACGAGCTGGCCGAGAGCATCTTCCGCCTGGGCTGGCGCTCGGTGGCCGACATCGCGCGCGGCCAGCCGGAGGAGCTGGCGGCCCACGTGCCCGGTGTGGGCGGCGTGGAGCAGGCGCGCCGCATCATCGAGGGCGCGCGCCGCTTCCTCGAGGGAGAGCGCGCGCGCTCGCGCCGCGACTCGGCGCCGCCGCCCCAGAGCGGCGGAGGTGGCGGCGGCGGCGGCGAGCCGGCAGGGTCCGTGGCGCTGGGAGCCGCTCCCGGCGGCCTGCACGAGATCCGGGCCGCGACCCCGAGCGGCCGCATCGACGAAGGATGGGAGGGCTGATGGGAACGACCGGACGCATGCACGTGCCGGTGCGTACCTGTGTCGGGTGCCGAGAACGAGCGCCGCAGGCGGCGCTCTTGCGTGTAGTTCTGACCGGTGGTCGGCTCGTCGCCGATCCGCGCCGCCGGTCGCGGGGGCGGGGAGGCTATGTCCACCCGGCGATCGACTGTGTCCATCGCGCGACGGCGCGCGGTGGGTTTGCTCGCGCTTTTCGCGCACAGCTCGCGCCCCCGGTTGTGCTCGCGAATGCAGAGGGACTCATCCATGATGACCGGGGCCGGGAAGCAAAGCGGAGCTGAGATGCGCGTCTACGAAATCGCCCGCGAGGTTGGGCTCCCGAACAAGGAGCTGATCGCGAAGATTCGCGCCCTTGGCCTCGAGGTGAACAATCACATGTCGTCCCTCGATCCAGACGCGGTCGCGCGGGTCAAGCGCTCCCTCGAGCGCGAGCGGGTGGAGAACACGGTCACCAAGCGGCTGTCCAGCACCGTGCTGCGGCGCCGCAGCAAGAACACCGGGGAGGAGACAGTGCCGGTGCCGAGCGCGGCGCGCGATGGCAATGGTCAGGGCGCACGCGCCGCCGAGCGCGAGCGCGCGGCAGCCCAGTCCGCGGCGCCCGCCGGTGGAGCGCCTCGCGAGCGGACCGCCCAGGTCGTGCGGCGAGCATCGCCCGCGCCCGCGGCGACGGGTACGCAGGAGCGGATCCAGGTCGAGGCCCCGCGGCCCGAGCCGCAGCGCGCGCCCGTCGCCGAGGCGCCGCCTGCGCCGCGACCGCAGCCGAGCCCGCCGGCCGAGCCGCCGGCCCGGGTGGAGGCGCCGCGTCCGGTGGCGGAGCCGGAGCCGTCACGACCGGTCGAGCCGGTCGAGGCCCGTCCGGTCGAGCGGGCGCCGGAGCCTCGCCCCGCACCGCAGCCGGAACCGCCGCGCCCGTCGGCGCCGGCACAGGATCAGGTTTCGACCGCACCGCCGGCGGCGCGCCGGCAGGCCGAGCCGCCCGCGCCGGAGCGCCCCGCGGCGCCACCGCCGGCGCCTCAGCCATCGTCGGGCGGGGGGCAGAGCGCCTTCGTCATCCAGGGGCCCAAGGTGGTCGATCTGTCGGGCCGCCGGCAGGCCGAGCGGCCGGAGCGCGAGCGCGCGGCCGAGCGCCCGGTCGAGCGCGCCGAGCGCGCGCCGGAGCGAGCGCCGCAGGAGCCGCCCCCGATGCAGACGCGCGTCGAGGTGGTTCGCCCGGCCGAGGGCACGCGGCCGCCCAACGAGGGCGGCGGGCGCCGCCGGGCCGAGGACCTGGTCGGCGATGCCCGCTCGCGCTTCGAGGCCGAGCTGGAGCGCGCCCGCTCCCAGGCGGCCGAGCGCGAGCGCGAGCGGCAGGCGAAGAAGGCCGCCGAGGTGGCGCCGTCCGCCCCGCGCGAGGACGGTCGCCCCGAGGTGGGCTCGATCATCAGCCTGCCGATGACGCGCATCAAGATCACCGAGCGCGGGCCGAGCGGGCGGCAGATGCCGGGCCAGGGCCAGGTGCGCGGGCTCTACGCCCAGCAGCAGGAGCGCGGGCGGCGCGGGGCGCGCGACATCCGCAAGAAGATGCCCAAGAAGGGCGGCAAGCAGACGCTCATCACGACGCCCGCCGAGCACAAGCGCATCATCCGCATCGAGGACACCGCGGCGGTGGCCGACCTGGCCAGGGCCATGGGCATCAAGGCCTCCGAGCTCCTGAAGAAGCTGTGGGGCATGGGCATGACCGGGGTCAACATCAACGCCTCGGTCGACTTCGACACCGCCCAGATCATCGTGAACGAGTTCGGCTACGAGGTGCAGAACGTCGCCTTCAAGGAGGACAAGGCGTTCGAGACCGCGCCGGACACCGAGGAGGACCTCGAGGGCCGCTCGCCGGTGGTCACGATCATGGGCCACGTCGATCACGGCAAGACCTCGCTGCTCGACTACATCCGCAAGACCAAGGTGGCGGCGGGCGAGGCCGGCGGCATCACGCAGCACATCGGCGCCTACCGGGTCACCGCCGGCGAGGGGCACGGCGAGATCGTCTTCATCGACACGCCGGGCCACGCGGCCTTCACCGAGATGCGCGCGCGCGGCGCCCAGGCCACCGACCTGGTGGTGCTGGTGGTCGCGGCCAACGACGGCGTCATGCCGCAGACCCTCGAGGCGCTCAGCCACGCCAAGGACGCGAAGGTCCCCATCATCGTGGCGGTCAACAAGTCCGACCTGCCCGATGCGCAGCCGGAGCGCGTGCGCCAGCAGCTGGCCGACCACGGCCTCATCGCGGAGGAGTGGGGCGGAGACACGATGTTCATCAACGTGTCGGCGCTCAAGGGCGACGGCGTGGACAAGCTGCTCGAGGCCATCACCCTGCAGGCCGAGCTGCTCGACCTCAAGGCCAACCGCAAGAAGCCGGCGCTCGGCGTGGTGATCGAGTCCAAGCTCGACCGCGCCCGCGGCCCGATGGCCACCGTGCTGGTGCAGGAGGGCGTCCTCCGGGTCGGCGACAACGTCGTGGTGGGAGAGTTCATGGGGCGCGTGCGCGCCATGCTCGACGACACCGGCGAGCCGGTGCCCGAGGCCGGCCCGTCGACCCCGGTGGAGCTGCTCGGCATCGACGGCGTGCCGGACGCGGGCGAGGTGTTCAACGTCGCGCCCGACGAGAAGATGGCCAAGACCGTGGTCGAGCACCGGCGCCAGGCCAAGCGCAAGAAGGAGCTGGCCACGACCGGCAAGGTCTCGCTCGAGAACCTCATGGAGCGCATCCAGGAGGGCGGGTCCAAGGAGCTCAAGGTCGTGCTCAAGGCGGACGTGCACGGCTCGGCCGAGGCGCTCCGCGAGGCCCTGACCAAGCAGTCGACCGAGAAGGTGTCGGTCAACGTCATCTCGACCGGAGTCGGCGGCATCACCGAGTCGGACGTCAACCTGGCCAAGGCGGGCGGCGCCATCGTGGTCGGCTTCCACGTGCGGCCGGCCGGCAAGTCGGCCAAGCTCGCCGAGCAGGAGGGTGTCGAGATCAAGCTCTACGACATCATCTACGAGGCGCTCGACGAGGTCAGGGCGGCGATGGCCGGGCTCCTGGCGCCCATCAAGAAGGAGCGCGACATGGGCCGGCTGGAGGTACGCGACACCTTCACCATCCCGAAGCGCGGGGTCGTGGCCGGCTGCATGGTCGTCTCCGGCCGCATCACGCGCCGGGCGCTGGTCAGGGTCATCCGCGACTCGGTGCAGGCCTACCAGGGCAAGGTCGGCAGCCTGCGCCGCTTCAAGGACGAGGCCAGCGAGGTCAAGGAGGGCTTCGAGTGCGGCGTCATCGTCGACGGTTTCACTGACGTCAAGGTCGGCGACGTGATCGAGGCCTACGAGATCATCGAGGAGGCCGCCACGCTGTGATCGTGGCGCTCGCCCGGCTGTCCCTCTACATCCCCCACTCGCACTCGCTCAAGGAGAAGCGCGCCGTGGTCCGGCGGCTCGTTGACCGGATGCAGGCGCGCTTCAAGCTCCACGTGGCCGAGGTGGGGGGACAGGACACCTGGCAGCGTGCGGTGCTCGGCTTCGCGCTGGTGGGCGGCGACGCGCAGAAGGTGTCGCAGCTGGCCGACGAGGTCCTGCGCGCGATCGAGAGCATGGCCGAGGGCGAGCTGTCGGTGGAGCGCGAGATGGTGCACTTCGGCGACCCTTCGGGCGAGGATGGGGCCGGTGGCTGATCGGAACCGAGCCTCGCGCGTGGCGGAGGCGATCAAGGCGGAGCTGGCCGACCTGGTCGCCCGCGAGGTCAAGGACCCGCGCGTGCAGGCCGGCCTGGTCACCGTGAGCCACGTCGAGGTCAACCGCGATCTCAGCGTCGCCGAGGTGGGTGTGTCGATCCTGGCCGGCGACCCCGCCGCGGTCATGAAGGGGCTCTCGGCGGCGGCGGCCTTCCTGCGCGGACCGCTCGCCCGGCGCCTGCGCCTGCGCGTCGCGCCCGACCTGCGCTTCCACCACGACACCAGCCAGGAGATGGCCTCGCGCCTGCGCGACATCGTGCGCGAGGACCAGGAGCGGGCGGCCGGCAGAGACGAACCCGGCCGCGAGGACGCGGTGGACGCGAGGCCCGATGACGAATGAGCTGGAGCGCGCGGCCGAGATCCTGGCCACTGCAGACAAGGTGATGGTCACCTGTCACCTGGGGCCCGACGGCGACGCGGTCGGCTCCATGGTCGCGATGTCGTCCCTGCTCAGACAGCGCGGCGCGCAGGTGACCATGTACAACCCGGACCTGGTGCCGCGCCACCTCAAGTGGATGCCGCTCTGCAAGGGGCTGGCGCACCGGCTGCCCAGGAGCGCCAGCTTCGCCGCCACCGTGGTCATGGACTGCGGCGACGCCAAGCTCCTGGGTCCCGACTTCCCACCGCCGGAGGTGACCGGCAAGCTGATCGTCATCGACCACCACGCCAGCGGGCGCCCGTTCGGCGACGTGTTCGTGTGCGATCCGGATGCGGCCAGCGTCGGCGTGCTGGTGGCGCGCCTGGCCCGCCACCTGGACTGGCCGATCACCGACGAGGCCGCCATCGCGCTCTACGTCTCGCTGGTCACCGACACCGGCTCGTTCCGCTACGCCAACACCAACGCGGAGGCGCTGCGCCTCGCGGCCGATCTGGTCGAGCGCCACGGCGTGGGCCCGTGGGCGGTGAGCGAGCGCCTGTCGGAGCAGGGCACCCTGGCCCGCTACCGGCTGCTCGCGGCGGCGCTCGCCACCCTGCAGCCGGTGCTGGGCGGCCACGTCGTCTTCATGACCATCACCGAGGTGATGGTGAAGGCGGCCGAGGCGGCCTGGGAGGACTCGGAGGGTATGGTCAACTACGCGCGCTCCATACGCGGCGTCGAGTGCGGCGTGCTCATCACGCCGGCCAAGCGCGGGGGCGTGCGAGTGTCGATGCGATCGAAGGGACACATCATCGACGCCGGGGCCATCTGCCTGTCCCTGGGCGGCGGCGGCCACCGCGGGGCGGCGGGCTGCACCCTCCCGGGTGATCTGGCCAGCGCGCGCGCCACGGTCGAGGCGGCGCTGTCCGCCGCCCTCATCGCCGGCGGCGTGGTCCTCGACGCCGCGAGCTGAACCGCCGGGTGCGAGGTGCGCGCATCCGCTGCGCCGGTGACGCAGAGAAAACCGCGATCCGACAGCTGCGCTCGCCGCGCCTCCGCGGTTTATCATCGGTCGGATGAGACGTGCCGTAGCGGTTCTTCTCCTCCTGGCCTCCTGTGGAGGTGGTGGTGACGACGACGACGCGAGCGATGGAAGCGGCCCCGACGCCGCCGGCGGCGTGCCCGACGCGCCACCCTCGTCGGGGCCGGATGCGTCGCTCGACCCCATGACCCTGGCCGAGACCGGGCTCTACTCCGATCCGGCCAGCGAGACCCTGGTGCCCGGCGTCGTCCAGTACGAGGTCAACTACGAGCTGTGGGCCGACGGAGCCACCAAGCGCAGGTTCGTGTTCCTGCCCCCCGGCGCCACCATCGACACCAGCGACATGAACTTCTGGCACCTGCCCCAGGGCACGAAGCTGTGGAAGGAGTTCACGCGCGACGGCGTGCGGGTCGAGACCCGGCTCATCTGGAAGCAGGGCCCGACCGACGAGGACTGGTTCGTCATGTCTTACGAGTGGAACGCGGAAGGCACAGAGGCCACCGCCGCCGAGTTCGGCGTCGAGAACGCGCTCGGCACCCTGCAGGACATCCCGCGCGCCACCGACTGCCCGACCTGCCACAAGCGCCAGCCCGGCTTCGCGCTCGGCTTCAGCGCCCTGCAGCTCGATCACGATCGCGGCGACATGAACCTGCCGGCCCTCATCCAGCAGGGCCGGCTCAGCGCTCCCCCGGCCGGCAGCACCGCGCCGGTGTTCCCGCTGCCCGGCGACCCGGTCGACCAGGCCGCGCTCGGCTACCTGCACGGCAACTGCGGCGTGTGCCACAACCAGTACTCCGACGTGCAGGACACCACCACGCTCATCTGGCACCTCGACGTCGAGTCGCTGGCCACCGTCGGCGACACCACGATCTTCACCCACGCGGTCGGCGTCGCGCCCCAGGTCTTTCTCAACCAGGCTCCAGAGCTGACCGCGGTCATCCAGCCGGGCAGCCGCGAGAACAGCGCTGCCTTCTACCGCATGAGCCGCCGCGACCCGCTCGAGGACAGCAAGGTCCCGATGCCGCCCCTGGCCACCGAGAAGGTCGACGAGGACGGCGGCCTGGCGGCGCTGGGCGCGTGGATCGACTCGCTCGCGCCGAAATGAGCGCGCGGCCGCCCGCCGTCGCCTCGGGCGTGCTGGTGGTCGACAAGCCGGCCGGCATCACCTCGCGCGGCGCCGTGGCCGAGGTCGGGCGCCGCCTCGACACCCGGCGCGCCGGCCACGCCGGCACCCTCGATCCGATGGCGACCGGCGTGCTCGTGGTCTGCCTGGGCGAGGCGACCAAGATCGCCGGCCTCCTGGTCGCCGACGACAAGTCGTACGACGGCGAGCTCGAGCTCGGCCGCGAGACCGACACGCTCGACGCCGACGGCCAGGTGGTGCGCGAGCGCATCGCCGAGGCGGCCGCCGTCGATCGCGCGGCGCTCGCGGCGGCCATGGCCGCGCTGGTCGGCGACATCGAGCAGGTGCCGCCGATGTACTCGGCGGTGCGGCAGGCCGGGCGCCGCCTGCACGAGCTGGCCCGCGCCGGACAGGAGGTCGAGCGCGCGGCCCGCGCGGTCACGGTGCGCCGCTTCGACCTCCTCGCGCTGGATCTTCTGTCGTTCGGGGCGCCGCGCGCGAGCTTCGCCGTCGACTGCAGCAAGGGAACCTACGTGCGCAGCCTGGTCGCCGACGTGGGCGAGGCGCTCGGCTGCGGCGCGCATCTGACCGCGCTCCGCCGCACGCGCTCGGGCGGCTTCGGCCTCGACCGCGCGCTGGCGCTGGCCGACGTCAGCCGCGACACCGTGGCGCTGCCCGGCCGCCTGGTCGACCCTGCCGACGCGCTGGTCCATCTCCCGCGGATCGGCCTCACACCCGACCAGGCCGCCGCCGTGGCACACGGTAAGCCATTGTCCTGGCAGGATTTATCGCCCGCCGAGGCGCCCGCCGGGCCGGTCTGCATGCTGGCCCCCGGCGGCAAGCTCCTCGCCCTGGTCGAGGTCGAGGGGCTGCGGATCCGCTACAGACGCGTATTCCCGCTGACGCGAGAGGGTGCCGGCTCTTGACGTGGGCGTCTTTCTCCTTCACTCTCCTGCCCGACAAAACAACAGAGAAAACGCGGAATTCGAGGATCAGGAATGCCAGTCTCCACTGTTCGCAAGCGCGAGACGATCGAGAAGCATCGGCAACACGAGAGTGACACCGGATCGCCGGAGGTCCAGGTGGCGCTCCTCTCGGAACGCATCTCGCATCTGACCGAGCACCTCAAGACACACGCCAAGGACCATCACTCGCGGCGCGGCCTGCTCCGCATGGTCGGCCTGCGCCGCAGCCTGCTCGACTATCTCAAGCGCAAGGACTTCGAGCGCTACCGCGGGCTCATCGAGCTCCTCGGGCTGCGCAAGTAAGTCGCGAGCAAGTCGCAGCATCGCATCGCCACGCACGTCTTCACTTCACGTCGCAACACGCGGAGCGGGCCACGCCGCCATGAGGGCGGCGCGCGCCCGTTTCCGTTTTTCCAGTCTGGAGTGCAAGTGGGTTGATCTTTCTGCCGTGAGCGCGGCCGCGAGCCGGGCGCGCTCAGGGTCGAGGGACCGACCACCGGCACTCGAGGCCACTCGAGGACACCGATGAGTCATGTCAGCCATGTGAGGGAGTCCGCCGTCGTGGGCGGACGCGAGATCTCGATAGAGACCGGCAAGTGGGCCAAGCAGGCCGCCGGCGCCGTGGTGGTTCGCCTCGGCGACACCATGGTGCTGGTCACCGCGGGCGGCTCGAAGTCGCCGCGCGAGGGGATGGACTTCCTCCCGCTCACCTGTGAGTACCAGGAGAAGTTCTACTCCGCCGGGCGCATCCCGGGCAGCTACTTCCGCCGCGAGGGGCGCCCGGCCGAGTCGGAGATCCTGGTCGCGCGCCTCATGGACCGCCCGTCGCGCCCGCTCTTCCCCAAGGGCTGGCGCATCGACACCCAGCTCATCGCCAACGTGGTGTCGTTCGATCGCGAGAACGCCGCCGACGTCCTGGCCATGACCGGCGCGTCCGCCGCGCTCCACCTGTCCGACCTGGTGTGGGACGGGCCGTACGCCGGCATCCGCATCGGCCGCGTCAACGGCCAGTTCATCGCCTTCCCGACCTTCGCCGAGCGCGAGGACAGCGAGATCGACATGGTGGTGGCCGCCACGCGCGACGCCATCGTGATGGTCGAGGGCGAGATGACCGAGGTGTCCGAGTCGGTCGTGGTCGACGCGCTCCTGTTCGCCCACGAGGCGGTGCAGCCGCTCCTCGATCTGCAAGAGAAGCTGCGCGCCGCGGCCGGCAAGCCCAAGCGCGCGTACACCGCGCCGACCAAGGACGAGGCCCTCCATCAGCGGGTCAAGCAGATGGCATGGGGCCGCATCCAGGACGCCATGGCGGTGCGCGAGAAGCACGCCCGCTACGCCGCGCTCGACGCGGTCGGCGCCGACGTGCTGGCCACGATGTGCGGCGTCGGCGGCGAGTACGCGGGGCGCGAGAAGGAGGTCGGCGAGGCGGTCGGCTCGGTCAAGAAGGCGTTCGCCCGCACCCACACGCTCGAGACCCGCACCCGCATCGACGGGCGGCGCGGCGACGAGATCCGCGCCATCTCGTGCGAGGTCGGCGTGCTGCCGCGCGTGCACGGCTCGGCGCTGTTCACCCGCGGCGAGACCCAGGCGCTGGTGGCGGTCACGCTCGGCACCAAGTACGACGAGCAGCGGCTCGATACGCTCCTCGGCGAGCGCAAGAAGCCGTTCCTCCTGCACTACAACTTCCCGCCGTTCTCGACCGGCGAGGTCAAGATGCTGCGATCCACCTCGCGCCGCGAGGTCGGCCACGGCAACCTGGCCTCGCGCTCGGTCGAGCAGGTGCTGCCCGCCCGCGAGGACTTCCCCTACACGCTGCGCGTGGTGTCGGAGATCCTGGAGTCGAACGGATCGTCGTCGATGGCCAGCGTGTGCGGGGCGTCGCTGGCGATGATGGACGCCGGCGTGCCGATCAAGTCGCCGGTCGCAGGCATCGCCATGGGCCTCATGAAGGAGGGCGACCGCTACCTCATCCTGTCCGACATCCTGGGCGACGAGGATCACCTGGGCGACATGGACTTCAAGGTGACGGGCACGCGCCACGGCATCTGCGCCCTGCAGATGGACATCAAGCTCAAGGGCCTGGCGCGCCACATCCTGGAGGAGGCGCTGGAGCAGGCGCGCGCCGGCCGCGTGCACATCCTCGACAAGATGGGCGAGGCGCTCGACGCGCCGCGCGACGAGCTCAACCCCAACGCGCCGCGCATCGTGCAGATCACGATCAAGCCGGACAAGATCCGCGACATCATCGGCCCGGGGGGCAAGACCATCCGCGCCATCGTCGAGCAGACCGGGGCGCAGATCGACGTCGACGACGCCGGCACGGTGTCGATCGCGTCGGCCGACGCGCGCGGGCTGCAGCGCGCCATCGACCTCATCAAGGGCCTCACGATGGAGGCCGAGGTCGGCCAGTTCTATCACGGCGTGGTCAAGCGCGTGGTCGAGTTCGGAGCCTTCGTCGAGATCCTGCCCGGCACCGACGGCCTCATCCACATCAGCGAGCTGGCCGAAGAGCGCACCCGCAAGGTCACCGACGTGGTGGACGAGGGAGACGAGGTGGTGGTCAAGGTCATCAACATCGACCGCGACGGCAAGATCCGCCTGTCGCGCAAGGAGGCGCTCGCCGCCAACCCGGAAGAAGTGCACCACCTGGTGGGTTGAGCGCGCGCCGAGCGAGGACAGCGGATGACGCGGCTGCGGGTTCTCAGACTCCGGCCCGACGCGGTCCTGCCGCGCACCATGAGCGAGCAGGCCGCCGGGCTGGATCTGAGCGCGGCGCTCGACGCCCCGCAGCGCATCGAGCCGGGCGGGCGCGCCGCCGTCCCCACCGGCATCGCGATCGCGCTCGAGCCCGGATTCGAGGGCCAGGTGCGGCCCCGCTCGGGGCTGGCCCGCCGGCACGGCGTCACCGTGCTCAACGCGCCCGGCACCATCGACGCCGACTACCGCGGCGAGGTGGTGGTGCTGCTGGTCAACCTGGGCGGCGAGGCGGTGATCATCGAGCCGGGTGAGCGCATCGCGCAGCTGGTGGTGGCGCCGGTCGCGCGCGCCGAGGTCGAGGAAGTGAGCGAGCTCGACCCCAGCGGGCGCGGCGCCGGCGGGTTCGGCTCGACCGGCCGAGAGGGGCGATGAGTGGCGGGCGGGAAGGGCTGGCGATCGGCGACGTGGTGGGCGGCCGCTACGAGGTCCGCTTCCTGACCGCCGAGGGGCCGGCCTACCGCGACTACCGGGTCCACGACCGCGAGGTGGAGGTCGAGCTGGCGCTCTGGCGCATGGACGCGCAGCTGTTCGCAGGCCCGCGCCAGGCCGAGTTCGCGAGCGCCGCGCGCGAGATGCGCGGCCTGGTGCACGCGCACCTCCGCCGCCTGTTCGAGGTCGGCCTGACCGACGACGGCGCGGTGTACCTGACCTCGCAGCTGGGCAGCGCCGAGGGCATCGCGCTCCGCCTGGGCAGCGGGCGGGCCGCGTCGGAGCTGGACATCCTGCGCTACGCCAGCGCGATGGCCGAGGGGCTCGAGGCGGTGCACGCGGCCGGTCACCTGCACGGCCGGATGGTGCCGGCCGATGTGGTCGAGGTGGCCGGCATCATCAAGGTGAGCGGCGCCGGCCTGTACGGCGGGCTCGACCCGGCGCTGGCCGCGGAGCGCTGGGGCGAGGCGGGCCGCTACGTGGCGCCCGAGGTGCTGGCGACCGGGCAGGGCGACCGGCGCGCCGACGTGTACAGCATGGCCGCGATCCTGTGCGAGCTGGCCTCGGGGGTGTCGCGGCCGGACCTGGGCGAGGCGACCGAGGCGCTCGCCGCCGAACAGCTCGCGCTGGCCGATCTCCTGGCCCGCGCGCTGTCGCGCTCGCCCGACCGGCGCCCGGCGCGGCCGGCCGAGCTGGTCGAGCGCGTGCGCCGCCTGTTCGTCGACGAGCGCGTCCCGACCATGAAGCGGCCGGTCCTGATCCCGCCCGAGGCGCACCGGACAGTGAAGAGCCCCGCGCTCCAGCGCGAGCTCGACACCAGGGGGCCCGCGCCGCCGGACGAGGCGAGCGAGGGTGACAGCGACGGCGAGGGGCGCACCATCGAGGAGTCGTCGCCGCTGTTCCTCCACCCGTCGGCCGCGCCCAGCTCGCCGCTGTTCGGGCCCAACCAGCCGACCCTCACCGACGGGCGGGCGCCGCGCGGACTGCCGCCGCCGGCGCCGGGCCAGCCGCAGCCGCCGGAGGCTCCGCCCGCGCCGCCGCTGGTGATCCCGCTCCACTCGCGGCGCCCGGCCGACGAGCCGAAGGCGCAGCCCACGCCGATCATCCCGGCCATCGATCGGCCCGAGATGCAGCCGGTCATGCGCCCGCTGTCCAGCCTGCGCCAGCCGGCGCAGGGTGGGCTCGGCCACTACGCGCCGCCGCTCGTCGCTGACCGGGTGCCGTTTCCGGCGCCGCCCAGCAGGCGGCGGCTCCTCCTGGTCATCGGGCTGTCGGCCGCCGCCGTCCTCGTGGTGCTTGCCGTCGTCCTCGCGCCCTGGAGCGACCGCGGGCCAGGTGGGCCGCGGGCGGCTCCGGCGCGGTCGCCGATCGCGAGCGGGGGCGGGGCCGCGCCACCGACGGCGGCGGCGACCGCGGCGACGGCGGCGACCGGACCGACAAAGCCGGCGCGTCCGGCGCCGTCGGCTGCGGCGGCATCACCGCCCGCCGCGCCCGGGCCCTGCCCCGAGGCGATGGCCCTGGTCGCCAGGGATCTCCTCGAGGGGGCGCACAGCCCCTTCTGCATCGACCGCAACGAGTGGCCGGCGGGCGGCAAGCCGCCGCGCGTCGGAGCCTCGCTCGAGGAGGCCGCCTCGATGTGCGCCGGGCGCGGCGCGCGCCTGTGCAAGCCGGGCGAGTGGGAGGACGCCTGCCGCGGCCCGTCGCGGGCGAGCTTCCCCTACGGCGGCAAGTACGTCGACAAGGTGTGCAACGCGCGCGGCACCGAGATCGCCGCCGCGGGATCGTTCCCCGAGTGCCAGAGCGCGGCCGGCGCCTTCGACATGAGCGGGAATGCGGCCGAATGGGATGCAGACGGCGGCGTGCGCGGCGCCTCCGCCGTCGACGGAACCCGCGGCCGCTGCTCCGAGCCGCGGCGCAGCGGAAAGCCGCGCATTCGCGCGGAGGACCGCGCCGACATCGGTTTTCGCTGCTGCGCCAGTCCAGAGGAACACTGACCGGCACAAAGCGCCGACCCGCTTGCACCCGTCACCCCCACCCGGTAAAAAGCGGGCACCGGAATGATCGATCGCTACAGCCGGCCGGACTTCGCGGCGATCTGGTCAGACGCGGCGAGGTTCGAGCTGTGGCTCGAGGTCGAGCTGGCCGCCTGCCGCGCCATGGAGGCGCGCGACCTGGTCCCGCCCGGCACGGCAGACCAGGTGGCGCGCGCGGCGCGCGGCAAGCTGTCGGCCGCCCGCATCCAGGAGATCGAGGCGACGACCCGCCACGACGTCATCGCCTTCCTCACCCACGTCGAGGAGCTGGCCGGCCCGCCGGCGCGCTGGCTCCACCTCGGCATGACGTCGTCCGACGTGCTCGACAGCGCGCTCGCCCTCCAGTGCGGGGCCGCGCTCGAGCGCATCGCCGTCGGGGTCGGCCAGCTCGGCGCCGCGCTGGCCGAGCGCGCGCGCGAGCACCGGGCCACCCCGTGCATCGGCCGCTCGCACGGCATCCACGCGGAGCCGATCACCGCGGGTGTCGTGTTCTGCCGCTGGTACGCCGAGGTCGGGCGCGCCGGCGAGCGGCTGGAGCGCGCGCGCCGCGCCATCCGGGTCGGCAAGCTGGCCGGCGCGGTCGGCGTGTACGGCAACCTGGCGCCCGACATCGAGGCGGCTGCGCTCGGCGCGCTTGGCCTCCAGCCCGAGACGGTGGCCAGCCAGATCGTCGCGCGCGACCGCCACGCCGAGGTCCTGTGCGCGCTGGCCCTGGTCGCCGCGGCCATCGAGCAGATCGCGCTCGGCATCCGCCACTGGCAGCGCACCGAGGTCGGCGAGGCCGAGGAGGGCTTCGCCGCCGGCCAGAAGGGCTCGAGCGCGATGCCGCACAAGAAGAACCCGATCGGGTCGGAGAACCTGTGCGGCCTGGCCCGCCTGGTCCGCAGCCACGCCGGCGCCTCGCTCGAGAACATCGCGCTGTGGCACGAGCGCGACATCTCGCACTCGTCGGTCGAGCGCGTGATCCTGCCCGACGCCACCACGCTGGTCGACTTCATGCTGGCCCGCGCGACCGGGCTGGTGCGCGGCCTGGTCGTGCACGCCGACCGCATGGCCGAAAATCTGGCCCGGAGCGGCGGCCTGGTCTTCTCGGAGTCGGTCATGCTCGCGCTGGTCAGGGCCGGGCTGGCCCGCCAGCGCGCCTACGAGCTGGTGCAGCGCTCGGCGCTGGCGGCGCTGGGCGGGCAGGGGGACTTCCGCCAGCTCCTGGCCGCCGACGCCGACGTGGCCGCCCACCTGGGCGCCGGCGAGCTGGCGGCAGCCTTCGATCTCGACCATCACCTGCGTCACGTGGATGCCATCTACCGGCGCGTCTTCCCGGAGGACCATGGCCACTGACAATGACCTTCGCGCGGCGCTGCGCCGCCAGCTCGCTGCCACCATCAGCCGCACCGACTTCGACGGCCTCGGCGACAAGTACGAGGGCAAGGTGCGCGACTGCTACATCACCGGCGACGGCCGGCGCATCATCGTGGTCAGCGACCGGCTGAGCGCCTTCGACCGGGTCATCACGACAATCCCCAGCAAGGGGCACGTGCTCAACCGGATCGCCGAGCACTGGTTCAAGGAGACCGCGCACATCGCGCCCAACCACGTGCTCGAGGTGCCCGATCCCAACGTGATGATCGGGATCGAGTGCACGCCGCTCAAGGTCGAGCTGGTGATGCGCTCCTACCTGACCGGGGTGACCTCGACGTCGATCTGGCGGGCCTACGAGCGGGGCGACCGCGTCTTCTGCGGTCACCGGCTGCCGGACGGCATGGCCAAGAACCAGCCGCTGCCCGAGCCGCTCCTGACCCCGACCAGCAAGGCGGACAAGGGCGACCACGACGTGTCGATGTCGCGCGAGGAGCTCATCGCGTCCGGGGCGGTGACCGCCCGCGACTTCGATCGCGCCGGCGAGATCGCCGCCGCGCTGTTCGCCTTCGGGCAGAAGCGGGCGGCCGAGCGCGGCCTCATCCTGGTCGATACCAAGTACGAGATGGGGCGGGCCCCGAGCGGCGAGATCGTCGTCATCGACGAGATCCACACGCCGGACTCGTCGCGCTACTGGTACGCGGACGACCATGCCGCGCGCATGGCGGCCGGTCAGGAGCCGCGCAGCCTGGACAAGGAGTTCGTGCGCCGCTGGCTGGCCGAGCAGGCCGGCTATCGCGGCGACGGCCCGCTGCCGGTGGTGCCCGACGACATCCGCGTCGAGGCGGCCGCGCGCTACGTCGAGATCTGCGAGCTGGTGACCGGGCGCCCCTTCGAGCCGGACGAGGCCGCCGATCCGGTGGCCCGCATCGCGCGCAACCTGGGGCTGGGCCCGGGAGGCAAGGGAGGCGGCGCGGCATGAAGGCGCGCGTGTACGTCACGCTCAAGGCGGGCGTGCTCGACCCGCAGGGCCAGGCGGTCTCGCGCACCCTGACGCGGCTGGGCTACGACGAGGTCCAGTCGGTGCGCATCGGCAAGTACGTCGAGATCGAGCTCGCCGGCAGCGACCCGGCGGCGGCGCGCGCGCGGCTCGAGGAGATGTGCCGGCGCCTGGTGGCCAACACGGTCATCGAGGACTACCGCATCGAGGTCGACGCGTGAGCGTGGTCTTCGGCGTCGTCCGCTTCCCCGGCTCCAACTGCGACGACGACGCGCTGCGCGTGGTGGACGAGGTGCTGCGGCCGCGCGGCGCGCGCGGGAAGATCCTCTGGCACAAGGAGCACTCGCTGGCGGGAGCGGATGTGGTGGTGGTGCCGGGCGGCTTCACCTACGGCGACTACCTCCGGGTCGGCGCGATCGCCGCGCACTCGCCGA
>DATFRY010000105.1:0-25472 GCA_035262925.1 Kofleriaceae bacterium | reverse complement strand
TTGATGAGCGCGTAGAAGTCCTTTCTCCGGATGTGGAGCAGCCGGCTCGGCTGGGTCGCGGTCGCGGTCAGCGAGCGCTGGGTGCGATCGACCAGCGCCATCTCGCCGAAGTGCTGCCCCTTGGCCAGGCTGGCCACCGTGACGCCGCCCTTGTGCAGCCGCACCTGGCCGCCGAGCACCACGTACATGGCGTCGCCCGGCTCTCCCTCGCGGATGACGTCCTCGCCCTCGCCGTACTCGCGGGTCTCGGTGATGTTCATGACCCGGACCAGCTCCTTGTAGGAGAGGTAGCGGAACAGCTGGAGGCCCTTGAGCACGTCGATCTTGAGCGAGACCTCGATGGCGCGCTCGCCGGCCTCGTCGGGCGCGTCGTCGTGCACCCGGATGATGACCGCGGTGATGTTGTCGTGGCCGCCGCCGCGGTTGGCGCGCTCGACCAGCTCGCGCGGCAGCTGCTCGACATCGCCCTCGCCGAGCATCGCGGGCAGCTCCTCCTCGTCGAGGTAGGCGTACATCCCGTCCGAGCAGAGCAGGAAGCGATCGCCGGGCAGGATGTCGAAGTCGAAGGTGTCGACCTCGACCGACGCGTAGACGCCGACCGCGCGCGTCACGGCGTTCTTGAACTGCTTGTAGGGCGAGCTCTCGAACTCCTCGCGCCGGATCTTGCCCCGCTTGACCAGCTCGTTCATGAGGGAGTGATCCTCGGTGAGCTGGTGGCACTGGCCCTGGCGGGTCAGGTAGATGCGGCTGTCGCCCACGTGAGCGATGAAGCCGCGCAGCCGCCCGGGCGCTCCCGCGATGAGCAGGACCGAGGCGGTGGTGCCCATGCCGCGCTTGTCCTGCTCGGCCTGCGCGCGGTTGTAGACCGTGCCGCAGGCGTCCTGGATGGCGTGCTCCAGCACCTGGAGCAGCTCGACCGCCTGCACATCGGGGTCGCCGGCGCGGAAGCGGTCGACCAGATCGCGGTTGGCGTACACCGCGTCGCGCACCTGGTGCACGGTGATCGACGACGCGACCTCGCCGGCCGCATGCCCGCCCATCCCGTCGGCGACGATGAAGAGCTGGAGCTTCTTGTCGATGAGGAAGTTGTCCTCATTGTGGTTGCGCTGCCGGCCCACGTCGGTGGCCGCCGCAAACGAAAGCTCCATGGCTCCTCTTCGCGTAACACGGTGAAGCGCGGAGGTCAATGGAAAGGGTAGGATTTTCGAGTACCTACACCCCTCACGCCCGACTCGGTCAGGGGGGCGCGATGCGACCGAGCACCCCCGGGAGGAGCTCCCGGTCGACCAGCGCGGCCAGCTCGTCGAAGGACTTGGTCCCGGTGTAGAGCCTGCCGCCGAGGAGGATCGACGGCGTGTGGCGCACGCCGGCGAGCCACACCTCGCGGCGCTCCGCCTCGAGCTCGGCCGCGACCCGGGGCGAGCGCAGGCAGCGCGAGAAGGCGCGCCCGTCGAGCTCGAGCTCGCGCGCCAGGTCGGCCTCGGGCTGTCCCTCCGACACGCCGCGCCGGGCCTCGCGGAAGGCGAGGTCGTAGAAGGCCCAGAAGCGGCCCTGCTGGTCGGCGCACAGGGCAGAGCGGTGGAGCGCGCGCGCGCGCTCCTGGCGCCGGTCGGTCGGATCGAAGAAGTGGCGGAAGACCAGGCGCACGTCGTCCGGATAGGCGGCCGCGATCTCGTCCAGGGTGGCCGCGGTCTCGCCGCAGTTGCGCGTCTGGAAGTTGCAAAGAAAGACGATGGTCACCGGGGCGCCGGCGGCGCCGCGCGCGTGGCGCCCGGCGCCCAGCCTGGTGCGCACCAGCGGCGGGTTGCCCAGCGGCGGCCGTTCGCCCGGGCCGAGGCCGTCGACCGCGCCGGGGCCGATGATCGGCTCCGGCTGCGCGGCGGTCACGTCGGCCAGCAGCTGCTCGTAGAGCCGATCGGCCGGGACGCCGCGATCGCGGAGCGCCATGGCGCGGGCGTAGCCCTCGTCGTACAGCGCCTCGAGCTCGTCGAGGGTGCGCGGCCGGCGATCGTAAGGCACGCCGTTGATGAGGAGCTGCGGCGGCGACCGCCGCACCCGGCGCCGCTTGCGGTAGTAGTGGTTGGCCAGCACGGCGGCGGCGTGTCGTCCGTCCTCGAGGGCCTGCTGCAGGCGGTCGGGCTGCATGCCGGCCCTGGCCGCGAGCTGGACCAGGTCGGCCGCGCGCGGGCTGTGCAGGCTGTCGCCGTACATGACGTCGAGGAACTCGCGGAAGCGGCCCTGCGCGAAGGCCTCCAGCCCGGCCTCGAGGTGGGGGTTGGACTGCTCGCCGCCGGAGACGAGGCGGTAGAGCACGCGCAGCCGTCGCGGGTGCCGGTCGAGCAGCTTGAGCAGGAGCGAGTGCACCATGCCGCTGGCCGATCCGTCCCCCAGGTTGCAGAAGAACTCGATCGTGACCGGCGCGTTGCGCGGGCCGATCGACGGCACCTGGTCGGGCGGGCTGTGGACGACGGTGACGATCTGGCCGCGGTGATCGGCCCTCGGCGTCTGGCCGCGTGCCTCGGGGGCGAAGTCGGCGATCGAGAAAAGCAGGATGCAGGAGACGGGCACCAGGCAACGGGCAACTGGGCTCGTCCGCGGCGTCCTGTCTCCGGTGCCCTGTCCCCGGTGCCCTGGGTCCTGTCTGGTGGACAACGGCGCTAGCCTAGCAGAGGGTCTACGACCCGCTCCCGCTGTCCTCATCGTCCTCGTCGTCGTCGGGCTCCTGGGCGGGCCAGAAGAAGATGAAGTAGAGCCCGGCGGAGATGAGCGCGCCGAACACGATGGCGATGACGTAGGGCCCGGTCATATCAGGACGCGCGGGAGTGAGCCGATGAGGTTGACCGCCAGGACGCGCGGCAGCTCGCGGTCGTCGGCGAACGACAGGATCGAGATCGAGCCCGGGCTCACCCGGATGCGGTGATAGTTGGCGGGCGACGAGCCCATGTAGTGGACGAGGAGAATCCGGATGACCCCGGCGTGCGTCACCAGGGCGATCGCGTCCCCCGACGGGCTGTCCGAAAGCGCCTGCTCGACGGCCGCCACTGCCCGGCGCTGGACGAGCTCCAGGCTCTCGCCGCCCGGCACCTTCACCGCCTCGGGGTCACGCAGGAATTGCCGGTACTCGTCCGACGCCGCGATCTCGGCGTAGCTCTTGCCGGTCCAGGGGCCGAGACTGAAGTCGTTCAGGCGCGGCTCCCGGCCGACCTCGATCCCGGCCCTGCGACCAATGATCTCTGCCGTTTGAAGCGCCCGCTGAGCCGAGCTGGTCAGCAACTCGCCCAGCTTCACGCTGGCCAGCGCCGCGGCCGCGGTCTCCGCCTGGGCGACCCCCTCCGGCGAGAGAGAAATGTCGACGTCAGCGCCCTGGCCGTGCACGCGCCCCGCCGCGTGCAACCGGGTGACCCCGTGGCGGATGAGAAATACCCTGGTCTCCACGCGACCCGCACCGTAGCGCACCTGATGCCCCGGGGAAAACCGCGCGGGACATCGGTGGGCGCGGTTCCCCCGCGCGGATGCGACTTGTCATATGATCGAGCGGAGCCGGTGAGACGAACCGCCGCCCGCTATCGCGTCTTCCTCTCGGTCAGGTACGAGGTGGCGGCAGACTTCGTGCGCGAGTTCGCCGAGAACCTCAGTCGCGGGGGTCTGTTCATCCGCGGCGCGCGCGGCCTGTCGCGCCGGCGCGATGTCCAGGTCGAGATCGATCTGCCCGGCTACGGCCACTACCAGGTGCTGGCCGACGTGGCCCACGTGATCAGCGACGAGCAGGCGCGCGAGCACGGCCGCACCGCAGGGGCCGGGCTGTCGATTCGCGAGACCCCGGCCGGCTTCGACGAGGCGCTGTCCGGGTATCTCTTGCGTCTCGCGCGCCGGGCGGACTCGATCGTGCTCGCGGCCGAGGAGGAGGCGGCGCGCCTGCTCCACGCCGCCGGCTACCAGGTGCGCGCGATGACCACGGCCGATCGCCTCGACGCGCTGGTCGAGGGATGCGAGCTGCCGCTGGTCGGCGTGGTCGTCCCGGACGATCGCCTCGCCGAGTTCACGGCTGCCGCCCGCGGGGGCAAGGCGGCCGAGCTCCTGGTCCCGATCCAGGCCGGTCGGCGCATCGACGAGGTCCTGGTGCGGCTCGACCGCCGGTTGTGAAGGCGGCGCGGCCCGGTTAAGGTCGGGGCCTGGGCTGCGGATCGGCGCTCCTGCCGGTCCGATTCCCGAGGAGTCCCGAGGAGAACCGATCCGTGGAGCTGGCATTCACCCCCGAGCACGAGTCGTTTCGCCGCGAGGTCCGCTCCTGGATCCAGGAGGCGCTGCCCGCGGACCTGCGCGCCAAGTCGGAAGTCGACGCCAACTTCGAGATGGAAGAGGTCATGCGCTGGCACCGCATCCTCTTCCAGCGCGGCTGGGTGGCTCCGCACTGGCCGGCCGAGCACGGCGGCCCCGGCCTCGATCCGACGCGGCGCTTCATCCTGACCGAGGAGCTGGAGCTGGCCGGCACGCCGCCGCTCTCGCCCTTCGGGCTCGGCATGGTCGGGCCGCTGCTCATCCAGTTCGGCACGCCGGCCCAGAAGCAGCGCTTCCTGCCCAAGATCCTCTCGGGCGAGGAGGTGTGGTGCCAGGGCTACTCGGAGCCCAACGCCGGCAGCGACCTGGCCTCGCTGCGCACCTCTGCGGTGAAGAACGGCTCGGGCAAGTACGTGGTGGACGGGCAGAAGACGTGGACCACCTACGCCCAGTACGCCGACTGGATCTTCTGCCTGGTGCGCACCGATCCGAAGACCGCGCCGGGCGGGGCCGGAGGCGGCAAGAAGCAGGAGGGCATCAGCTTCCTGCTCATCGATCTCGAGACGCCGGGCGTCGAGGTCAAGCCGATGCTCACGCTCGGCGGGACGCCGGCCTTCTGCGAGACCTTCTTCAGCGGCGCCGAGGTGCCGGCCGAGAACCTGGTCGGTCCGGAGGGGGGCGGCTGGACCCTGGCCAAGGCGCTGCTCGGCCACGAGCGCACGCTCATCGCCGCGGTCGGTCAGTCGCGCCGCGTGGTCAGGCGCGTGAAGCGGATCGCCGCCCAGGCGGCCGGGCCGGGCGGGCGGCCCCTCATCGACGACCCGCGCGTGCGCGGGCGCATCGCGGCGCTCGAGATCCGGCTGCGCGGGCTGCAGATGGCCAACTACCGCGCGCTGGCCGGCGCGCAGCTGGGCAAGGCGCCGGGGCCCGAGTCGTCGATCCTGAAGCTGCGCGGGTCGGAGGTCCTGCAGCAGGCCTTCGAGCTGGCCATGGACATCATGGGTCCCGACTCGCTGACCTGGTTCAACCAGCCCGGCGTGGTGGAGCCGTTCGAGGAATGGGTGCCATCGGCGTTCTGTTACACCCGGGCCACCACCATCTACGGCGGCTCGAACGAGATCCAGAAGAACGTGCTGGCCAAGTACATCCTGGGTCTGCCGGCCCGATGAACAGAGCTGACCAGAGAGTGGGGCACTGACGTGAACTTCGATCTCAGTCCGGATCAGAAGATGCTGGTCGATACGGCGGCCAGCTTCGCGAAGAAGAGCTCGCCGGTGGTGCGCGCGCGCAAGCTGCGCCAGGACCCGCTCGGCTTCGAGCCCAGGGTGTGGAAGCAGATGGCCGAGCTGGGCTGGCTGGGGCTGTGCGTGCCCGAGTCCGACGGCGGGTTCGGCGGGCGCTTCGTCGACCTGGCGCTCGTGCTCGAGCAGCTCGGCAGCACCCTGGTGCCCGAGCCGCTCCTGGCCACCTGCGTGCTGGGCGGGACCGCGCTGGCCCGGGCGGGAACCGCGGAGCAGCGCGCGCGCTGGCTGGCGCCGCTGGCGGCGGGCGAGCTCCACGCCGCGCTGGCCTGGGCCGAGCGCGACAGCCGCTACGACCCGGCCGCCTGCGCGGCGCGGGCCGAGAAGCGGCCGGGCGGGGGCTTCCGCCTGAGCGGCGACAAGGTCTGGGTGCAGGGCGGCCACGCGGCCGACCTGTTCCTGGTGTCGGCGCGCACCGGCGGCGGCGCGCGCGAGGCGGCCGGCGTCTCGCTGTTCGCGGTCGACCGCGACGCGGCCGGCGTCGAGGTCCAGGCGGTGGACACCATGGACGGGCGGCGCGCGGCGATGCTGCGGCTCGGCGGCGTCGAGGTCGGCGCCGATCGCCTGCTCGGCCAGGAGGGGCAGGCGGCGGGCCTACTCGGCGACGTGCTCGACGTGGCGGCGGCGGCGGCCTGCGCCGAGGGCGCGGGCATCGCGCAGGCGGTCCTGGCCATGACGGTCGAGTACCTCAAGACGCGCGAGCAGTTCGGGCTGAAGATCGGCACCTTCCAGGTGCTGCAGCACCGCGCGGTCGAGATGTTCGTCGAGTCGGAGCTCCTGCGCTCGCACTCGATCGAGGCCAGCCTGCGCATCGACGAGGGCGAGGCCGACGAGCGCCGGCGCGCGGTGTCGGCCGCGCTGGTCCAGCTCACCACCGGCGGGCGCCTGGTGGTGCGGCAGGGCGTCCAGCTGCACGGCGGCATCGGCTGCACCGACGAGCACGACGTGGGGCTCTACTTCAAGCGCATGCAGACGCTCGGCGTGCTGTTCGGGGACGAGGAGCATCACCTGGCGCGGTTCGCGGCGCTGACCCAGCCGCCCGACGCGCCGGTCTGAGTCATGGCCGGGGTCTTTCCGTACTTCCACATCCCGGTGCTCGACCTCGGGCCGGTCGACCTCCAGCCGTTCAGCATCCTGGTCGCCTCGGGCGTCCTGTTCGGCACCTGGATGGCGCGCAAGTACAGCGAGCGCAACGGCCTCGACGAGGACACGATGCGCTCGCTGGGCATCCATCTCCTCGTCTGGGGCTTCATCTCGTGCCACGTGCTCAACACGGCCTTCTACGAGTGGGACCGGGCGATGGGCCCATGGGTCAGCAAGGAGCGGCCGGGCTGGGTGCTGTGGTTCATGATGTGGGACGGCATCTCGTCGTGGGGCGGGGTCATCGGCGGCGGCCTGGCGCTCTACTTCTACACGACCATCCGGCGGCTCGATCGCCTGGCCTGGGCCGACTGGGCCGCGTACGGCGCGATCGCCGGCTGGGTGCCGGGGCGGCTGGCCTGCGCGCTCGTACACGATCATCTGGGCTATCCGACCAGCTTCGCGCTCGCGGTCGAGTTCCCGCCGCACCAGTACACGTTCGACCGGGCGAGCAGCGCCGTCATTCGCGCTCACGACCTCGGGCTGTACGAGCTCATGTACCTGGTGCCGCTCTTCCTGGTGATCGTGGTGCTCGAGCGGGTGAAGCGGCGCAAGCCCGGCCTCCTGATGGGGGTCCTGGCGGTCGGCTACAGCGTGCCGCGCTTCTTCCTCGAGTTCCTGCGCCGGCCGGAGAGCGATCCGCGCTACTACGGCCTCACGTTCGCGCAGTTCGCTTGCATCGCGGCGGTCATCGGCGGGATCATGCTGCTCCGGCGCAGGCCGGGCGAGCCCGTGCCGTCGGCGTCGGCGGCCGTGGCGTCCACGCAGCGCGTGGCGCGCGGCGACACGGGCGCGAAGACGGCCGAGAAGCGGCGACCCGATGTGGACGACGTGAAGCGGACGACGTGAAGCAGGCGATCTGGAAACTGGCGACCTGGAAACTGGCGACCTGGAAACTGGCGACGTGAAGCGGACGAGGAAGGGGGCGTGACATGAAGACGCGCGCTGCGGTCGCTCACCGGGCGGGAGAACCGCTCGTCATCGAAGAGCTCGACCTCGACGGTCCCAAGCAGGGCGAGGTGCTGGTCGAGATCAAGGCCACCGGTGTGTGCCACACCGACGAGTTCACGCGCTCCGGCGCGGACCCGGAGGGGCTGTTCCCGGTCGTGTTCGGCCACGAGGGAGCCGGCGTCGTGGTCGAGGTCGGCCCCGGCGTCACCAGCGTGGCGCCCGGCGATCACGTGATCCCGCTCTACACGCCGGAGTGCCGCGCGTGCAAGTCGTGCCTGAGCCGCAAGACCAACCTGTGCACGGCGATCCGCGCCACGCAGGGGCAGGGCCTCATGCCCGACGGGACCAGCCGCTTCAGGCTGCGCGGCGAGAAGGTCCACCACTACATGGGCTGCTCGACCTTCTCCAACTACACCGTGCTGCCGGAGATCGCGCTGGCCGTGGTGCGGCGCGACGCGCCGTTCGACAAGATCTGCTACATCGGGTGCGGGGTCACGACCGGCATCGGCGCGGTCATCAACACCGCGAAGGTCGAGCCGGGCGCCACCGTCGTGGTGTTCGGGCTGGGCGGCATCGGACTCAACGTGGTCCAGGGCGCGCGCATGGCCGGGGCGGGCATGGTGGTCGGCATCGACCTCAACCCGGCCCGCGAGGCGCTGGCCAGGAGCTTCGGCCTGACTCACTTCGTCAACCCGAAGGACATCGAAGGTGACCTGGTGCCGCACCTGGTCGAGCTGACCGGCGGCGGCGCCGACTACAGCTTCGAGTGCGTGGGCAACGTCCAGCTCATGCGCCAGGCGCTCGAGTGCTGCCACCGCGGCTGGGGCGTGAGCGTCATCATCGGGGTGGCGGGTTCCGGGCAGGAGATCGCCACTCGCCCCTTCCAGCTGGTCACCGGCCGGGTCTGGAAGGGCACCGCGTTCGGGGGCGCCCGCGGCCGCACCGACGTGCCGCGCATCGTCGACTGGTACATGAACAGCAAGATCCAGATCGATCCGCTGATCACGCACAAGCTGCCGCTCGAGCGCATCAACGAGTCCTTCGATCTCATGCACTCGGGCGCGTCGATCCGGACGGTCATCGAGTTCTGACCGACTCCGCGGAGGCGCGACGCGAGCCGCGGCCCTCGCGACTCGTCGGGCCGCTCGCGCCTGTCGCGCCTTGGGCGCCTTGGGCGCCTCGCGGTCAGGCCCGGCGGCGCGCGGCCGTCACACCAGGCGCACGCGCGGTCGCGGCCCGGTCGATCCCGCCGGGCGGCGCCGGCGGCCGTTGCCGCTCGGGTGGGCGTCGCCGCCGCGGCGATGGCCCATCTCGGCCCGGATGCCATCGCGATCGGCCCGGGTGAGCCGCTCGCGCGCGGCCGGCAGGAGCTCGCGCTCCTCGCGCTCGATGTGGCCGCGATACGAGCGGGCCAGCTCGTTGGCCAGCGTCACCAGCGCGGCGCCTGCCCCCGCGTCGGGGCCTGCCGCCGGCCAGCGGTCGCACAGCGAGCGCAGCTGCTTGATGAGGTGGCGGTGCAGCACGTGATCGGCCGCCAGGTCCCGGAGCAGCGGGGCCAGCTCGGGCGACCCGGGCGCGGCGCGCAGGCGCGGGAACAGCGACTCCTCCTCGTCGTCCTCGTGCCGCGCCGCCTGCCGCTCGAGGTAGTCGATCACCGCGTCGACCGCGGCGAGGTCGGCGTCGTCGGCCCGCTCGCGCACGATGGCGGTGGCCGCCTGCTGCAGCTCGCCCAGCCGCTCGTCGAGGCGGCGATGCGAGCGCTCCAGGATGTCGATCGGCTCGTCGTCCTCGCCGGCAAAGCGGCCGCGGCCGCCGCCGCGTCCTCCCTCCGATCCGTGACTGCGCGCGCCGCCCACGACGCGAACGTACACCAAAGCCGGCGGATCAGGGCGGAGGAAGCGCCTGCAGCGTGACCTTGACGTCCCGCTTGGCGCCGCGCCGCTCGACTCCGAGGGTGACGGTGTCGCCGACCTTGTGCTTGTCGAGCTCGCGGTAGAGATCGTTGACGTCCTCGATCGCCTGGTCGTTCATCGCCACGATGAGATCGCCCAGGACCAGGCCGCCGTCCGGACCCTTCTGGGTGCCGACCAGCCCGGCGCGGGCCGCGGCGCCGCCGTCCTGCGCCTCGAGGATGAGCACGCCCTTGAGGTTGAGCTGGCGGGCGGCCGTCTCGGGCGCGATCTGGATGCCGAGCCCGGGGCGCACCACGCGGCCGTGCGCGATGAGCTCGGGCACGATGAGGTTGATCATGTCGACCGGGACCGCGAACCCGATGCCGGCGTAGGCCCCCGAGGGGCTATAGATGGCCGTGTTGATGCCGATGACGCGGCCGGCGCTGTCGAGCAGCGGCCCGCCGCTGTTGCCCGGGTTGATGGCCGCGTCGGTCTGGATGACGTCGCGGATCGGCCGCCGCGTCACCGACTGGATCTCGCGACCCAGGCCGCTGATCACGCCGGTGGTGAGCGTCTGGTCGAGGCCGAACGGGTTGCCGATGGCGAACACCTTCTGGCCCACCTCGAGGTTGTTCGAGGTGCCGATCGCGATGGGCCGCAGCTTGGGCTTGGCCTTCTGCGCGTCGACGATCTGCAGCACGGCGAGGTCCTTGTCCTCGGCCACGCCGACGATCTTCGCCTTCCACACCGTGTTGTCCCTGAGCGTGACGTCGGCCTGGCTGCCGCCCTGGATGACGTGGAAGTTGGTGACGACGTGGCCCTCGCTGTCCCACAGGAAGCCGGACCCCGTGCCCTGCGGGATCTCGTGCTCGCTCAGGGTCAGCCGGCTGCGCCTGACATCGACGCTGGTCACGTGCACGACCGACTGCGACACCGTCTTGAACAGCTCGATCGTCGACTGCTCCTCACCCGAGAGGTCGCCGCGCGGGGTGATCGCGCGCGGCTCCGGCGCCGGGGCGGCCGCCTCGGGCTCGCTGCGCTGGCGGTCGCGCACCACGGTGAAGACGAGGGCGCCGGCGACGACCAGGAGCAGGATGGAGAGCCAGCGAGTGGTGGCGGTCGGGCCGCGCGAGGGAGGGGGCGTGGACGGTTCGTAGCTGGGCGGATACACCATCGAGAAGCCTCGCTGTTGTGCCAGGAACCTTAGCACCGGTCCGGGGAATTCCCGCCGCTGGACCGGGACGGAACGGGGCGTCGCTCGGGCGCGAGACCTTTGTCGAAACCGCTGCGCTGGGCTAACCTGGATGGATGGCGTCCCGCACGGGGGACGGCGGGCGCGGTCCGGTCCGCGGCAGTCTGGAGCGCTTCCGGACCGAGGTGAGGCTGCGCGCCCAGGCGCGGGTCTCCAACACGCTGGCGCACACCTTTGCCACCGCGGCCCGGCTCCACCCGCTGGCCAACCCGGAGCGCCATCAGGTCGACGTCGTGCGCGACGTGCCGTACCTCGAGGACGGGCTGGTCGACCACCGCCTCGACATCTACCGGCCGTCGGTGCGGCCGGGGCCGCATCCGATCGTGATGTACGTCCACGGCGGCGGCTTCAGCCTGCTGTCGAAGGACACCCACTGGCTGATGGCGCTGGTCTACGCCCGCTGCGGCTATCTCGTGTTCAACATCAGCTACCGGCTGGCGCCGCGCCATCCGTTCCCGGCGGCGATCATGGACACGCTGGCCGCCTACGAGTGGGTGGTGGCCAGCGCGCCGCGGCTCGGCGGCGATCTGTCGCGGCTGGTCGTCGCCGGCGAGTCGGCCGGCGCCAACCTGGTCACGTCGCTGTCGCTGGCGACGGCGTACCGGCGGCCGGAGGCGTGGGCGCGGCGCGTGTTCGACCTCGGGGTGTCGCCGCGGGTCGCGGTGCCGGCGTGCGGCATCTTCCAGGTCAGTGACGCGCAGCGCTTCGCGCGCCGGCGGCGGCTGCCGTACGTGGTGCGGATGACCCTCGAGGACGTGGCCGCGTGCTACCTGCGCGGGGCCGACCCCACGCAGCCGGGCGGGATCGACCTGGCCGATCCGCTGCTGGTGCTCGAGCGCGGCGAGGCGCCGGAGCGGCCGCTGCCGGCCTTCTTCCTGCCGGTCGGGACGCGCGATCCGCTGCTGGACGACACGCGGCGCATGCGGCGCGCGCTCGAGGCGCTGGGCGCCCCGGTCCAGGCCCGCTACTACAAGGGCGAGATGCACGCGTTCCACGCGCTGGTCTTCCGCGAGCGGGCGCGCGACTGCTGGACCGACATCTTCGCGTTCCTCGACCAGCACCTTCCCCCCGGGGCGGTGCGCGGCGAGCCCGAGCCCGAGCCGGAGCCCGAGCCTGACGAGAGCGCGGCCTGACCTGACCTGATATCGGATCGCATCGGATCTGCGCGCCGGCGCCAAGGACAGCGCCGCGGCGCGGGTCTATCCTGAGTCCCCACGCACAGGGGGAGGGAGCAGTCATGCGACTCGTGGCATCGATCGGTGCCGCGGCGGCGGCGCTGGTGGCCGTGCCCGCGGTGAGCGCGGCGTTCTGCGGCTTCTACGTGAGCGGGGCGGGAGCCGACCTGTTCAACAACGCGACCCAGGTGGTGCTGATGCGCCAGGGCACGCGCACGGTGCTGGCGATGCAGAACAACTACCAGGGCCCGCCCGAGGACTTCGCCCTGGTGGTGCCCGTGCCCATGGTGCTGCAGAAGGAGAACGTGAAGACGCTGCCGCGCGAGGTCTTCCGCAAGGTGGACTCGCTGGCCGCGCCGCGCCTGGTCGAGTACTGGGAGCAGGACCCGTGCGAGCAGCTCCGGATGGAGATGGCGGACCGGGCCATGGGCGGCGCGATCCCGGCGCCGGCCGAGGCCCGCGAGAGGCGCCGCGACCTCGGCGTGAAGGTCGAGGCCAGGTTCGCGGTCGGCGAGTACCAGATCGTCATCCTCTCGGCCAGAGATTCGACCGGGCTGGATACCTGGCTGCGGCAGGAGAAGTACGCGATCCCGGCGGGCGCGCAGCCCTACCTCGAGCCCTACGTGGCGGGCGGCTCCAAGTTCTTCGTGGCCAAGGTCGACGCGTCCAAGGTGAAGTTCGAGAACGGCCAGGCCATGCTGTCGCCGCTCCGCTTTCACTACGACAGCGAGGAGTTCAGCCTGCCCATCCGCCTGGGCATGATGAACTCGGCCGGCACCCAGGACCTCATCGTGCACATCCTGGCGCCGGGCCAGCGCTACGAGGTGGCCAACTACTCGAACGTCACCATCCCGACCAACCTCGACGTGGCCGAGGAGGCGCGCGATCGGTTCGGCGAGTTCTACGCGGCGCTGCTGGACCGCACGCTGGAGAAGAACCGCGGCGCGGTGGTGACCGAGTACGCGTGGGACGCCAGCTCGTGCGACCCGTGTCCCACGCCGGCGCTCGACCCGGGCGAGCTGGCCACCCTCGGCGCCGACGTGCTGACGGCCCCGGCGGGCGGCGGCCGCCCGAGCCGGGGCAGGGCGGTGCAGTCGCCGCCGCGCCAGTTCGCGAACGGCTTCGTCCTGACCCGGCTGCACGCCCGCTACACCAAGGGCGGCATCAACGAGGACCTCGTCTTCAAGGCAGCGCCGCCCATCGCGGGCGGGCGCGAGTGGGCCGCGGCGGGAGGTGCGCTGGAGGTGGGCGCGGTGCCGTACTCGGTCAACAACTTCCAGGCGCGCTACGCAATCCGCCACCCGTGGACCGGGCCGATCGCGTGCGACAGTCCCCGGCGCGGCGTGTGGGGCGGACCGCCGGGCCAGCAGATCGCCACCGGCGGGGTGAAGCCGGCGCTCGACCTGGCCTTCGTGCCGCGCGGCAAGGCGCAGCTGGCGCGGCTGGTGCGGCAGGACATCCCCGAGATCGGGGTCCAGGCGGTGAAGCCGGCGGAGCAGCCTGGAGCCGCGAACCCGGCGGGCGGCCAGAAGATGGAGCCGCCCCGGCCGACGCGCGAGAAGAAGGGGTGCGCGGCGGGCGGCGACGCGGCCGGGGCCGGCGCGATCGCGGTGCTGCTCGCCGGGCTCGGTCTGCGCCGGTTCGCGCGGCGGCGGGCCGCGCGTCATGTCTGAAAGGGCGTCCGGCATGCGCGGCGGGCCGGGCTGGCTGAGCGGTGTGGCGGCGCCGGCGCTCTGGCTGGCGCTGGCCTGCGGCACGGGAACCGGCGCGGGTGCGGGCGGGGGCCCGGGCGATCGACCGGTGGAGCAGGAGGCGTCGGCACCGGTGCCGGCGCCGATGTTGCCGCGCGGCGGCGGCGCGGCCGATCCGTCGCTGAGCCAGCTCCGCACGGTGGTCGGCACGACCGACGGCACGACCCTGGCCGACGTCGACACGTGCGGCGGATGCCACCCCGACGTGTTCGCGCAGCAGCAGGCCAGCGCGCACGCCTACTCGTCGTTCAACAACCCGGTCTACCGGGTCGCGATCGACCGGCTGCGCGACGAGATCGGGCCGCGCGCCAGCCGCATGTGCGCCGGTTGCCACGACATCGCGCTGCTCGCCGACGGCGTCATGGACCGAACGGTCGAGCCGCGCGACGCGCGGGCCCACGCCGGCGTCACCTGCCGCGTGTGCCACGGCATCGCCGAGGCCAGGCGCGACGGCAACGGCAGCTACACGCTGGCGGCGCGGCCCATCCTCCTGCCGCGCGGCGACGACGAGGCCAGCATCGAGGCGCACCGGCGGTCGGCGGCGCCGCTCAGGAGTCCGGAGATGTGCGGCTCGTGTCACCGCACCTTCCTGGACGAGGCGACCGGCAACCACGGGGTGTTCCTGGTCGGCCAGGACGACCTGGGCCCCTGGCTGGGCTCGCCGTACAACAAGAGCGGGCTGGCGCGGGTCGACGATCAGATCCCGGCGCAGGACTGCATCGGCTGCCACATGCCGCCGGAGCGGGCCACCCGCGGCGACGCGGCCGCGCGCCGCGACGGGGTCGTGCCGTCGCACCGCTTCCTCGGCGGCCACACCTGGCTGGCCGCCATGCTGGGCGACCAGGAGCAGCTGGCCCGCCAGCGCCACTTCCTGCGCGGCGCGGTCTCGATCGACGTGGCCGAGGCGCGCGGCGGCGACGGGCGGCGCACCGTGCCGGCCGACGGTGCGCCCGTGGAGGCCGGCGACACGATGCAGCTCGGCGTCGTGCTGCGCAACCTGCGCGTCGGCCACCGCTTCCCCGGCGGCGTGCTCGACGCACAGGACACCTGGATCGAGGTGGTGGTGCGGGACGCGCGCGGGCGCGAGATCGGGCGCGCCGGCGGCGAACAGGCCGCCACCGGTGAGGACCCGAGCGCCCACGTCCTGCGCTCGCTGGTGGCCGACGGCGAGGGCCGGCCTCGCTTCGTGCGCGAGACGCAGGCGTTCCGCGCGCCGATCGTGAACCACACGCTGGCGCCGCGCGACATGGTCGCCGTCGAGTACCGCCTGCACATCCCGGAGCGGCTGGCGGGCGACCAGCTGCCGCTCGCGGTGGAGGCGCGCGTCGTGCACCGCAGCCGCAACCTCTCGCTCCAGCGCGCGGCGTGCGCGGCGGCGCGCGGTGGGCGGGGGCGGGCGTTCGCGGCGCGGGCGCGCGAGCTCGACGACCCGGCGCTCGACCCGTGCGCCGAGCAGCCGCTGACCGTGGTGGCGGCGACGACCGTGTGGATCGGCGAGGGCTGGCGCGAGCGCGCGGCGGCCGGTGCCGCGAGCGCGGGCGCAGCCGATGCCGCGCGCGCTCCGGCGCGGCCGATCTGGCGTCGGCTCCACGAGGACGGCATGGCGCTCCTCCACGCGCGCCAGGAGAACCTCGAGGAGGCGCGCGCGCCGCTCATGGCCGCGCTCGGTGAGGTCGAGCGCGAGCCCGGCGCCGGCCCGCGCGAGCGCGCGATGGTGCTGCTCGCCCTGGGCCAGCTCGAGGGCCTGCAGGGGCGAACCCAGGCGGCGTCGTCGTGGCTGGATCGTGCCGACCACGAGATGCCGGGCCACCCGGCGGTGGCGTACGCGCGCGGCGCGGCCCTCGCTCGCGTGTGGCGCTGGCGCGAGGCGGCCGACGCGTTCGGCGCCGCGATGGTCAAGGCGCCGAGCAACGCGCCCGGCTGGGCCCAGCTGGCCATGGCGCTGGGCAGCATCGGGAGCCATCAGGACGCGCTGGCCGCGGCGCAGCGCGGCCTCGCGCTCGCGCCGCGCGACGCCGATCTCCTGCGCGTGCAGGCCCTGGCCCTGCGCGGCCTGAGCGCGCCTCTCGACCTGGCCGATGCGGCGCTGGCCGCCTACGAGCAGCATCGCCCACCCGATCGGGCCACCGATCTGCGCATCGCCTGCGTCGGGGCCGTGCCGCTGTGTGCCAGCGAGCGCGACCCGGTGCACGTGCACGAGATCTCGCCGCGCTGAGCGCGCTCGGCTCGCCTGGGCCCGGCTCGGCGCGGATGCGGCCCGCGGCCGGACGGCGGTTGCCGGGTGGCCGGTTCTCTCCTACAAAGAGGGCGTGGTCGATCGCGTGGTCGCCGTCGTGGTCAGCGCTGGTGTCCTCGCGGGCGTGCTGCTGCCGCTGTCGTGGCCGGCATCGCGCGACAGCTTTCCCCTGTCGAACTACCCGATGTTCGCGCACGAGCGGCGGTCGCCGGTCCTGAACGCGGTCTACGCGGTGGCGATCGACCCGGACGGCAGCCGCCACTGGGTGCCGCCCATCGCGCTCGGCACGCGCGAGGTCCTGCAGGCGCGCGCGCTGCTCGAGGGCACGGCGATGCGAGGGCGGTCGGCGGTGCGCGCGCTGTGCGAGTCGATCGCCGCGCGCCTGCCCGCGATGGACGACCCCGGGCTGGCCGGCGCCGCCCTCGTGCGGGTCGTGCGCGGCAGCCACGACGCCATCGCCTACTTCGAGCGCGGTGAGCTCGGGCAGGAGCGCACGCTGAGCTCGTGCCGCGTGCCGGGGCGCGAGCCGGCGGGCCCGGTGAAGCCATGACCGGCGAGCTCCGCGACCGCGGCCTCCGCGCCCGGCTCCTCCTCCTGGTCGGGCGGCTCTGGGTCGCGGCGCCGCCCGAGCGGCTGGCGGCGGTGCGCATCCTGGTCGGCCTGTTCGCGGTGGTCTACTTCAGCATCCGGCTGCCGCACATGCTGAGCTACATCGGCTTCCCGGACCGCCAGTGGCGACCGGTCGGGCCTCTGTGGCTGCTCGGGCATCCGCCGCCGGCGGTCGCGGTGATGGTGCTGGCGGCGCTCACCTGGCTGTCGGGCTGGGGCTTCCTCCTGGGCTGGCGCTTTCGCGCGACCGGGCCCATCCACGCGCTCTGCCTGCTCTGGTCGATGACCTACTGCAATTCGTGGGGGCAGATCTTCCACACCGAGAACCTCGCGGTGCTGTTCGCGCTGGTGCTCGCCACCACGCGCGCGGCCGACGCCACCTCGCTCGACGCGGGCCGGCGCGGGGCGGTGCCGGCTCCCGATGGCCGCTACGGCTGGCCGCTCCTGCTCCTGCGCGTGGTCGCGGTGGCGACCTACTTCATCGCCGGCGTGGCCAAGCTGCGCTGGGGCGGACCGGGCTGGGCCGGCGGCGACGTCCTGCTCGACACCGTCGCGGCCGACGGCATGCGCAAGGTGGTGCTGGGCAGCCTGCATTCACCGTTCGCCGAGCTCCTGCTGGGCCAGGCGTGGCTGTTCCGCGGGCTCGCGCTCCTCACCCTGGTGGTCGAGCTGGGCGCGCCGCTCGCGCTCCTCGGCCGCCGCGTCGCGCTGGTCTGGGTTCTCGGGGTCATCGGCTTCCACCTGGGCGTGTTCGCGCTCATGGCGATCCTCTTCCCCTTCGCGGTGACCGGCGTGGCGTTCGCGCCGTTCTTCTCGCCCGAGCGCCTGATCGAGTGGGTGCGGTCGCGGGCAGCCCGACTCCGTGTTCGCGCGGCCCGCGCGTCGTCAGGCAAGGAACGCACCGTCGGTTAGGCCTTCGGCCCGCCCTCCGCTGGCGATCGATCAGATGGAGCCGCGCCGCGAGAGCGGACGGCGGGTGAGCGATCGACAGCGCTCGCCGCCGCGGAACACGGTCACCTTCTTGAGCCGATGGCGGCGGTCGAGCGCGCTGTAGTGGCTCTTGCGCGCGGTGAACAGGTCGAGCTGGCGGCCGCGCACTCCGCCGCCCTGATCGTCGGCCACCACGCAGCCGTCGTGCACGAAGCCGCCGTACGGCGGCCGCCCCGGCATGGTGAGCCCGTCGAGCTCGGGGATGTAGAGCACGCTGCCGATGGACACGTGAGCCGGATCGACCGCCACCGAGCGGAAGGGAGAGAGCGGCCGCTCGTGCACGCCCGTGCCCCAGCTGTGCCCCCGACGGGCCACGCGGAAGCAGGGCGAGTGGGCGCAGCCGCAGCGCCCCGAGTAGGTGAGGACGCGGCCGTCGCGCAGCCTGCCGCCGCCCTCGAGGCGCAGCCGGCGCTCGAAGCCGCGCGACACTCTGACGACCGGGCGACACCACTTGTTGTAGAGCTGGACCTTGCGCGGCCCGCCGGTCTCGGCCGGCATCCAGTAGTAGGTGAGCTTGAAGCGGCCCATCGGCTTGCCGGCCGGAGGCTGGTGGGCGGGCTCCCCGGTCGCGGCCTCCTCTTCCACCTCCACGTCCTCCTCCGCGGTCGGCGAGGACGAGGGCCGCGGCGCGCTCGAGACCAGCGCGCGGGCGGTGGCGGCGAGATCGATTGCGGTGGGCGCGGTGGGCGCGGTGGGCGCGGTGGGCGCGGTGCCGGGCGGGGGCGACGGAGCGGGCGCGGGCGCCGGAGCCGGCGCTCGCGATGACGCCCGCGATCGGACCTTCTTGTGCGGACCGGCCTGCGCGGGCCCGACCGCGAGGAGCGCGCCCAGCGCGGCGCCGGCGAGCACGGCAATGGCTGTCTGTCGCTTCATGGTCCCGGGGGAGAGCGAAGACGGCCGGTGTCGCTCCAGGACTTTCCACCTTACGGGCCGCTCGCGGGCCAGTTCAACTGGCAATCGCCCCGGCCAGTGCGGCCTCGCCCCACATGTAGTGTCTGCCCCGGCACCAATTGCCGGAGCAACCGCGGAGATTCGCGCGCCTGGTCGCCGCGCCGGCCCGCCGCGGCCCGACTTTTTTTCGCGCGCCCGCCGGCGTCCAGGAATCGAGACGGTGCCCGGACGTGTCTGTGCTACGACGGATGTCGTAGCGAGCCTCACGCATGAGCAAGACGCCACCCGATCTCACGCCCGCCGAGTTCGACCTCATGAAGGTCCTGTGGCAGCTCGAGCGCGGCACGGTCGCCGAGGTGCGCGCGGAGCAGGCCCACCGGTCCGGCAGCGACCTCGCCTACACCACCGTCATGACGCTGCTCGGCCGCCTGGCCGCCAAGGGCGCGGTCACGGTGGACCGCGCGCGCCAGCCCTTCGTGTACCGGCCCGCCATCCGCCGCGACTCGATCGTGCGCGAGCGGCTCAAGCAGTTCATCGACTCCGTGTTCGACGGCAAGGCCGAGTCGCTGGTCCTCCACCTGGTCGAGGACGAGTCGCTCGGCCGCGACGAGCTGCGGCGCATCCAGCGCCGCCTCGGCAGCGACGAGACCGAGCAGGGCGCCGATCAGGCAGAGGCCGAAAAACCAGCCGCCGAAAAACCAGCCCCCGAAAAACCAGCCCCCGAAAAACCAGCCGATGCCTCGCGCCCGTCGCGCCGAGATCGGACGAGGTGACCGTGGCCGACTGGATCGCGACCGGCCTGGTGCACGGCACGGCGCTGGCCGCCATCACCGCGCTGGTGGCCGCCGCCCTGCTGCGCCGCGCGCGCCCGGCGCTCGTGGCCGCCCTGTGGACGGTGGTGCTGCTCAAGTTCCTGGTCCCGATCGGACCGCGCGCGCACCTGTCGCTGTCGAGCGCGCTCGACGGCGCGCTGGCCCTGGTCACCGGCGAGAGCGCCGCGGCCGGCAGCGCGGCGGGCGGGGCGGCCGCGACCGCCGCGTCGGCGGCCGGCGGATCCGGGGCCGCGGCGGCGGGCTGGGCCGCCCTGGCCGCCTACCTGGCCGCGCTCGCCACCATCGCGGCGCGGCGCGCGGCGCGCCACCGCGACCTGCGCCGCCGCGTGCGCGCGCTGCCGCTCGCGCCCGCCGGGACCGCCGCGCAGCTCGAGCGCCTGGCCCGACGCATGGGGCGCGCGGTGCCGGCGCGGCTTCCGACCCTGCGGCTCTCGCCCGACGCGTCGAGCCCGTACCTGGTCGGCTGCTGGCGATCCGACCTGGTCGTGCCCGCGTGGCTCGATCCCGCCTCGCCGGCCTGGTCGGCGGCGCTGTGCCACGAGCTCGCGCACCTGGCGCGGCGCGATCCCTGGATGCGCGCGCTGGAGAGGGCCGCGACCGCGCTCTTCTTCTTCTGGCCGCCGGTCGCCTGGGTCTGTCGCCGCATCGACCGCGCGCGCGAGATGGCGTGCGATCAGTGGGCGCTGGCCCACGGGCCGCTGTCGCCGCGCGACTACGCGCGCCTCCTGGTCGAGCTGGCCACCCGCGCGCCCGACCGCGCCGGCCCGCTCGCGCCGGCAGCCATGGCGCTGGTCCGCACGCGCAGCCAGCTGGGCGCGCGCGTCGATCAGCTGCTGGCCGGCGCGCGCCCGCCGCGGCTCGGCCGCGCGCGCTCCGCCGCGGTGGCTGCCTGGGCGGCGATCTGCCTGGCCGGCGCCGCGCGCGCGGCCGGCGCGGCGATCCCTGCCGGCGCCGAGTGCGCCCTCGACCCGGAGATCCTGGCCCAGATCATGGCCACCCACCCGGACGCCGACACCGACGGAGACGGCCAGATCAGCCAGGAGGAGGCCTGCGCCCACCAGCAGCGCATGCGGCAGCGCCTGGTCGACCGCGTGGTCGACGCCGAGCTGCTCTCGCGGCTCGAGCCGGAGGCCGACGCCGACGGCGACGGCGCCCTGAGCGACGTCGAGATCGAGTCGGTCAAGGACCAGCTCGAGATCGAGATGTCGCCCGATCCCATGGGCGGCGTGGTGCTTCACTACGGCGGCGCGCCGATCCCGCTCCCCGCGGCGCAGGTGCGGGTCAGCGCCGCGGCGACGGCGGCGCGCGTGTGCCGCGCCGGGCGCTGCGCCGACGGCCCGGCGCCGGCGGCCGGCGCGCGCGGTCCCTACCCGCTGCTCATCGACGTCTCGCCGCTCTCCGGGACCGCGGACTGACACGGTCCGCGCCGCCCCGCTCAGACCAGCGCGGCGCGCATCCTCTCGAGGCGGCCGAGGATCTCCTCGATGATGGGGTGGCCTCGGTAGCGCGGGATCGCCTCGTCGAGCAGCTGCTCGAGCACGGCATACTGGGTGGAGAGCTCGTCCTCGCGCACGCCCTGCTCGGCGGCCAGCTCGATCGACGTGTCGTCGATTGCGTTGAGCTCGCGCTCGGCGTCGCCGGCCAGCCCGGCCATGCGATCCTCGAGCTGGTCGAGCTGGAACTCCATGCTCGGGTCGATGGCTCCCTGCGTGCGCGCCTGCTCCACCTCGAAGCGGAGCTCGCTCACGGCGAAGCGAAAGCGCGCCTCGCCCTCGCGAGCCCGCTGCGCCACCGCGTCGCGCGCCCGCCCGAGCTCCTCCAGGCGCGTCATCAGCACGTCGAGGCGCCCGCGCGTGCCGGCGATGTTGGCCACAGCGACGGCCAGGTGGAAGTCGCGGCAGCCGAGGTCGATGATCGCCTCGGCCAGCTGGAGGAGCAGGTGGTCGACCACCACGCGCAGCTCGTTCTGTGACAGCTCCGCCGTGGTCGCGTGCGCCAGGTCGGCGTCGGTGGGATCGCCCATGACGCCCGAGCCGGAGGTGGGCTCGTCGAACGCGTCGGCCCAGCGGCCGCGCATGTCGGGCGCGGTCGGCTCGAAGCCGATGCCGGGCACGGGCCCGCGCCGCCTCAGCTCCTGGGCCGCCGCCAGCGCCGCGGCCCCGGCCCTGAGCTCGACCAGCGCCGAGGTCAGGTCGGCGGCGCTGCGGAAGCGCTCGACCTGGTTCTTCTTCAGGCAGGTCAGGATGATGTCGTCCAGCCCGCGCGGGATTCCGGCCTGCGGGGCCACCTCGCTGGGGCGGCGCGGCTGCACCGAGAGGTGCTGGCTCATGATCTCGAGCGGCCGGCCGGCGAACGGCGGCGCGCCGGTCACCAGCTCGTACGCGATGCAGCCGAGCGCGTAGATGTCGATGCGCGGATCGTCGGCCCGGGCCGCGACCTGCTCCGGCGCCATGTAGGCCGGGGTCCCGAAGATCTCGCCCTGGCCGGTCGTGAGGATCATGTCCGCCTCCTCCGGGGCCAGGATCTTGGCCACTCCGAAGTCGAGGACCTTCACGTGGTCGCCGTGGCCGCGGCGCTCGACCAGCATCAGGTTGGCCGGCTTGAGATCGCGGTGGATGACGCCGCGCGCGTGCGCGTGGTCGATCGCGTCGGCCATCTGGATGAGGACCGGCAGAGCGCGCATGACGGGGAAGGGGCCCACCCGGCGCAGCACGCGGTCGAGGCTCTCCCCGTCGGCGAACTCGCTGGCGATGTAGAACCGACCGTCCGGCAGGCGGCCGAAGTCGTGGATGGCGACGATGTGCGGGTGCTGAAGCCGGTTGGTGGCGCGCGCCTCGCGCCGGAAGCGGGTGACCAGCGACGGCTTGTCCATCGCCGACCGCAGCACCTTGAGGGCCTCCTTGCGGCCCAGCCCGAGGTGCTCCACCAGATACACCTCACCCATCGCCCCTTCGCCGATTCGGGACAGTATTCGATACCGGCCGTCGAGCTCGCCCCCGATCACGGCGTCTCCGGCCGACGAGAGTAGCACGCGCTCGGCCGGGCGCGACCCCGGTCGGTCCGGCGCGAGGAAGAGGACGCCGCGCCCGCTCCACCGTCCGCGCGAACAGGGCACACGGCGTGCGCTGCGGGTCGACGCCCGCAGGGTGGCCGGTCACGCTCGGCAGGGGGCGTCATCGGGATGACCGACCGCAGCCGAGCCGAGCCGGGGAGCCGAGCCGGCGCCCCCTGCCGGCGCCGCGGGCCGCGGTCGCGTGGCGCGGCGGCGGCGTTCGGGCAGCCGCTACGCGCGGCGGTACTTCCCGGTCATGAACGTGTGCCACGTCTGGCCGCCGTCGAACGAGTTCTCGAGCTTGAACTCGTAGCGGTCGCGGCCATCGAACACGTAGGTGTAGCGGCCGTGGCCGTGCGGCGACTCGGATCGGAGCTCGAGTGTGGTGCCGTTCCACGTCCCCCACGCCGGCTGCGCCGGAACGCTGCCCATGGAGTCGACCCAGTACCAGGCGACCCGCGCCTGCGCGGCGTCGTAGCCGAACACGCCGTGGCCGCGGTACGAGACCGCGCCGTCCTTCTCCTGCTGGTAGTCCTGCGCGATGAAGAAGCCGTCGCACGCGATCTTGCCGGAGTACTTCCCGACCGCGGGACCGCCCGGGCCCCACGGCGAAGGCGACATCGTCTCCTCACCGATCCACTCGCCCTCGAACACGTGCAGCCGCACGTGCTCTTCGCTCACCACCGGCATCTCTGGCATCGCCATCGTCATCATCTCCTGTGCGAGAGAACGCCCGACGATGACACGCCGTCGCGGCCAAACCAACCGTCAGGGGAGGAAGCCGGCCCAGGGCGGCGCTCGACGGTAGGTTCCGGGCCCGCCGACGGACTCGCCGTGCGGACAGGAGTCGGGCTACCGCGCGGGTCGAGGCGCGCCGCACGTGCTGGTGCTTCCGTCGCGCTTCTGACAGACCTGCTCGGCCGGTACCGTCTTCGGGCACGCCCCGCAGCAGAAGACCGCCACGGTCCCCGACGCGCACCGGCCCTGGTTGCATGCCAGCCCGGGCCGGCAGTCACACGCCGTCTCGCACGGCTTGCCGGTCGCGTCGGCCAGGACCTCCCCGCACGGCCGCGGCGGGTCCCCGCAGCACGGCTGCCCGGCACACTCGCGCGGCGCGGCCCGCTCCGGCGGCGTCCCGCGTTCCGGCGGCGCCCCGCGTTCCGGCGGCGCGGCCTGCTCCGGCGGCGCGGTCCGGCCGTCGCACCCGGCCAGTGCGGTCAGGCAACAGAGGCAAAGCAGCGCGGCGACCCGGGCCGCGTGTGTCACGAGCAGCACCGCGCCATCCTAGCAGGCGAGCCGGGCGAGGGCTCATGCCGCTAGCCGCAGTACCGGTATCCGTCGATCCACACGCAGCACGTCGAGCCGCCGCAGCAGTGCCGGTAGCCCTGGTCCCACCAGCACACGTTCATCTGCGACGTCCACTCCCCGCCGTCCCGGGCGCGGGCATTCACGTCGCCGCCCTCGGAATCGACCTCCCGGAGGACGTCGACGGGTCCAAGGTCGCTCGTGTACCGACCATCCGCCGTCGGGCGAAGCGACGACGCGATGTCCTGGTACTGGAGCGCGGCCTCCTCCAGCTCGTCGGCGACCGGATCGGCCGATTCCCCGGATCCCTGGAGCACACAGCCGGCGATGGCGAGGACGGCGCAACAGCAGGCGACTCTCGTTGCATTCATGGATTCCCCTCCTGTCGCACTCGATGGAGCACGCGCTGCGCCAGCCGCAAGTCGCGGTTCTCTCGTCGCTCCGGCGCTGCCCGCACCGATTTGCGCAGCCAGGTTGCGCGCACGACCCGGCGTGCACGCCCGTGCATCTCCCCTTGCGCTTCGACAAGAGAGCGCGTAGGGTCCCTCTTGTAGAAGTGAAAGGGGGCCAGGCATGGGCGAAGAGAGCTGGCGCAAGCTGACCGCGGCGGTGGCCCAGGTCCTCGAGGAGGGGTAGGGCGATGCTGCGCGACGTGGCCTTCCGCCTGCGCGCGCTCCTGCGCCGGAGCGCGGTCGAGCGCGAGCTGGACGACGAGCTCGCCTTTCACCTCGACCGGCAGGCCGAGAAGCACGTCGCCGCCGGTCTCAGCCGGGAGGAGGCCAGGCGCCGCGCCCGCCTCGAGCTGGGCGGGCTCGATCGGGTCAAGGAGGAGTGCCGCGACGCCCGCGGCGTGGCCCTGCTCGAGGATCTGGTCCAGGACGTGCGCTACGGGCTGCGCGTGCTGCGGCGCGGCCCCGGCTTCACCGCCGCAGCGCTCCTCACGCTGGCGCTCGGGATCGGCGCCAACACCGCGCTGTTCTCGGTCGTCGGCGGCGTGCTGCTCGATCCCTTGCCCTATCGCGACCCGGAGGAGCTGGTCACCCTGCATGCCAGCAAGCCGCCGCACTTCGCGACCGGCTCGATCTCGTTTCTCAACTTCCGCGACTGGCGGGCGGACAGCCGCGCGTTCGCGGCCATGGCCATCCAGCGCACCCAGCGCTTCAGCCTCACCGGCGCCGGACGCGCCGAGTCGGTGCAGGGGCGGCAGGTCTCTGCCGGGTTCTTCACCGTCCTCGGGGTCGAGCCCGTGCTGGGACGCAACTTCGCGCCCGGCGACGACGAGGTCGGCGCCGCGCCGGTCGTCGTCATCAGCGCGGCCCTGTGGCAGCGCACGTTCGGCGGCTCGCCCGACGTCCTCGACCGCACCATCGTGCTCGGCGGCAAGAGCAACCGCATCATCGGCGTGGTCCCGGCCGGCTTCGATCTGTTCCAGAGCGGCTACCGGAGCGACGTCTACGTGCCGATCGGGCAGCTGGGCGGCGACGCCCTCGGCCGCCGGCAGTGGGGCATGGGCTTCCACGGCATCGGCCGGCTCGCGCCCGGCGTCTCGCTCGCGCAGGCGCGGGCCGACCTGGACCGGGTGGCGCGGCACCTGGCCGACGTCTACCCGGCGATCAACCGGGGCACCGGCGCGGCGGTCATCCCGTTCAAGGAGAGCATCGTCGGAGACGTCCGCCCCATCCTGCTGGTCCTTTCCGGCGCGGTAGGCTTCGTGCTGCTCATCGCGTGCGCCAACGTCGCCACGCTGCTCGTCGCGCGCGCGGCCGGACGGCAGAAAGAGCTCTCGGTTCGCAAGGCGGTCGGCGCGACGCGGGCG
>DATFRY010000104.1:0-22885 GCA_035262925.1 Kofleriaceae bacterium | reverse complement strand
ATGGAGGTGAGGGCCTCCAGCACCGCGCGGTCGTAGTCGATCCAGCCCTTCTCGGCGGCCGCCTTGAGCATCGAGTACTCGCCCGACACGTTGTAGGCGGCGAGCGGGAGGTCGACCTCGTCGGCCACGGCGCGGATGATGTCGAGGTAGGGCAGCGCCGGCTTGACCATGACGATGTCGGCGCCCTCGGAGACGTCGAGCCCCACCTCGCGGACGGCCTCGCGCGCGTTGGCCGGATCCATCTGGTAGCCGCGGCGGTCGCCCTCCTGCGGCGCGCTGTCGGCGGCGTCGCGGAACGGGCCGTAGAAGGCGGAGGCGTACTTGGCGGAGTAGGCCATGATCGCGACCTGGGAGAAGCCCTCCTCGTCGAGCGACTCGCGGCAGGCGCCGACGAAGCCGTCGAGCATGCCGGAGGGCGCGACGATGTCGACGCCGGCGCGCGCGTAGGACAGCGCGGTGCGGGCCAGGTTCTCCAGGCTGGAGTCGTTGTCCAGCTGGCCCTCGATGAGCACGCCGCAGTGGCCGTGGTCGGTGTACTCGCAGAAGCAGGCGTCGGCCAGGACCACCAGCTCCGGCACCTCCTTCTTGATGGCGCGGATGGCCTGCTGGACCACACCCTTGTCGCTCCACGCCTCGGAGCCGACCGCGTCCTTGCGCTGGGGCAGGCCGAACAGGATGACGCCCGAGACGCCGAGGTCGAAGGCGGCGCGCGCCACCTCGAGCGCCTTGTCCACGGACAGATGGTTCTGGCCCGGCATCGACGAGATCTCGCGCGACACGCCGCTGCCCGGGACCAGGAACAGGGGATAGATGAAGTTGGACATGGCGACGCGGGTCTCGCGCACCATGCCGCGCAGCCGCTCGTTGCGGCGCATGCGGCGGGGACGGTAGTCGGGGAATTGCATCGCGGTCTATCTCCTCAGTCAGTTCCGGCAGCTCCGGCAGCTCCGGCGGGGGAAGGCGGGTGGCGGCGAGCCGCGGCGGCGGCGTCGCCGGCGGCGGCCGCGATCTCTGCGGCCATGACCTCGGCGTCGGGCGAGGACGGAACCACGTGCGCGGTGAGGCCGCACGCGGCCAGCGCCGCCGCCGTGGTCGCCCCGATGGCGGCCAGGATCGGCACGGCGCCGAGCACGCTGCCGGCGTCGGGGCCGAGCAGATCGCACAGCGCGCGCACCTGCGATGGGGCGAAGAAGGCGGCGACGCGGACGTCGTGGGCGCGCAGCCGGGCCAGCGCGTGCGCCACCGACGGCTGCTCCGCCCCGACCCGCGCCAGGCCGTAGATCGCGATCGCCTCGACCTCGGCCCCTGCCGCGCGCAGGAGGTCGACCGCCTCGTCGCGGCCCTCGGCGGCGCGCGGAACCAGGACGCGCACCCCCGCCAGCCGGCCGGCCGTGGAGTCACCGCTCGCGGGGCCGGACGGGGCGCGGCCGGTCTCGATGATGGCGCGCGCGAGGCCGGCTGCGTCGCCGTGGGGTGGGACGAGATCGGCGATCAGGCCGCGCGCGGCCAGCGCCGACGCCGTGGCCGCCCCCACGCAGGCGATGCGCACGCCGGCCAGGGCGCGGCCGTCCATGCCGCGGGCGGCGAGGGCGTCGCCGAAGCGCTCGACCGCGTTGGCGCTGGCCAGGACCAGCCAGCCGAACTCGCCCAGGCGGGCGAGCGCGGCGTCCAGGCGCGCGGCCTGCTCGGGCGGCGGATCGGCGAGGCAGGTCAGCGGGCAGTGAAGCGGCTCGGCGCCGAGCTCGGCCAGCGCGTGGCTGAAGCGCTCGGCCTGCTCCGCCGCGCGCGTGACCAGCACGCGAGCCCCGGCCAGCGGGCGGTCCTCGAACCAGGACAGGCGCTGGCGCAGCCGCACGACGTCGCCGACCACGAGGAGCGCGGGCGGCTTGATGCCGACCGCGCGGATCGCTTCCGGCAGATCGGCGAGCGCGGCGACCACCGTGCGCTGGGCCGCGGTGGTGCCCCAGTGGACGGCCGCCGCCGGAGTGGCGGGATCGCGCCCGGCGGCGATGAGGCGCGCGCAGCACTCGGCCGCGGTGCTGAGCGCCATGAACAGGACGACGGTGTCGGCGCCGGCCACCGCGCGCCAGTCGATCGCGCTGGCCGCACCGCCCTGCCCTGCCGCGCCGGCGTCGTCGGCGGCCTCGTGTCCGGTCGCGTAGGCCACCGACGAGGCGATGCCGCGCGCGGTGAGCGGGATGCCGGCGTAGGCCGCGACCCCGTTGGCCGCGCTCACCCCCGGCACGATCTCGAAGCGCACGCCGGCGGCGGCCAGCGCCTCGCACTCCTCCGCGCCGCGCCCGAACACGAAGGGATCGCCGCCCTTGAGCCGCACCACCTGCTTGCCGGCGCGCGCGCGCTCGATGAGGAGGCGGTCGATGTCGCTCTGGGTGAGCGGCGGGGCGCCGGCCGGGGCGCGCTTCTTGCCCGCATAGACCAGCTCGCACCCGCCGCGGGCGAGGCGCAGGAGCACCGGGCTGGCCAGGCCGTCGTACACGACGACGTCGGCGCGCGCGACGAGGTCGGCGCCGCGGCGGGTGATGAGCCCCGGATCGCCGGGACCCGCGCCGACCAGGTAGACGACCCCGGACACGGGGACACTATAGCGAATGGGGGCCGGCCCCGCACGGCGGGCGGCCGCGCCCGGCGCTATCGTGGCCCGATGAGCGGAGACGTCCAGCATCCGAGAGAGGGTCGGCCACTGCTGGGGCCGATGTCTGTCTCGCTCACCGCTTCGCTCACCGCGCTCCTGCTCGGCTGCGGCCGCGCCGAGCACCGCACCGACGGGCACGGCGACGGGCGCAGCGGCACCGGCGGGCGCACCGACGGGGCGGATGGCCGCGCGGCCGGCGAGGCGACGGCCCGGGCCGACCGCGCCGAGGAGCGCGGCGACCGCACGGTGGCGCCGGCGGTCGTGTTCCGGCCGCGCGGGCGGGCCGAGGCGCGCGTGGCGGTCGAGGTGGCGCGCACGCCGGCCCAGACCGAGCGCGGCCTCATGTACCGCGAGCACCTGCCGCCCGACGCCGGGATGCTGTTCCTGTTCGACCGGCCGCGGGTGCAGTCGTTCTGGATGAAGAACACCCTCATCGCGCTCGACATGATCTTCGTGTCGTCGGACATGGTGGTGGCCGGCGTGGTCGAGAACGCCGCGCCGCTGACGATGCAGCCCCGCACCCTGCCCGGCGTGAAGAGCCAGTACGTCGTCGAGGTGAACGCGGGCTGGGCGCGCGAGCACGGCGTCACCGCCGGCGTGCCGGTCGCCTTCGTCGGGGTCGAGCCGCTCGCGCCGACCGACGGCGGCTGACCATCGATCGCGCGTCATCGGCGCATCGGGCGCATCGTCCGCGCCTCGGAGCCGGACGCCGCGACTCGCGCGTCAGGCGCGCGTCACTCGTCGGTGTCGTCGCCCGGCGGGACGGCGGGCTCGGTGCCGGGCTCGGTGTCGGCGTCGCGGCGGCGGCGAAACATCCCGCGCCGCGCGCGCGGCTCGTTGCGCTTGAGGCGCACGCGCGCCTTCACGTCCGGCTCCACGCCGGTGTACTTTTCGTCGTTGGGGATGAAGCGGATCTCGGTCTTGATCTCGAACGACAGCGTGGTGAGCATCTTCGCGATCTCCTCGGACAGCTTCACGCTGCCCAGGAACTCGCGCACCTCGCGGGCGACGACGCGGAAGAGCTCGTCCTTGGTCGACGACGCCGTGTTCACCAGATAGCCGGCCACCTCCTTGGGCATCGGCATCTCCTTGGTGAGGCGCCGGATGCTCTCCTCGGTGGTGAACACCGCACCGACCCCCGCCGCCACCGCCTTCTTCACCAGCTCCGGGATCCAGGACTCGACGCGCTGCCTCACGCCGTCGGGCAGGTTTCCCATCGCGGAGTCGTCCTGCGCCTCGCGCCCGCCTTCTTGCCCGGAGCCGGCGCCCGGGCCGGCGCCTTGTGGCCCGAACGGGTCGGGCGGGGCGCTCGCGTCGTGGTCTCGGTTGTTCGGGGACATGGGATCCTTCGGCTTCGCGCTATTATGCCGGAAGATGCGCCCGGCGGAGCACGCGGCGGCGGCTGACGATCCGTCGATCGGATCCTCACAGAGCGTGACGGAATCGCAGATCGCGCGCAGCGCCCGTCCGCCGGCCCGCACCGGGCGCTCGCTGCGCGCCTACTGGGTCACGTTCCTGGTCATCGCCAGCTATCTGTCGGTGCGCGTGCAGGCGCGCTTTCGCTCCGAGGACGCGGTGCTGCGCCTGCTGGCCCGCAAGCACCGGATCAACGCCGCCCGCATCGAGCGCACGATCGTCCACCTGCAGGGCCTCTACATCAAGGTGGGTCAGCTCATCAGCATCATGACCAACTTCCTGCCGCCCGAGTTCCGCGCCGAGCTGGAGGGGCTGCAGGACCAGGTGCCGGCCCGCCCCTACGAGGACATCGAGCGCCGCATCCGCGAGGAGTTCGGCGGCCGCTCGCCCGACGAGCTGTTCCAGAGCTTCGACCGCCGGCCGATCGCGTCGGCCTCGATCGGCCAGGTCCACCTCGCTCGCCTCGACAGCGGGCAGCACGTCGCGGTCAAGGTGCAGTATCCGGACATCGAGGAGATCGTGCGCCGCGATCTGCGCACGCTGCGCCGCATCTTCCGCATCATCCAGAGCTTCGTGCTCTACCAGGGGCTCGAGGACGTCTATCTCGAGATCCGGGCCATGCTGCACGCGGAGCTCGACTTCCGCGGCGAGGCGGACAACCTGGAGCGCATCGCGCGCAACTTCGCCGGGCGCAAGGACGCCGCCTTCCCGCCGGTGGTGCGCCGGCTCAGCACGCAGCGGGTCCTCACCACCCACTTCGAGAGCGGCATCAAGGTCGGCGACCTCATGCGCATCGACCGCGCCGGCATCGATCGGGCCGAGCTGGCCCGCCTGGTGGTCGAGCTCTACTGCCAGCAGATCTTCAGCGACGGCGTGTACCACGCCGATCCGCACCCGGGGAACCTCCTGGTCCGGCGCGACCAGGCCGGCGAGCTGTCGGTCGTGTTCCTCGATTTCGGCGCCGTGGCCGAGGTGTCGCCCCAGATGCGGCATGGGCTGGTCGAGTTCCTGCAGGGTGCGCTGGCCCGCGACACGCCGCGCATCGTGCGCGCCATGAAGACGATGGGCTTCATCGCGCGCGGCGCCGACGACAGCCTGTTCGACCGCGTGGTCGAGTACTTCCACGACCGCTTCCAGGAGCAGCTGTCGCTCGACTCGCTCAGCCTCAAGGACATCAAGTTCGACCCGCAGAAGGGGCTCGAGAACCTGGCCGACCTCCGGCGCATGGACATCTCGCTGCGCGAGCTGTCATCCCAGTTCCATGTGCCGAAGGAGTGGATCCTGCTCGAGCGCACCCTGCTCCTGCTGATGGGGCTGTGCACGGCGCTCGATCCGCACATGAACCCGATGACGGTCGTGCGCCCGTACCTCGAGCGCTTCGTGCTGGGCGAGGAGGGCAGCTGGCAGGGCTTCGCGGTCGAGACCGCCAAGGACCTGTTCCTGTCGCTGACCGCCCTGCCCTCCGACATCCGCAAGTTCGTGGCCACGGCCAAGACGGGTGAGCTGTCGGTCAAGTTCCACAACCTCGAGAAGTCGACCCGCCTCATCTACCGGCTCGGCCACCAGGTCATCATCGCGGCAATCGGCATCACCGGCGCGGCGATCGCGATCGTGCTCGAGGGGCGCAACGAGATCGAGCGAGCCGAGGTCGGCTGGTGGACCGCGCGCATCGCCGTGGTGGCGCTCCTGTGGTCGTGGTGGAGCGCGCGCCACTTCCTGCGCAAGCGGTAGGAGCGTCCGTCGCGGCGCCGGGTCGCCGCTCAGAAGATGTCGCCGGTCAGGCGCATGCCGACCTCGACGACCGGCCCCGGGTGCGGGTCGGACAGGTAGACCGTGCTGTCGACCTGCTGGATGGTCACATCGCGCGGGAGGAGATCGAGCGCGTAGCCGAACTGGGCGTAGAACGCGAACAGGCGCACGCCGGCGGCCAGCCCGCCCTGGAGGCGGAACCGGATCTCGTCGCGCTGGTCGGCCTCGAGCTCGTAGCGCGCGGTCATCTGCGCCGCCAGGTATGGCTCGATGGCGTGCGGGCTGGTCCCGCGCACCGGATGGCGGAGCTCGAGGAGCGGCCACGAGATCGCCTCACCGACGGTCGCCGACACCGCGCCGTCGCCGAAGCTCTGCGGGCGCGCGAAGCCCAGCCCGCCGCGCGTGCCCAGGTAGCGGCCGTGGCGCCAGAGATGGCCCAGCTCCACGCTCCACGACGGATCCGCCCGCGTCTCGGGGTAGCCCTCGACGACACCCTGGCCGTTGATGGACGAGTCGAAGCGAGGCCGCCCCCACGAGAACGACAGCATCCACTCGGAGGGCGGCGCGATCCGCGGCGGCGGGGGCTCCGCGGTCACCTGGCCCGCGCCCTTGGTCGCGAGCTTGCCGCCGGCGACCGCCTCCAGGCTGGCCTCGCGCACGGCGACGTGCTGCCCGACCTCGAGCCGCACCTCGCGGGCCACCACGTCGTCGCCCTGGCGCCGGCGCACCACGTAGCGGCCGGGCGGCAGCGAGACCCGCACCTGGCGGCGGCCGGGCGGCAGCTCCACCACCAGGAGGCCGGTGCCGAGGTGGATGACCTGGAGCGGCCCCCGGGTCTGCGCCAGCTCGACCACCGAGCTGCCGGGCGTGAGCTCGGCGAGCAGCGGGTCGCCGCGCCCGCGCAGGTTGAAGCGGAAGCTCGGGTGCTGCGGGTTGACCGTCTGCAGCGCGGTGTCGCGGATGGTCAGCGCGCGCGCGTACTCGAAGGCCTCGGTCAAGGTGACCTTGTCGTCGCCGTTGCGGTCGGCCGCGCCGCGCATCGCCGCGTTCCAGTGGTGGGTGAAGAACGAGCCGCGCAGGTTGACCGACTCGTGCGCGTCCTCGAGGCCGGAGCTCGAGGCGATGAGCACCGAGCCCTGGGTCGACACGTCGAGCGCCTGCTCGATGGCGAAGGTGGTCGACTCGCTGAGGCCCTTCGACCCGGTCCAGCCGCCGCCGCGGCACGCGTCGATGATGCCGATGCGCATGGCCGCGCGCTCGTCCTCGAGCCGCTGGCGCAGGAGCTCGAGCGCGAGCGGGCGGCCCGACGGGAACAGCGACGCGGTGTCGGCGTGGCCCGAGTAGTAGAAGAGGATGAGCGTGTCCGCGCTGGCCCGGCCGGCCTCGCGCAGGGCGGCGTCGAGCGCCTTCAGCACCTCGTCGGGCTGCGGATCGAGGAGCAGGTGCACGTCGCCGCGGGCGAAGCCGCCCTGGTCGCGCAGCACCTGGGCCACCGCGCGCGCGTCGACCTGGGCGAAGCGCAGCGGCTTGCGCCCGGGCGCGGCCGCGTTGGCCCCGACCACCACCGCGAGCCGGCGGGTGGCGGCGGCGCCCTCGGCGCGGGCCGCCGGAGCGGCCGCGGCCAGCAGGGCCGCGGTGAGGAGCAGACTGGCCACGGACACCGGCACGGCTCGCGTCACGGCAGGACCTCCTCGTCGCCGGCGGGGCGCTTGGGCAGGACCAGGCGCGCGACCCAGATATCGTCGCCCATGCCGCCGCTCCGGGCCGCGGCCTCGGCGGCCGCGGGCGAGAGCGGGCGCGCCGACAGCACCACGATCAGGACCTCGCGGTCGCCGGCGCCGTCGACCCGCCACGCGGTGTCGAGCAGGTCGTCGCGGTCGGGCGCGATGTCTGCGCGGTGGAGCAGGATCAGCGGGCCGGCGGCGCCCCCGGTGCTGAACACATGCACCTGTGTCATCTGCTCCGGCACCAGCTTGAGCCGGATCGTGTCGCCGGGCGCGATCGGCTCGCTGCCGTTCCACAGGAACGTGCGCCGGCCGCGCAGCACGTACACGCCGACCGCGCGGGCGCCCTTGCTCGTGTCGAAGCGGGCCTCGCCGGCCGCGGGGGCGGCGGAGCGGCTCGCGCCTCGCTCGTCGCGATCGCCGCGCCCGACCAGCGCGACCACGGCGACGGCCACGGCGGCGGCGGCCGTCGCCGCGCTCAGCCACGCGCGCATCGCCGGCCGGCGGCGGAGCGGGCGGCTGCGGGGAGCGGCGACCCGCTCGAGCCGCGGCATCTCGGGCGCGGCGGCCGCACCGGCGATCCAGTCGACGTGTGCGCGGCAGCGGTCGCACTCCGACAGGTGCCGGCTGAGCGCCGCGGTGCGGCTTCCCAGGGCGGCGCGGTCGAGGGCGAGGAACGACGGGTGCCCCTGTCCCCGCTCCGGCGGAGCTCCCGAGATGCGGAGGTGCTGGCTCGGCTCCCGATGGTGGTCCGGGCCGCGCGATCGCGTGGTGGTCATGGTGTCTGCTCCCTCTGCTCCAGCTCTTGCCCGCTCCAGCGCGCCAGGCGGCCGTCGAACCTGCTCAGCAGGCGCCGGACGGTGCGGCTGCTCATGCCGGTCACCTCGGCGACCTCGTCCTGGGTCAGCTCGTCGATGCGGCTCAAGATCGCGACCTCGAGCTCGCGGGGCGGCGCGCGCCCGGCGATGCGCTCGAGCAGGCGCACCGCGTGGAGTCGATCGGCGGCCCCGGGCGTCCGGCCCGCGTCCTCGCGCTGCGCGTCGAGCGGCTCGCGCCCGCGGTTGCGGCGATAGCTGTCCACCGCCAGCCGGGTGCTGGTCCGGTACAGCCATGCGGTGACCGCCTGGCTGTCGGCGATGTCGGCGCGGTGGATCCACAGCCGGGCGAAGGTCTCCTGGGCCACGTCCTGTGCCTCCGCCGGGTCGCGCAGCATGCGGGCGCACTTCGCGCGCACGATCTGGAAGTACTGGCGGTAGGTGTGCTCGATCTCGGCTGTGGCCAGGCCTGTCAAGGGGCACCGAGCTTCTCGAGCTAAGGACGGCCGTCCCCGCCCCGGGCGGACAGGAAATCCGGCGTCGAGGGTAGTACGCCGGCCCGGTCAGCGCGGGGCGAAAGCGCGGCCGGCGGCGCGCGCGGCGGCGTCGATGCGCACGAACGCGCGGCGGACCAGGCCCCAGGTCGCGGCCCCGGGCGTGGTCACCGGCGGTTCGCCGCGCAGGCGGGCCAGCTCCCGGCGGGCGCGGGCCACGAACTCGCGCTGGCCGGGCCGGGTCTCGACCGCCAGGTACCGCTCGAGCGCCGCGGCCGCCTCGTCCTTGCGGTCCAGCGCCACCAGCGACATGGCCAGGCCATAGTAGGGATCGGCCTCGTCGGGGCGGAGCTCGAGATACTCGCGATAGCAGAGGACCGCGAGCTCGTGCTTGCCCGTGCGCCGGTAGGCGAAGGCGAGCGTGTACCAGCCGAACGGATAGCGCGGGTGGCGCAACGTGACGCGCGCGAGGTGGTGGATCACCGGCTCGAACTGTCCGGCGTGCAGCCAGATCGGGACCGCCGCCTCGTACGCGGGCAGGTAGTCGGGATCCTCGTCGATGGCGCGCACCAGCCGCTCCAGCGCGCGGGTCGTGCGGCCGGCGCTGGACAGGCGGGTGCCCTCCTCCACCAGCGACCGGGCCACCGCGCGATCGGCGCGCGCGGCGCCGGGAGCGGCGAGGGACAGCGCGAGGGCGAGGGCGAGGAGCGCTGCTGGTCGCGCGCCGCGGCGGTGCCGGGGTGATGTGGAGCGGCGGCCAGGGTGGAGCACGGGCCGCCTAGCATAGCACCGGAATCCGCCATCGCCCCGGCGGGCCCGGGTGGCGAATGAGTGGCGCCTCGGCCGCGTTCTCTCCTCGTGCTGCGTATTCGAAGGTGGGCTCTTGCCGGCGCTCGCCGGACGAGTGTGCCGACAGCGAGCGACCGGCGATCTGGACTCGCGGAGAGCCGGTCCTGTACAGTGAGGTTTCATCAATGATAGCGGTCATCGGTAACGTCATCATCGGCGTCATCGCACTTAGCCTCTTCACCGCGACGGTTCGTATCGGGCGCCAGAGCTGACCAGGTCCGGCGCGCCGCGCCGCCGGGCGCGATCGTTGCGCAACATTCGGTGGCGCCAGGCCAGTGCGCCGGGCGCGCGACGTGTGCCCGGTGTAGACTCGGTGTCGCGTGGTCACCACCTGGACACCTCCGGTCGGTCAGCAGCGCGAGCCGCCGGTCCGCGTCGACGAGCTCACCCTCGAGGATCTCGAGGCGGTTCGCCTCATGCTGCGCGGCAGCTCGGTCGTGGACTGGTACCAGCTCCACTTCCGCGACGAGAGCGATGTCGACCGGTTCCTGCGGGTCAACGAGTTCGACCCGGCGTCGCCCGAGGACATGGAGCGGCTCGAGGAGCTGCGGCTCGACGCGGTCGAGTACCTGAGCCGCAACTTCAACATGGAGCTGCCGGACGCGGTGGCCAACCGGGTGCCGGCGCGCGACCTGTTCCTGATGGCGTCGCGCGACGGCAAGCAGAAGACGTGGGCCTGCATCATCCTCAAGGTGATGCACATCGTGCATCACCTCGCCGGCCGCGAGCTGTCGACGCGGCTGCCGATCTCGATCGATCGCATCTACCGGCAGATCGAGCTCAAGGTGATGCGCGTGGTCGACGAGCTGCGCGCGGCGGCCTACCCGGTCATCGAGTTCCAGTGGAGCCGCAAGACACAGGACTCGCTCATCACGAAGCTCCTGGCCAAGCGGTCGACCCTGGCGGCCAGCATCTACGACAAGCTGCGCTTCCGCATGATCGTGCGCACGCCCGAGGACCTGCCGGGCATGCTGGTGGCGCTGCACCGCCGGCTGATCCCGTTCAACTACGTGGTGCCGGGCGCGTCGGTCAACCATCTCCTGCCCTTCCGTCGGCTCATGGACGGCAGCGCGGCGCTGCGCTCGATGGAGCGGCTGCTCCAGCACGACTCCACTCTCGAGAAGCAGCAGGAGCGCGCCGCGTCGGCCCCGATCAACGAGTTCTCGGGCAAGCGGTACAAGATCGTCAACTTCGTGGCCGACCTGCCGGTGCGGGTCGACACGTTCGTCGACGAGCAGTCGCGGAGCTTCGGCAACGTGGTCTTCGTGCTGACCGAGTTCCAGCTGGTCGACCAGGAGACCGCGCTGGAGAACGAGCAGGGCGACAGCAACCACGAGGCGTACAAGGACCGCCAGCACCGCAGCGTGCGGCTGCGCCTGATGCGCGGGCTCGAGCGGCGCAACCCGCGCCGCGTCACGGCGCGCCCCACCCGTCCGGGGCGCTCCGAGACCAGGCCGCCGGCGCGCGAGGCGCAGCCGGAGCGGCGCCGGCGACCTCGATAGTCGAGGAAGAAGGCCCGAAGGGCCGACCGAGGGTACGTTCTGGGCCCGCCGACGGACTCACCGCGAGAAATGGCGCGCGTGGAGGGGCGGGGGCGGCGCTCTACTGCTTGGGGCGCAGCGTCTTGATCATGTTGAGGCGCTCGCCCGGTTCGATCGAGATCTTGAAGTCGAACTTCTGCTCGTCCACCACGAAGGTGACCTGGTGGGTACCCGGGGCGAGCCGCACGGCCGAGCGCGGGGCGATCGGGGTCATCTTGCCGGTGTCCTTGCCGTCGATGAAGACGCGGGCGAACGGCTGGGTGTAGGCGGTGAAGCTGCCCGCCTGCGACGGATCGCCCTGCAGCGCGACGCCGGCCGCCGGCGTCGCGCTCGACCCGGGCGCGGACGCGGACGCCGATGCGGACGCGGCGCGCGGTGTCGAGCGCGGCCGCGCGTCGGGTTCGGAGTCGGCGTCGAGGTCGTCGTCGTCGTCGGCTCCATCGTCGTCGTCGTCCTTGCGGCTGGACGTCGTGCTGCGCGCGTGCGACTTGTCGCGGCCACCCCGGGCAGACTTGAGCTCGCGCCGCTCCTCCTGGCCGGGTTCGAGCTCGACGGAGAACTCCTCGATCACGGCGGGGGAGACCGATCCGCGCTTGATCTGGATGGTGTGCTCCACCGCCGGCGTCAGGTTGAGCGGCTCGCGCGCCGCCTCGGTCGAGATCTCCTGATCGTCGACGAAGACGCGCTGGTTGGCCTCCACGCCGACCAGGATGAGGCGCCCGTTGCTGGCCGCCTTGGGGAACGAGCACTCCACGATCTTGGCCTGGCGCGAGGCGAGGTCGATCTTCTGCTCGCACGCCGGAGCGCCAGCGCGGGTCACCCTCACCGTGTGCGGACCGGCCGGCAGGGATGACAGGGTCAGGGGCGATCGATCGCGGATGGCGCCCGCCACCTTGCCGTCGATGGCGACCTCGGCCGGCTGCGCGTCGCGCACGACCACCAGGATGGTGCCGGTCGGCGCGGCCCTGGCCTCGGCGCGCGGCTCGTCGCCGAACACCAGGAACTTCGCGCTGACGAACGCCGCGATCACCAGCGCCGCGATCGCGCAGCCGATCGCGATGTCGCGGCTGGGGACGGCGCGGCGAAGGCGCCCCGGCCGGCGCGGGCTCCGGGTCGGGCCGCTTCGCTGGTCGTGGGTCGGCGGGTACGGGAAGCTGGGTCCGGCCTGCACTTCGGGATAGAGCGGCCGGCCCGGCTGCAGCACCGGGTAGAAGCTGGGCAGCGGGCCGCCTGCCTCGGGCGGGGGCGGCGCTGCGCCGGGCGCGCCGACCGCCGGGCCATACGGTCCGCCCAGGCCCTGGCTGGCTTGCCGCGGCGGCGGGAACGGCCCGCCGGCAGACGGGCCCGGGCGCATCGGGGGCTGACCCATCGGCGCCTGAGCCTGTGGCGGGTGCGCCATGGGCGGATGCGCCATGGGTGGATGTGCCTGCGGGCCCATGTGCTGCGGCGGACCCATGTGCTGCGGCGGACCCATGTGCTGCGGCGGGCCCATGTGCTGCGGCGGGCCCATGTGCTGCGGCGGCGGATCCGCGTGCGGCCTCGAAGCCATGTGCTGCGGCGGCCCACTCACCGGCGGCGGCGGTGGTATGCGCTGCGGCGGGGCCGCGCGCTGCGGCGGGGCCATGCCCTGCGGCGGGGCCATGCGCTGCGCGCCCATCGGCGGCGGGGCGACCATGCGCTGCGGCGGACCCGGCGGCGGCGGAACGAACTTCCCCGGCGGCGATCCCGCCTGGTGTCCCTGCGACGGCGGCGCGGCGAGGATCGTCGGCGCCGCCGACACCGGCTGCGCCAGACCCGCGGCCCGCAGGCCGGGCGGAGTGGGAAACCCGATCTCGCCGAACACCTCGGTCGGCCCCTCCTCCGGCTCCCAGTCGTCGCGCTCGCTCGCCAAACGGACCACCTTACCGCGGGCCCCGCCGTGCGGGCTCGCTCTCCGGCTCGCGGCCGGCTCGGGTTCGGATGCCTGTGCCACCGGCATGGAGCTGACCCACGCGTCCAGCTCCGCCGCGCTCATGTCCTCGAAGCTCGGTCCCTCCAGGCTGGTCGGATCCCCCTCGAGCGCCGGCGGCTGGCCGAGCTCCTCGAGCAGGTCCACCTTGGCCCGCGCCTGCGGCTCGCCGGCGATGAGGCCGTCGCGGCCGACGCGCTTGTAGTCCTCCATCTGCTGCTTCTCGCGCTCCAGGTCGTCGCGGAAGGCGGCCTTGAGCCAGTCGGCCAGCGTCTTGTTGGTGAACGGGACGGATTGCTTGGTGAGGAACGCCTGCAGCGCGGCATGCATTTCCTCGCCGGACTCGAACCGGGACTTGGCGTCCCGGGTCAGCGCCCGCATCACAATCGCCTCCACCTCCGGAGGGATGTTCTCGTTGAGCTGGCTGGGCGGGCGCACGTCGGCGTTGCGCACCTTCTCGAGCGTCGAGAAGTCGCTCTCGCCCAGGAACAGGCGCTCTCCGGTCAGACTCTCGTACAGGCAGGTGCCGAGCGCGAAGAGATCGCTGCGGTGATCGAGCGGCAGGCCGCGCACCTGCTCGGGCGACATGTAACCGAACTTGCCCTTCAGCACGCCGGCGTTGGTGCGCGACGAGCGCGACGCGGCGCGGGCGATGCCGAAGTCGATGATCTTCACCTCGCCCTCGTACGAGACGAGGACGTTCTGCGGCGAGCAGTCGCGGTGGATGATCTCGAGCGGCCGGCCCATCGCGTCCTTCTTGCGATGCGCGTAGTCGAGCCCCTCGCACACCTTGGCGATCACGTAGCAGGCCATCGCGACCGGCATGACCTGACCGACCTTGCGCAGCCGGTTCTGGATCTGGAGCAGATCCTTGCCCCAGATGTACTCCATGGCGATGAAGTGGCTGCCCTGGATCTTTCCGAGCTCGAAGATCTGGCAGATGTTCGCGTGGCTCAGCTGGCCGGCGATCTTGGCCTCATCGATGAACATCTTGATGAAGTCCTTGTCCTCGCCCATCGCCGGCAGGATGCGCTTGATGGCGATGACCTTCTCGAATCCCTCGACGCCGTAGCTCTTGGCCCGGAACACCTCCGCCATGCCCCCGACGCTGATGCGATCGAGGAGAAGGTACTTGCCGAATGGAACAGGCTGCCGCACCGTCGCTCACTGTAGCGCGCGCGCGCGTCGCCCCTCAATGGCGTTGCCGCTCGCATCCCCGGGGCTCGTGCCCCCGTGTCAGTGCACGTTACGTTCAGTTCCGCTCGTCACGGGGGCCCGAGGCCACAGACTGCCGACGACAGCGCGCCGCATCCGCTTCAGAAGCCACCTCCGACGGTGAGCACGAGAGAACCGCGGTCGCCGCCGAGACCGACCGTCAGGGACGGAGGTCGCGATTGACTCGCATCGTCTTCCTTCCAGCGCCGGTAGCCGCGGATGCCGTCAATGACGCTGTAGGTGTAAAGCGCCAGCGCCCCCACCCCCGAGGCGATGTTCACGATCTGCATCCTGCGCGCTGCGTCGGTGCTGGGTGCGTCGGCGCAGGTGCTGCTGCTGCTCGGTCCTCCGCACCAGTCGCGCAGGACGAGGTAGCTGGCGATGTTCGTCGCGACCAGCGCCGCGCCGGCCGAGCCGAAGATCCACATCTTGCCGCGGTCGCCGTTCTGCCACTGGCCGCCGAGCGGCACGAAGTTGAGCAGGAAGGTGCGCCGCCGCTTCGGCCGCGGGCGCAGCGCGTCCAGCTCGGCCTTGTGGTTGGACTTCACGCCCTCGAAGAAGTGCAGCACCTCGGGCGGGACCAGCGCCGGGTCGAGGCGCGCGTCGGGATCGAGGCGAAGATAGGCGTGGAAGGCGGCCTCGGCGGCGGCCTCGTGGCCCAGCGCGTGCTGCGCGAGCCCCAGGATGCGCCACGCCTCCGCGCGATCCTTGCGATCGGTCGGGCCCGGGTCGTGCGCCACGCGCCAGGCCAGCGCCGCCGCGCGCTCGTGCTCGCCGGCGCCGAGCGCGCTGGTGGCCTCGACCAGGATGTCGGCCGGGTCCGCGCCGGGCGGCGAACCCGCCGCGCCGGCGGCGCCCAGCACGAGCGCGAGCGCCGCGGCCGCGATCATCGCGGCCAGCTGCGGGCCGGGCCGCGCCGCGCGGCCGCGCATCGCGCGCCTCATGGGCGGAGCAGCCTCCGCAGGCGCGGCGCGGCGATCTCCAGCGCCTGGCGGCTGACGAAGCCGAGCAGCGCCGGGTGGCGATCGCCGCGGCTGCCGACCAGCGTGTCGGTGGTGATGATCTCGTCGTAGAGCGCGGCGCCCGCCGTGTCGACCAGCACCACGCGCACGCGGCCGCGCGCGGTCAGCACGCCGAGCCACGAGAAGTCGAGGGTCAGGACCTGGGTCAAGAGCGCGTGGGTCGCGCCCGCGCCGGCGAGCGCCGCCTTCACCGCATCCACCGGCGCGATGCCGGACAGCTCCATGACCAGCGGGCGGCGGCCGAGGTGCTGGGCGAGATCGACCGCGATGGTGGTGGCGACCGGATCGGCCGACACGCCGGCGGACGCGTCGCCGCCGCCGGTGCGGCCGACCAGGAGGAGCGGCGGTCCGTCCTCGGCGCCGCGCGCGGGCGCCCTCGCCTTCGCGGCGCCGTCGGCCTCGGCCGTCCTCTCCGGCTGCGCCGCCTTCGCCGCGCTGTCCGGCTTGTCGGTCCATCCGACGGCGGCGCGGCGCTCGCGCTCGCGCTTGCGGTCGGCGCGCGCGCCGGCCAGGAGCGGCAGGAGCTGGCGCGCGAGGTCCTGGGCCAGCCGGTCGATCTGGCGCAGCGGTCGCGCGCGGGTGGCGACCCGACCGGCCGCGTGGCCTCGATCCGGATCGCGCAGCCGCGCCTCGAGCACCACCTGGCCGCCGCTGCGCTGGACGATGACGCCGTCGATCACCCAGGCGATGCGGCGCGGCAGCGAGGTCGGATCGGAGACGATCTGGACCGGAGCGCCGGCCGCGCCGCGCAGCTCGACCGCGAGCGCGCGCGAGACCGGCACGCCGTAGATCTCGAGCTTGGTCTCCGAGCTGGTGAACGGCAGGATCGCGATCGATCCGTCATCGTCGCCGGCGCGCGCGGGCGCGGACGCGGTGGTGAGCGCCGCCAGCGCGCCGATCGCGCCGAGCGCCAGGGCCGGCACGCGGGACCGAGGCTGCCGCACCGGCCGAATGTACCGCGATGGCGCGCGCGCAGCGCCCGGCGCGCGGCAAAGTCGCGCCGGCCGGGTCACGGCCGTGCGGTCGGAGTCACGCCGGGATCGGGCGCGAGCAGGACGAACCCGCCGTCGTCATCGGTGAGCGCCTCGGCCATCGGTACCGAGCGCTCCTGCGGGCCGCATCCGTGACAGAAGAGCTGGAGGTGCGCGCCGGCCAGCCTGGCCCCGCCGCTGGCGACCGACAGGACGCCGGTGGCCCGCAGGACGCGCGGCAGCTCGATCGGATCGAGCTCCAGCACGGCGCCCGGCGCGGGCGAGGTGACGTCGACCAGGACGCGCCCCTGTCGCCGCGACGCGCCGTCGATCGCGATCTCGTAGTCGCCGCCGCCGGCCACCAGCAGGGTGAAGCGGCCCTCGTCGTCGGTGACGGTCGATGCGCCGGCCAGCGGCGCGCCGAGGTAGACGCCGCTCCGCGGGGAGGTCTCGACGCGCACACCCGCGATCGGCTCCGCTGCGCCTCCGCCCTGGCGCGGGGCCGGCGCCAGCACCTGGCCGCGAAGCCGGGCAGGCGCGGCCAGGCGCAGCGGGGCTGGCTGCCCCGAGCCGGCGCGGAGGTCGACCTCGGTGGCGCTGGTGGCGTCGGTGTCGCGCGGCGCGTCGACCGGCGGCTCGACCAGCGCGTCGTAGATCGCCTCGGGCACGAGCGCCGCGGCCGCGGCGCCGCTGTCGCCGACCAGCGCGGTCACGCGGACCACGCCGGTCGCCTGGTGGGGCGCTCCGCCGATCGAGATGGTACCGGCCGAGTCGATCGGCCGCGCGATCCACGTGACGCGGCTGCCGGCCGCCGGCGTGGTGCCGTCGGCGCGGCGGACATCGGGCGCGACCGAGCGCGACGTCAGCGACGCCAGGTAGCGGACCGCGATGTCGCCGCCGCCGGCCGCGAGCTCGACGCCGCTCGACGCCGGCAGCTCGAGCTGCGGCAGGCCCGCGCCTGCCGGCGGCACCACGGTGACCGAGAGCGCGTCGTGCGCGCGGTCGGCGTCGAGCCGGAGCGAGGCCTGGCCGCCGGCGTCGGTGATCGCGACCGACGACGGCACGCCGCCGATGACGAGCGACACGCGCGCGCCCGCGACCGGGTCGGCGCCGCCGGCGCCCGAGGTGACCGAGACGGAGAAGACGTCGCCCGGCGGCGCCTGGGTCAGACCGGCGAGGTCGTCGGCCGCGGCCCGGTCGCGCCGGTAAGCCGGCAGCGCGGGGTCATCGGGGACGACGAGCAGCTCGTAGTCCTCGTCGGTCAGGCGCAGGCGATAGCTGCCGTCGTCGCCGGCGAAGGTCTCGCTGTACAGCGGCGGGTCCAGGCTGACGATCCGCCGCACGCGCAGGTAGGCGGCGACCGGCGCGCCGTCGGGGCCGCGCGACACGCCGCTCACCTCCTGGCCAGGGCGGAGACCGATGGCACCCAGCGCGTAGTCGCCGGCTCCGCCGAACAGCTCCACATCGAGATCCTGCGGCGGCGGGCTGGTCGCATCGCCCTCGGGCGGGATCGCGCGCAGGCGAAACGACCGGGACAGCGCGCCCGGCTCGAGGACGTTGATCCCCTGCACGGCCGGCGTGCACTCCTCGCCTCCGACCGAGCCCGTCAGCTCGACCAGGTAGACGCCCGACTCGGGGGCGGTGAGCTCGAGGATCTCGAGGTCGGCACCGGTGAGGGCGAGCGGTGCGCCCGACCGGCGCACCGTCCAGTGGTACTCGTGGAATCCGGCCAGCTCGCCCTCGTCGATGTCCGCGGTCAGCTGCAGCTCGTCGCCGCGCTGCGGCTGCGTCGGGCTGACGCCGAAGGACATGGCGCAGCCCACGGAGGAGTCGTCGTCGCCGTCATCGTCGCCGCCGCCCACCCCGGGGTCGATCCCGCAGCCGGCGCTCGAGGCCATGAGCGCTGCGGCGAGGCCGGCCGCCGCGACCCACGCGGTGAGACACTGCCGCGTTGCGACGCGTCTCGCTGCGCGGGCGATCGGGCTCATCGGGCTCATCGCGCTGAACGGGCTCATCCGGCTCATCTGGCTCATCCGGCTCATCGGATCTCCACTCCCCAGGTGACGCGCTGAAGGCAGGAGTCGCCGCTCAGCGAGCAGGTCGGCTGCGCCTGATCGCACGGGATCTCGCGCGCGACGCGATCGCTCACCTCGACGCGCAGGTCGATGAGGTCGCCGGGCGCGTAGGTCGACGGATCGATCGCCAGCTCCGCGCCCGCGGCGCCGGCCACCGGCACCAGCTGGCCGCCGGTGTCGGGCGACGCGAGCTGCCAGGCGAAGGCGGAGTCGCCGACGTAGGGCTCGTCCGAGGTGCGCGGATAGGGATCGAGAGCATCGTCCACGTGGAGCACGGAGAAGGTGCGCGGGCCGTCGGCGCGCTCGAGCACGAAGCGGCGCTCCGGGTCGGCCGCCGGCAGGGTCTCCGCGATGCACGGCGGCTGGTCCTCCTCCACCGGGATCATCGCGTCGCTGGTCACGCGGCCGCCGGGGAAGGAGTCGTCGGCGGTCACCTCGACGACCCAGACGTCGGCCAGGTCGGGCGTGAACTCCTGGGTCAGCTCGTCGTCACCGACGGGCCGCAGCTCGACGTCGGCGCCGCCGCCGCGCGGCTTGACCAGGCTCCAGGACAGCGCGACGTCGTCGCCGTCGGGGTCGCCCACCACGACCGAGACCTGGATCGGGACGCTCACGGGCACGCGATCCACCGCCCCCGGAAAGTTGGCCTGCGGGCCGTCGAGGGTCGGGGCGCGATTGCCGACCGCGAGGATCTCCTGGTCGGAGAAGGTCCCGCCGTCGCGGTCCTCGGCGGTCAGGTTGACCAGGATCGGCCGGTGGTCGCCCTCGGGAAGGAAGACGTCGTACGTCTCGCCGCACCCGATGGTCGATGGATCCTGCAGCACGGACCGGGCGGCGCAGCGGTCGTCGGCGCACGAGTAGGCGCTCCAGGTGCACGTGAGATCGTCGCCGTCCTCCATGTCCGAGCTGCGAAAGGTGGACAGCATGACGCTGCTCTTCGGGTAGTAGGGGCCGAGGCCGAGGATCTCGATGTCGGCGCGCGGAGCATCGTTGATCGATGTGGTGTAGAAGCAGCCCGCCGGGGCCGCGAGCAGCACGGCCAGCAGGGTCACGCACGCGGAGCGGTGCACGGGTGGCAGCGTGTGCAACCGACGGGCCGGCGCACAAGTCGGCCAAACCGGCGGCCGGAGCGGCATCGCAGCTCGGCGGCGGGCCGGGTCCGCGACAGAGATGTCGCGGACGGGTCGCGTCACTCGCAGTCGATGGCCGGAGAGTCCTGGAGGGTACACGGGGCGCCGGGCCTGAAAGTAACCCAGTCCGAGGCGATGGTTCTGCCGCCGCGCAGGACCTCGACCTTGACCCGGCCGGCGGGCAGCCCGGCCCGCGCGCCGCTCCTCAGGATCCTGTTGCCGGGCTTGATGCGGACCGCATCGCCGCGCGAGAGGCGGACCGTGACGGTCGCCGCCGGCAGGATGTGGCCGCGCTCGACGCGCCGCTCGCCGGGCGCGAGGGTCACGCGCCGCGACCAGCGCAGGGGATCCTGCCCCTCGCGCGCGCAGCTGATGAGGTGGGTGCCGGGCTCGACCTCGAAGGTGAGCTTGGGGTTCGCGGTGCGGATCTTCGCGTCGTCGACGTAGACGTCGCACCAGGAGTCCATCTCCAGGGTCAGGACGGCCCGGGCCGGCCGAGGCGTCGCCGGCGACGGCGCAGGAGACGGCGCGGGTGCAGCCGCGGATGGCGGGGCGATCGGATCGGGCCGGGTCGCCTCCGCGGTCGCGCCCGCATCGAACCGACCTCGCGCGGCGACCTCGCGATCGCTGTCTCGCCGGTGCCGCGCCCGCGCGATCGTCGCCGTCGGCCTCGAGGTCGTCGATCGGTTCGCCGCGTCGGTGGCGTCGACGGCCCCGCCCGCCGCAGCGTGGGGCGCGGTGCCCGCGGCGTGGGGCGCGGCGCCCGCGGCGTCGTGCGCCGCATCGGTCGTCGATCCCGCCGCCGTGCGCGCCGCCGACCCTGATCCGACCTGCGATCCGGCTTCCGATCCGTCCTGCGATCCGGCTTCCGATCCGTCCTGCGATCCGGCCTCCAGTCCGTCCTGCGATCCGGCCGCCGCGGTCGCCTTTCCCGAGGCCGCCTCCGATCCGGCTCGCGTCTGCCGGGCCGGTGGCAGCTCCGGCGCCGCGGCGGCCGCCGCCCCGGTCGCCGGCCCCGAGGCCACGCCTGCCGGCGCCGCGCCGGCAGCGCTCGCAACATCGCCGGGTGTCCCCTGCCCCACCCGGGCCGCCGCCCCGCGCGAGGCCGGCCCGAACGTCATCGCCGCCCACGTCCCGGCCGCCGCCGCCGCCACCGCCACCGCGGCCACCGCGGCCCGCCGGCGCGCGCGGCCGCGGCCGATCCGCTCCACGAAGTCGAGCGCGTCCCGGCACGACGCATCGAGCGCGAGCGCGCGATCGGCGAGCGCCAGCGCGCGCACTCGCTGCCCGCCGGCGAGCGCGGCCCGCGCCTCGGCCATCGACGCCGCCACCACGACCGGCAGGAGGCGCGCCTGGCAGCCGGCCGGATCGGCGAAGTAGCCGCGCAGGAGCTCGTCCGGCTCCTCGCCCGCGCGCTGCGCGACCGCGCGCAGCGCCTCCTCGGCCGCGCCCGCGTCGGCGAAGCGATCGTCCGGCTCCACTCGCATCAGCCGTTCGATGACGCGCGCGAGGTCGACGCCGATGCCCGGGTTGCGGCGAAGCGGCGGCACCACCTCGCCGGCCAGGATCTGCGCCACCGCGCGCGCAGCGCTGCCCGCCACCGGCAGCGACCCGGTCGCCATCTGATAGAGGGTCGCGCCCAGCGAGTACAGGTCCGACCGCGCGTCCAGCTCGCTGCCGGTGGCCTGCTCCGGCGACATGAAGGCCGGCGTGCCCAGCAGCGCGCCGGTGCGCGTCACCACCGACGACTCGTCGTCGAGCACCCGCGCGACGCCGAAGTCGCCCAGCACCAGCCGGCCGCCGTCGGCGACCAGCACGTTGGCCGGCTTCACGTCGCGGTGGATGACGCCGGCCCGGTGCGCATGGGCCAGCGCGCCGCACAGCGCGACCCCGAACGCGGCCACCACCTCGCCCAGCGGCGGAACGGCGTCGCGCGCGACCGGCTCCAGGCTCGGCCCGCGCACCAGCTCGAGCACGATGTAGGGCGGATCGACCGGTCCGTCGCCGTCCCCGTCGGGCGCGGACGCCCCGCCCACGTCGAACACGCGGAGGATGTGCGGATGGTCGAGGGCGGCTGCCGCGCGCGCCTCGCGCTGGAAGCGCGACACCACCTCGCGGTTGCGGCACAGGTGCGGAAACAGGACCTTGACCGCCACGTCGCGGCGGAGCTCTCGGTCCCGCGCGCGGAACACCGTCGCCATGCCGCCCGAGCCCAGCTCCTCGACGAGGAGGTAGCGGCCGAGCTCGCCGCCGACCTCGGCCGGCCGCAGGCGCGGGCGCGCCGGCCGCGCCTCCTTCGCGGCGCCGGGCTCCGTCTCGCTCAGCCCCTCGTCGCCGCGCTCGCCGGCGCCGCCGTCAGGCGAGCTCGGGTCCCCAGACGACGTAGCCCGACCCCTCGCGCTGCTTGGAGCGGCGCATCGTGGTTGCCAGGCGAACCGACAGCTCGTCCTCGCTGCGCAGGCCGCGCGTCGTGGCCACGGCCACCTTCATCTCCAGCGATGCCGGCTCTGCCCCGCCGGGCGAGGCCGGCTGGCCCGCCAGCCACTCGGCGCGCTTGTGCTGGAAGGCCGCGATGACCTCGCCGGCCAGCGCTTCCGCCTGATCGGACGCGGCCACCGAGATGAAATCGACCCCGCCCAGGTGGCCGACGAACTCGGCCGCGCGGCCGCGCGCGCACTCGAGCACGATCTGGCCCAGCCCGGCCACGATCTCCTCGGCGCGCCCGAAGCCGACCTGATCGGCGTGGCCGTCGAATCCGGCCACGTCGAAGTGGAGGATCGCCACCTCGCGCCCGCCCTTGATCACCGCCGCGATCAGGTCCTCCATCGCGCTCGAGCCCGGCAGGTTGGTGGTCGGGTTGCGATCGCGCTCGCGGCGCGACGCGCGGATGAGGGCATGCACGCGGGCGCTGAGCTCGCGGATGTCGAACGGCTTGACCAGGTAGTCGTCGGCGCCGGCCTCGAACCCCTCCACCTTGTTGTCGACGGTGGTGAGCGCGGTCAGCATCAGGATGGGCGTGCGCGAGAGGATGACGTCGGCCTTGAGCTTGCGCGCGACGTCGAGCCCGGACAGGCGCGGCATCATGACGTCGAGGATCAGGAGATCCGGAGTGTGGACGCGCACCAGGCTGAGCGCCTCGGCGCCGTCGCGCGCTCGCAGGCAGAGGAAACCGGCATCGCCCAGGGCCATGTTGACCAGGTGGGCGATGGCGTCATCGTCCTCGGCGACCACTATCTTCTTGAGAAGCATGGTGCCAGTGGCATCAGGTGTACCGCGCTCGGCG
>DATFRY010000103.1:0-2799 GCA_035262925.1 Kofleriaceae bacterium | reverse complement strand
GCGCACACCCTCGATCAGTTCATCGCGTCCCCGGACGACGGGCGCCGCCTCGCGGGATTGCCTCGACCCGTCCTCCAGCCCGCGCGGTCTTCGACCCGATCGGCTCCGCGGTGGACTGACGCGGCGAGCTCCGGCCGGGCTCGCGCCTCGCAGGGGTCGGGCGCGAGGGGCGGATCGTCGAGCAGCGCGAGGACCCTGGCCTTCATCGGGATCCACGGCGTGATGAGCTACTCGGTCTCGCAGCGCACGCCGGAGATCGGCATCCGCATGGCCCTCGGCGCCCGGCGCGGCGACGTCCTCCTCCTGGTGCTGGGCCAGACGCTGACCATGACCGCGGGCGGCATCGCGATCGGCCTGGCCGCGTCGCTGGCGCTGGCCCACCTGATGGCCAGCCTGGTCTACGGCGTGAGCCCGGTGGATCCGCTCACCTTCGCCGCCGTCGCGGGCCTGCTGGTCCTGGTCGCCGCCGCCGCGGCGATCATCCCCGCGCGCCGGGCCGCCCGCGTCGATCCGATGGTCGCCCTGCGGTCGGAGTAGGCGGCGCTCGCATCTCATCGCCCCGGTGGGGTGGTGGTCGTCCGTCGGCCGCAACCGGTCCGGCTGCCGGAGGTTCGCTGGTATCGTTGACGTCGCGCGGCCCTGCGCGGGAAGCGACGGCAGCCACCATGCTCGTCATCTTCGGGACCCGGTATTGCGGCGAGGTCGACAGTCACTGCGGCCAGGGCCAGCTGACCAGGTTCTTTCACATCTACCACGTGCCGATCGTGCCGCTCGAGACGAAGTGGATGACGGAGGACCTCGCCTACGGCCGCAACGGCCACGATGTGGCATGGAGCATTCGCAGCGTGGTGGCCGGGTACATGCGGACGTGGGGTCCGCTGGTCGCGCTCGGTGGGCTGGCCGGTGGCGGCTCGTTCGTCGCCTCGGCCGCGCTGCTGGCGCTGACGGCATGGACGTGGACCTGGCGCTGGGTGCGCGGCGAGCGCGAGCGGCGCCGCTGCGACCATCACATGCACGCCTTCGGCACCCGCTGCGATCCGCTCAGGATGAAGGCCGACCTGGCGACCAGGTTGCGGGCCGAGGTCGCCGAAAGGTGGGCCCGCGCCGCCGACGGCAGGACCCCCGAGGACGTGGCGCGGCTCGGCGCCGCGAATCCGACGCAGGCGGTCCTCGCCTACGCCTCGCTTCGCCTCGCCGCGCGCCTCGCGCCGGCCGAGCAGGCGAGCAAGGCGCGCGCCGCCTCGGAGCGCGTGCTCGACGCGTGCAAGGACGCCGACCTCGCGCTCGCCGGCGGCCCCTACCGGTCGACCGCGCCGGCCACCCTCGCCCCGGGCCCCGGAGCTGGCGACGGCGCCGGCCGCTAGAGCGATTCCAGAGAAGCGACCGAGACTCTCACACGCCGTAGAACTGCTCGTGCTGCTCCTCGAGCGCGGTCTGCCACATCGCGCGGGTCTCGAGCTCCGCGGCGGCGCGGGCGGCGATGGCGGCGTTCTGGCGCGCGGCACGATCCGGCGCCGAGCTCAGCGCGGGCAGCTGCGCGCCGAACGCCACGCCGGAGAACAGGACCACCAGGGGGAGGAACGCGGCGATCACGAGATCGCGGACGCGGTTGCTGCGGTTGCGGGTGAGAACGGCGTCGAGTCGGTTGTGCGTCATGGCGTGTCTTCACCTTGCAGCCGGCGTTCCGGAGGTTCGCGACTCCAAGCGCGCAGAAATCCGTGCCTACCGCGACATCTCGCTCACGCTGCGTCGGTCGCACCCGTGTCGCACCCTCTGTCGCACCCGCGGCTGCGGGCAGCCCCGACGACGGCCCGCCATGGTCGACCGCGGCGCCCGTCCGCTCGTCACCGCGCACCTCGTGCCTTGCCCGGGGATCGGGCTACGACGCGAGCTGAGACCGGTCAGAAGCCGAGGCTGCGTCCGAGCGCGTCGCGCAAGGCGGCCTCCGGATCGCTGACCGCCGTCGGGCTGCGCCAGGCGACGAACCCGTCGGGGCGCACGAGCGACGCGCCGGCGGGGGAGATCCCGAACGCCTGCGGGAAGCGCCGGTCGGGATCGTCGGGGTCCTTTCCGATGCAGAAGGCGTCGAGCTGGAGACCGCCGAAGCCCGCCGCGGCCGCGCCGGCGGCGCTCACCCAGTCGGCACCGTCGACGCCGGCCAGCAGGAGGTGACGGCCGACCAGGTCCATGGTCGACACGGGCTCGCCTCCGCGCCTCAGCCACACGTGAGGTGCTCGCGATCCGGGCATGCCGCACGTCGCCTGCGGATCCGCGTGAACGCCGAGCGGCGAGTCATAGAGATAGCCGAGCTCGATGTGGAAGTCTGGCGCCAGCGGCTCCGTCTTCTGGGTGGCCTGCAGCCAGGGCGCCGTCCGCGTGACGTAGCGCGTGAAGGCCTGCTCGACCGTGAACCGCGCCACCGGCTTGCGCTCGCTCTCGTAGGTGTCGAGCAGGCGCGGGCCGGCTTGCCCGCCGAGCACGAGCGCGAGCTTCCAGGCCAGATTGTGAGCGTCGTGAATGCCGGTGTTGCCGCCGAAGCCGCCGTTGGGCGGCATCAGGTGCGCGGCGTCGCCTGCGAGGAAGACGCGCCCGTCTCGAAACCGCTGCGCGACGTCGGCGGTCGCGCGCCAGCGCGCGCATCCATCGATGCGCACGTCGAGCTCTGGCTGGCCGACGCCGGCGCGAACCAGCTCGACGAGGCGGCGTTCGCTCACGTCGGCGGCGGCGTTCGAGGTGGCCTCGGGATCCTTCCTGGGATCGCCGACGGTGTTGACGGCGAGGAAGCCCGACTGCGCCGGG
>DATFRY010000102.1:0-7593 GCA_035262925.1 Kofleriaceae bacterium | reverse complement strand
CGCCCATCGAGCACGACGAGTGCTCGATGCTCCTCATCGAGCGGCTCTGGGAAGCGCTGCAGGTCCGCCAGCTGGAATGATGGGCGGTGGTCGGCGCGCCCGCCCCGGTTCTAGCCGACTCGCCGCCAGACGAGCCGCCAGACAGCGAACCGCCGCGACAGGAGGCATGAAAGTTGTAGGGCGGGCGGCTGCGTGTCTGCCCAAGCTCGTTCCCTTTTCGAAACCAGCGCTTTCCGCCGACCCGGTCCGCTCGCGGTGTGCGTTTTCGTCGCATGCCTGGCTGGTTGTCTATCCGGGCCTGACGACGACGGGCGGGAGTCGCCGTCGCCGTCGCAGTCGACCGGCGACAAGGCGGACGACCCGGCGACGGCGAGCGGCCCCTGTCCCTCGGGAGCGGACGGGCTCGGGTGCCTGTTCGCGCTCCACGATGAGGTGATGGCGGGCTGCGACCCGGCCCGGTTCGACGATCTCTTCGCGAGCCTCGAGGCTCGCGTGGGCGCCCTGCCCGCCTGGCACGAGGGACGCGCGCTGTTCGTCAGCATCGGCGACCCGGTGGCGCCGGCGGGAACCTGGAACGGATGGAGCCCGGACCAGGCCACCGAGCCGGTGTGCGGAACGGATCTCCACACCGCGGCGATCGCGGTGCCGTCCGGATTTCACGAGTACAAGCTGGTCGGCCCGGGCGGCTGGCAGCTCGACCCGTTCAACTGGGCCTTCGCCTACGACGACTTCGCCGGAAACCCGGACGGTCGCAACTCGGTGCTCGACACCTACGACTCCGGCGTCGGCCACCTGGTCCAGCCGCCCGAGCCGCTCTGCTCCGACGCGCTCGGCAACTGCCGAGCGATGATCGCCTACCTGCCGCCGCGCTACGATTCGCCCGAGAACGCCGGACGCAGCTATCCGACCGCGTTCGCGCACGACGCCCAGAACGTGTTCGACGACGCGACTTGTTGCTTCGGCCATGGCGGCTGGGAGCTGAACCGCACCGTCGATCGCGAGATCGCCGCCGGCAGCGCGGCCGAGCTCATCGTGGTCGCGGCCGAGCACGGCGGGGCCCAGCGCCTGGCCGAGTACGGCGGCGAGCTGACCGACGCCTTCATGGACTTCCAGATCGGCACCGTCCAGCCGACCGCGGCGTCGCTGTGGCGGATCGATCCGGCGCGCGTCTTCACGGCCGGCTCGTCGCTGGGCGGCCTCATCTCGCTCCGCCTCGCGTTCGCCCACCCGGACGTCTACGCCGGCGCGGCCTCGCTGTCGGGCTCCTTCTTCATCGGCGAGGAGGAGGGAGACGAGGACGGTCGGTCGATGAGCGAGATCGCCCTCGAGACCGGCCTCCTGCCGCTCGCCCTGTACGTCGACCACGGCGGCACCGAGGAGGACGGCACCGACAACCTGCCCTCCAACCAGCGCCTGATCGACGCGCTCGTCTCCGCCGGCTGGAGCCGCGCCGTCTCCCCCGATTGCACGGGCGGACCCGGTCGGCTCTGCACGTTTCACGACGTCGGCGCCACGCACGACGAGCTCGCCTGGCGCGAGCGCAGCTGGCGCTTCGTCCGCTTCCTGTTCCCGCCCCCCTGACACGCGGCCGGTCGAACGCGGGCGCCGGGCGAGTCAGGCGAGGCTTGCGCGCCGGCGATCGGGTCGGGATCGCTCTTCCGGGCGCTGCGGAGGCGCTGCGCGCCGCAGGCGCTGACCGAGCCCGGAGCGAGAGTTTCAACCTCGGGGAGCTGGCAACACCGAGAGCTCGGTCACCTGGGCATCGGCCGGCACATCGAGGACGTTGAGCACCAGCCACGCGAGGGACTCGGGCTTGATGCACTCCGCGGCGTCGTATGGGCGGCCGAACTTCCCGCGGAGACGCCGCAGCAACTCGGTCGCGGTTCCCCCGGGGTAGATGGTGGTGACCCGCACCCCGTGCCGCGCCTCCTCTACGCGCAGCGAATCGGCCAGCTCACGCAGGGCGGCCTTGCTCGCCATGAACGCGGACCATCGCGGCACCGCGCGCATGCCCTGGGTGGCGTTGATGAACACCACGCTCCCGGCAGCCGCGCGCAGCGCGGGAAGCAAGACCCGAGTCAGCTCGGCCGCCGCGATGACGTGCACCGTCAGTGTCTCCTGCCACAGCGCCAGCGATGTGTCCTCGACAGAGGCGACCTCCGCGATGCCGGCGTTGTGCACGAGCACGTCCAGGCTCTGCACGTCCCCGAGCTTCCTCGCCACGTCGGTGGGATCGCAGAGGTCGAGCAGCACGGGGACGGCGCCGGGCACTTCGCGGCAGAGGTCGTCGAGCCTCGCCGGGTCGCGACCGGCCGCCAGGACCCGGTAGCCGCGCTGGCCCGCGACGCGCACCAGCGCCGCACCGATACCACCGGTCGCGCCGGTGACTAGCATCGTCTTCGCCATCGGGCGATGGTGGCACAGGGCCAGGGCGCGGCAACAAGGCGCTCCGTGGGATCGTGCCCTCGCTCCTCCGGTCGGTCGAACGCCGGCTCCGCGGCGCCTCATCTGGGCTGCTCAGCGCGGCGGCGCGGCTCGCTCCAGCACGGCGCGGTGCGGGAGGATGGTCATGCTGTCGGAGGTCTGCGCCACGCGATGACGTCGCCGTCGATGCGACCCGGGCGCAGCGCGAGGTCGAGCGACAGCTGGGTCAGGCCCTCGCGGCGGGTGTCGGGGCTGCCGATGTCGCCGACCGTGTCGCCCGAGATCCGCCCGTCCACCAGCGCGAGGCCGGTGATCGGCTGCGGCGGGCGGCCGGCCACCGACAGCGTGCCCTGGTCGGGACCGGTGATGACGAGGACGGCCGGCACGAGACGGCGCTGTGCCACGAGCGTGCCGCGCCACGTGCCGGTGTAGGCCGCGGCCGGATCGAGCGGTTGCGGTGTCGGGTTCGGCGGCGCCGGCAGGCCGCTCCACCCCGGCACGACGGAGCGGAGCAGGCGGTCGCGAACCGACTCGAGGAACTGGCGGCCGCGGCGGTTGCTGAGGACGACGACCGCGGCGTCCGCCGACGGCACGAGGACGAACTCGGTCGCCACGCCGGACTGGCCGCCTCCGTGGTAGAGCGCGGCCGGCCCGCCCGAGCCGCTTCCCCGCAGGACCTGCCAGCCGAGCCCGTAGTCCTCGCGCGCGGACACCCGGGTGTGCGGCCGGTGGAGCTCGGCCCGCTCGGCGGCGGTCAGGATCGACGCGCGCGGGCCCAGGTCGTCGCCGAGATGGAACATGGCGAAGCGGGCCATGTCGTGCGCGCTGGCGAACACCTCGCCCGAGCCGGGCGTCGCGGTGAGGTAGAACGGGAGCCGGTTGCCGGCGTCGCCGTAGCGCGCCGCCATCTCGTGCCGCCGCGACGTGTCCGTGTCGAAGAAGCTGTCCTTCATCCCGAGCGGCGACAGCACGCAGGCCTCGAGGGTGCGGCCGAATTCCTGGCCCGAGGCGCGCGCGGCGATGTCGGCCACGATCGCGAGGGCGAGGTTCGAGTACTCGTAGCGCTCGCCGACCCGGGCCACGAGGTGACCGTAGTCGCGGACGAGCGCGGCCACCGGAGGCTGGCGCGCCGCGCCGCCTTCGGGGTACATCGCGAAGAAGGTGGGCAGCCCCGACGAATGGCTGGCCAGGCGCCGCAGCGTGACCTCCCGGGCCGGGCCGCGCTCGTCGACGATCTTGTCGGGACCGAGATACTCGTTGGCCGGCCGGTCGAGGTCGAGCACCCCGGCGTGCACGAGGGTCATCATCGCCGTGGTGGTGATCGGCTTGGTGGTCGAGGCCAGCGAGAACGGCGTGTGGATGGTGGCCCGCCGCCCGGCCTCGCGGTCCGCCCACCCCATGCCCTCCTCCCACACGATGTGCCCGCGGCTGACCACCGCCACCGCGACCCCGGTCAGCCGACCCGCCGCGATCTCCGCCTCGATGTCGGCGCGGATCGCCCGGTAGACGCCCGCCGGCGGGTCCGGCGCGTGCGCCGGTTGCGGCGGCGACATCGCACAGGCGGCCAGGCACAGCAGCGCCGGGGCGGCCACACGGCGAGGACGGCGAAGGCGGCGAGGACGCAAAGACATCCCTTCTCGAACACCCGACGACCTCGTCCGTGCCGGTCGCCGACGACACCATGTATCACGGCGGCCACCGACGCGCCGGCCCGGCCCGGGTGATCCGGTTCGGGCGGGGATCGCCTGTGCCGCTCGAGCGGGCCGGTGACCCGGAATCGAGAAATTCGACGAGCTGGCGTCGATCTCGGCCGGGCTGGTTCGTCGTGTCAGCAGGAGCTACCGATGCAACCCAACCGCCTGTATACCTTGACGGCCCTCGTCGTCACCCTCGTCGTCACAACGGCCGGCGCGTGCAGCGCCGCCCCCCAGGAGGCCCCCGTGTCCAACCCGACCAAGACCTCGGCACCCACCGCCGCCCCGGCTGTCCGCAGCGGCCGCGCCGAGATCAACGGCGTCCGCTACTACTACGAGATCCACGGCCAGGGCTCGCCGATCCTGATGCTCCACGGCGGGCTCGGCTCGATCGGCCTGTTCGAGCCGGGCCTCCCGGCCTTCGCCGAGCATCACCAGGTGATCGCGGTCGACCTCCAGGGCCACGGCCGGACGCCGCTCGGCGATCGCAAGACGATCGATCCGAGCGACATCGCCAACGACCTCGCCGTGCTGGTCGGCCAGCTCGGCCACGACAAGGTCGATGTGATCGGCTACTCGTTCGGCGGCGCGATCGCGCTCCGCCTCGCCGTGCAGCACCCGGCGGTGGTGCGCAAGCTCGTTCTCATCTCCGTCGTCTTCGCGCAGGACGGCTTCTACCCGGAGATGCTGCCCCAGCAGGCCCAGGTGAGCGCCGCGATCGCGCCGATGTTGAAGGAGACGCCGCTCTACACCACGTACGTCGCGGTGGCGCCGAACCCCGACGAGTTCCCGACCCTGCTCGACCGGATGGGCGAGTGGATGCGGCGGCCGTACGACTGGTCGGCGGACGTGAAGAAGCTGACGATGCCGGTCATGCTGGTCTACGGCGACAGCGACATGATCCGCCTCGAGCACGTGGTGGAGTTCTACAAGCTCCTCGGCGGCGGCCAGAAGGACGCCGGCTGGCAGCGCGAGCACATGTCGCCGAACCGCCTCGCCATCCTCCCCGACGTCACCCACTACGAGATGGACCGCGCGCCGGCGCTCCCGAGGGCGGTGCTGCCGTTCCTCGACGGAAGCGGCGGCGCGCCGGCCGGCAAGTAACTCGACGCCGGTGGCCACTCGCCGCATGCCGCTCCAGAACCGCGTCACGCCGACCGGAGACATCGTCAGCGATCCGGGCCGCGGGCTCCTCATGGGCAATCGAGGCTGCATCCACCGCCCCGACCGCACGCTCGGCGTCACGCGCTGGCGATCGCGCCTGTGGATCGCCTGCGTCCTCGACTACCGGGGCCGCAAGCGCGACCCGATGCCGGAGGGCCGCTGGACGGCCCTCTTCTTCCTCGACGAGGCGACGGCACTCGCCGCCGGACATCGCCCGTGCTGCTACTGCCGCCGGCCCGACTATCTCGCCTACGCCGGCGCCTGGCAGCGCGCCCACGGCCTCGACCGGCAGCCGCGCGCCACCGAGATGGACGCGCGCCTCCACGGCGAGCGAGTCGAGCCCCGCACGCGGCGCAAGCTGACGCGCCCGGCCCGCCTCGCCGCCCTGCCCGACGGCGCATTCGTGAGGCTCGGCGGCACGGCGGCGCTCTGGCTCGGCGGCGCCCTCCTGCCGTGGTCGTTCTCCGGCTACGGCGCGCCGCTCGAGCGCCCCGGCGACGAGGTCGAGCTCCTCACGCCGCCCGCGACCGTCGCGGTGCTCGCCGCCGGCTACAGGCCGCTCGTCCATCCGACCGCGCACCGCGGCTGATTGCCTTCACGCCGCTGCGCGCGGTCAGACCTTCGCGGGCACGCGGTGGCGCCTGGAGTGGTACCAGACCAGGTTCCAGTAGTCCTCGAGCAGCGCCTCCACCACGCGGCCCTCGACGAGGTAGCCGAACTCCGCGTTCGAGTTGGGGTAGAGATTGTCCGAGCCCACGTAGCACACGTCGTCGTCGGCGACATAGAACTTGGCGTGGTTCGCCGGGGTCGGAAAGCACGCGAACCCGGTCGGGTACGGCTTGCCGATCTTGGCCAGCGTCGGCCAGCGGTAGTCGTCCTCGCTCTCGAACTCGCATGCCGTGAAGCAGAACGGCGCGACCTCGAGGCGCGCGATCGCACTCTCGACCTGCTTCGCGCTCCCCGCGTACTTCAGCAGCAGCTTCTGCAGCAGCGCCATCGTGCCGGTCGCTCCCGAGGTCCACGAGTACTGCGCGCCGCCGCCGTAGGCGCGCAGGGGCGACACGACGATCTTCACCGACAGCTTCGAATTCGCGAGCAGCGCCTCGGCGATCCACTTGCAGACCAGGTGATCCTCCTCCTTGAACGGGAACGCCGGCCCCGAGCCCAGGAACACCAGGTCCTGCTGGCAGAGCTTGAGCGAGAACTTCGCGTTCTTGATGATGGTCTGCTTGGCGATGTCGCTCGCGGTGGAGACCAGGTGGCTCTGCTCGCACCGGCCGAGACCCATGACGCGGGCCGCGAACGGGTTCGGCTCCTCGGTGAGGTAGAGGCCGCGATGGCCGAGCGGCACCGGCTGCGCCAGCACCGGCAGCTTGATCGCGGGCGCGAACACGGTCTCGCTGCTGGTGCTGCGCTTGCTGTCCTCGACGCAGGGAAAGCAGCTGAAGATCCGGACCGGTGCCTCCTTGCTGTCGAGTGTCTTCACCTGGACCCAGTCGGTGTCCTTGCACTGGCCGGGCTTGAGCGTCCAGGCGTTGAGCCACCACCCGCCCCAGTTCCACATGTACTCGCAGAACACCTGGGCGTCATACGCGGCCTTTCCGACCACGTGCAGCGAGATGTCGTGGGCCATGGGCAGCGTGGCGTAGGCGGCCCACCAGAGATTGTGGCCCCCGACGATCGCGCGCACACCATCGGACGCCATGATCTTGCAGTGGTTCCACTGCTGGTGCTTGATCGAGTAGAGCTGACCGATGAACAGCCGCGGCGTCGCGGCGCCTCCCCAGCTCTTGATGGCCGCGAGCAGGCGCGCGCACCAGGTGTTGAATCGCCCCTCCACCGGGACGAAGCCGAGCAGGATGCGGATGACCACCTGCCCCTTGGTGTCGTGGGTGGCGGTCTTCAGGCTCTGGAAGATCATCCGCTCGAACTCGTCGCCCTCGCCGGGCGCATCCAGGCTCACGATGTCGATCACGGACCGGCCCCGCACGATGACCTTCGCCATGGTCTCGACCAGCAGGGCCGGCGCCGTCGTGACCGACACCGTCGTGCCCACCTTGTCGAACGGCTTGCCCCACACCCGCGGCGTGTCGTGCACCGCGACGGTGTTGTCCTCGGATATCAGGTGGCTCGCCGACGGCTGCTTGCCCAGCGCGGTCTCGACCAGATCGAAGAGCGAGCGCGGCGTGTCCATCCGCTCGGGATCCACCGAGGCCTTGCCGCACCGCTCGCATACCGCCTTGAAGCTGCCCTCGTGCAGGAGGGACTCGACCTCGGGCCCCTTGAGGTTCAAGGACGTCGTTGATGGCCC
>DATFRY010000101.1:0-4998 GCA_035262925.1 Kofleriaceae bacterium | reverse complement strand
TGAGGCGAGCGATGATGCGGGCTGCCGTCAACGGGCCGATGCCGTCGATGGTCGTGAGCAGAGTGCCAACCTCGTGCTCGCTGAGCTTGCGTTCGATGTCGTGCTCGAGCTCGCGGATCCGGCGCCGCAGCACAGCGAGGTCCTCGCAGATGTAGCGGACCTGCACGCGGTAGACCTCGCCGTGATGCTGACCGACCGAGCGCTTGGCCGCCTCGACCAACTGGGCGGCGAGCTCGTCGCCGACGGTGTGCCGCCCGTCATAGCGGAGCCGAGTGAGCCGTTTGACCGAGACGCCCTGGAACGCGTGCGCCGTGGGGTAGTCGTGCAGGATGGCGCACGCGAGCTCGCTGTCGAGGCGCCGGACGTAGCGGGTGAACTCCGGGAAGCCGAGATCAACCAGGCGGTGCAGCTGCCGGGTACGGTCGCCGAAGTCCTGCACGAGCCGGTCGCGCAGTCGCACGAGCTCGCGCAGCTCCTCGGTCGCGGACTCGGGCAGCCGAGTGGCCGCCGGGCGCTTCTGCGCCGCGAAGCGCGCGATGCCGAGCGCGTCGATGGCGTCGGTCTTGGCACGCTCAAGGTCCTCGCCGGCGAAGCGCCTGGTGCGCAGCGGGTTGAGCAGCGCCAGCGTGAAGCCTCTGGCGGCCAGCACGGCGAACAGGTTCTTCCAGTAATGCCCGGTGGCCTCCATGGCGACCAGCGTATCGGCCGGATCCCCGACGAGCGCGAGGAGCTTCTCGTACCCGCCAGCGTCCTCCGTGAAGGGCGTCGGCTTGACGACCGTCTCGCTCTGCTCACTGACCACCGCGACCACGTGCGTTTCGGACGCAATGTCGATTCCAACGAATTTCATGTGACCTCGTTGGGATGGAGGAGGTCGGGAGCCTCGGAGCCGGTGCTCATGCTCTGCCTTGTGAATGCGAGGACTCGGTTGCGCCGGCCTCAGGATACCGTTCGAGCCAGAAGCACCGGTCGAGGGCGCCAATCTCACTCCCGGGGACTTTGCCCCAAGGCCGGCACGGCGACCCTCTCCCGGATTCCATCCTCCCCCGTCGTCGCCGGGCGATCCGGCGGAAGTCAACTTTTTGACCGGAGGCACGTCCGCGTGGGCCGCTGAGCTCACGTGGACGTCATACAAGGCCCGACCGCGTGAGGGACGAGTCACCATGTGGATCGCGCTGATCGACACGCTCCGGGCCGCGGTGCGCATCCTGGCGGTGCACAAGCTGCGCTCGGCGCTGACCCTGCTCGGCATCGTCATCGGCGTGGTCGCGGTGGTGGCCATGGCGGCGACCATCGAGGGGCTGCGCCGCCAGATCCACCAGGACCTGGCCCAGCTGGGGACGGGGGTGTTCCAGGTGCAGAAGCAGCCCAACGGCGGCTTCGGGCCGCGCGATCGCGCGCGCTACGAGCGGCGCAAGGACTTCACCCTGCGCGACGTCGCCGTCCTGCAGGAGAAGTGCGGCAGCTGCCTGCGCGTGGCCGGCGAGGCGTGGGAGGCGGAGCGCGACATCCGCGCCGGCGACCGGGCGATCCGCACCGTGATGATGGCGGTGGGCGGGACCGGCAACGACTTCTTCGACAACAACGGCTACGGCCTGCAGACCGGGCGGCTGTTCACCGAGGGCGAGGCGCTGGCCGGGATCAACCTGGCGGTGATCGGCGCCGACCTGGTCGATCTCCTGTTCGCGGGGCAGGAGCCGATCGGGCAGTCGATCCGCGTGCACGGCCGGCGCTTCCAGGTGGTCGGCACGCTGGCCCGCCGCGGCCAGCAGCTCGGCGGCTCCATCGACAACCTGGTGGCGATGCCGATCGCCGCGTGGATGCGGATCTACGGCACCAAGCGCTCGCTCAACGTGACGATCCAGTCGCGCGACCCGGAGCGCCTCGCGCGCACCCAGGACGAGGTGGTGTCGATCCTGCGCCGCCAGCGCGGCGTCCCGCCCGAGGCGGAGAACGACTTCGAGATGTTCTCCAACGAGTCGATCCAGGAGACGTTCGACAACCTGTCGACCATCATCGCCGCCGCGTCGGTCGGCATCTGCGCCATCGCGCTCATCATCGGCGGCATCGGTGTCATGAACATCATGCTGGTGTCGGTGACCGAGCGGACCAGCGAGATCGGCCTGCGCCGCGCGCTCGGCGCCCGCCGCCGCCGCATCCTGTCGCAGTTCGTGGTGGAGGCGGTCATGCTGACCAGCATCGGCGGTGTCCTCGGCGTCGCCGCCGGCGCCGGCCTCGCGGCGCTCATCCACATCATGGTCGGCATCCCCACCGCGGTCCCGGCCTGGGCGGTCACGCTGTCGATGCTGTCGGCCGGCGGCGTCGGCCTCGTCTTCGGCATCTACCCGGCCTACCGCGCCTCGCGGCTCGACCCGGTCGAGGCGATGCGCCGCGAGTAGAGGCGGTCAGGGCGATCACGGCAGCGCGCGCGTTGGGGTTAGACTCGGCGCATGGCCAGTCGCCGTCTGCGCGTGCTCCTGCTCTTCGGCGGTCGCTCCGCGGAACACGATGTCTCGCGCGTGACCGCCGTCGCCGTGGCCCGGGCGCTCGACCCGGCCCGGTACGAGGTCGTGCCGGTCGCGATCACCACCGAGGGCCGGTGGCTGCTTGCCGGCGAGGCGAGCGCGCTCCTGGCCGGCGCGCGCGACGCGCTGCCCGCCGCGTTCGCGATCGAGGGTGCGCCGGTCGATCTCAACACGCAGCCGGGCGGCGGCGAGCTCGTCCCGCTCGGCGAGGGCGCCGGCGGCCCGCGCGCGGGCATCGATGTCGTGCTGCCGCTGCTCCACGGCCCGTACGGCGAGGACGGGACGATCCAGGGGATGCTCGAGACGGTCGGCCTGCCCTACGTCGGCTCCGGCGTGCTCGGCTCAGCGGTCGGGATGGACAAGGTGATGATGAAGCGCGCGTTCCAGGCCTGCGGCCTTCCCACACCGCGCTTCCTGCCGCTGCGAGACGGCCACGACGTGGCCGCCTTCTGCGGCGCCGTGGAGCGCGAGCTCGGCATGCCCTGCTTCGTCAAGCCGGCCAACATGGGGTCGTCGGTCGGCGTGTCGAAAGCGCACGACCGCGCCGAGCTCGAGGCGGCCATCGCGCTCGCGTTCACCTACGACGAGTGGCTCCTCGCCGAGGAGGCGGTGACCGGACGCGAGATCGAGGTGGCCGTGCTGGGCGACGACCCCGCCGAGGCGTCCGTCCCCGGCGAGGTCATCCCGGGCGCCGAGTTCTACGACTACTCCGACAAGTACGAGGACGGCCGCGCCAGGCTCCTCGCCCCCGCCCCGCTCACCCCGGCACAGACGGCCGACGTGCGCGCCCTCGCCCTCCGCGCCTTCGACGCCTGCCGCTGCGAGGCCATGGCCCGCGTCGACTTCTTCTTCGACGAGTCCGGCCGCGGCTTCCTCCTCAACGAGCTCAACACCATCCCGGGCTTCACGCCCATCTCGATGTACCCCCGCCTGTGGCAAGAATCCGGCCTGTCGTATCCCCAGCTCATCGACCGCCTGATCGCCCTCGCCCTCCAGCGCCACGACCGCCGCCTCGCCCGCGCCGGCCGCCAGCGCCCCGCACGCCGCGGCTGAGTGCGCGGCTCCTGCCGCGTGCCCCGCGACGTGTGGATCGTCCTGCGCCGAGGGGAGCGCCGGCGCCGGAGATCCTCGGTCGTCCAGCGGCCCGCCTGACTGGACTCGCGGGCGCGCGCCACGACGCCGTCGTCGCCGCGCCGGCCGCCGGCGCGCCACGGGCGAGGGCCGGGCCGCGCGAGATTTGTACCCGCGTGACCCGCGACCCCCTGGCCGTCCTGCCCGGCGACGACAGACGCCTGGCGCCGAAGATCCTCGATCGTCACGGCGCCCGCCTGGCTGGATTCGCCTGCGCGCGCCTCGACCGCCACGAACGCGGCGCCCGCGGCCAGCGGCCCGCAGATCCTCGATGGTCATGGCGCCCGCCTGGCTGGATTCGCCTGCGCGCGCCTCGTCCGCCACGAGCGCGGCGCCGGCGGCCAGCGGCCCGCGGATCCTCGATGGTCAGGGCGCCCGCCTGGCTGGATTCGCCTGCGCGCGCCGCGACCGCCACGAACACGGCGCCGGAGGCAGCGGCCCGCAGATCCTCGATGGTCATGGCGCCCGCCTGGTTCGATTCGCCTGCGCGCGCCGCGACCGCCACGAACACGGCGCCGGAGGCCAGCGGCCCGCGCGTCAGGGCGTAGCCGAGCGAGACTCCACCCACGTCATCCGCGAGGCATAGGTCGTCCGGCCCAGGACGATGAGCGCCTGGCGCAGCAGGTCCTCAATCGCAACCGCGCCTGACGCCGCGGCCTCGGCGACCGCTCGCTGCGCATCGGGCGCCGGCACACCGATGCGGCGCAAGCCGGCGATCGCATCCGCCACGTCCACGTCATGGGCGCGCGCCTGACGGCAGGGCCTCCCGTCCGCCTGCCGAGACACATGGTCAGGCGATCTCCCGATCCCCGAGATAGCATCACCCACCAGCGGACGCCGCGGCTCGGCCGTCGCCGCGCCCGACGCTGCACCCGGCACCAGCGGACGCTGCGGCTCGGCCGTCGGCGCGCCCGACCCTGCACCCGGCACCGGCGGACGCTGCGGCTCGGCCGTCGGCGCGCCCGACGCTGCACCCGGCACCGGCGGACGCTGCGGCTCGGCCGTCGGCGCGCCCGCTCCGCGCAACCCGGCGATCAGGTGCGCGTCATCCGCTTGCAGCTGACCGTACGGCCTTCCGTCCGCGTGCCGGAAGATGAGGGCGGGCGCGCTCCCCTCCACGACGATCAGCCCGCGATGGACCAGGTCGTGGTGGATCGAACACGTCACGGCCAGGTTCAACGGGTCATGTCCGCCTCCGTCCGAGCGCCAGCGCACGTGGTGCACTTCCAAGAATTTCGCCGCCCGGCACCCGGGCACCTGACAGCGGCCGTGGTCGCGGCGCCAGACCAGCCGGCGAATCCGCGGCGGAATGGTCTGCGTCGCCGGAGCCGGCGCGCCAGCG
>DATFRY010000100.1:0-33253 GCA_035262925.1 Kofleriaceae bacterium | reverse complement strand
TGCTGGCGCGGCTGGAGTTCCGGGCCGTGTTCGCGATGACCTGCTTCTCGACGGGAGCCACGCTGGCGCTGGTCGTCGCGCTCATCGGTACGCGCGGCGGAACGGGCGCAATTCTCGGCATGGCCGCCGGCGAGCTCGTGTTCAGCGCTCTGGCCTGGCGCGTCTTGCTCGCCAGGCGAGCGGCTGTGGGCGGCGCGGCCGCCGCCGTGGCGCCATCGAGCGCCTTCTCGTGATGTGATGTCGTCGATGGCGGCCTCGGTGAAACGCCCCAGGTGACCCACGCGTGTCGCCTTTCCGGGCGAGCGTGTCTATCATGCGCGCGAAGGAGTCATGGCATGAGTGCACGCGTCTGCTCGACGATCGCCGCGCTGATGGCCGTCGCCGGATGCCGGAACGGCGCGGCGCCCGAGCCCGTACCGGCGCGGTCGAGGGCGCCAGATCCGACCGCGGGGCCGCTGGTCGCGCGGTCGATCGCGCTGCCGGGCGCTGGCAACGAGGTGTTCCTGGACTACATCGTCTACGATCGCGGCCGGCGGCGCCTGTGGGTGCCGGCGGGCGGGTCCGGCGCGGTGGACGTGATCGACGCGGCGACGGATGCGCTCACCCCGGTCGCGGGGTTCGCCACCGCGGAGGTGGAGCGCCGCGGGCGCAAGCGCACGGTGGGGCCGAGCGCGGCGACGGTCGGGGACGGCGTGGTGTACGTCGGCGACCGGGCCGACTCGACGGTGTGCGCGATCGACGCCGCCACGCTCGAGCGCGGGGGGTGCGCGGTTCTGCCGTCGATGCCGGATGGCGTCGCCTACGTCGCCGCGCGCAAGGAGGTCTGGGTGACGGCGCCGGGCGACCGCTCGCTCATCGTGGTCGACGTGTCGGCGCCGCGCGCGCCGCGGGTGGCCGGCGCGATGAAGGTCGACGGCGAGCCGGAGGGCTACGCGGTGGATGGGGAGCGCTTCTTCACCAACCTCGAGGACAGGAACCGCACCCTGGTCATCGATACCGCCTCGCGCGCGGTGGTGAAGACGTGGTCGCCCGGCTGCGGCGAGGACGGGCCGAGAGGGCTGGCCTACGCCGCGGACGTGCGACTGCTCCTGGTCGCGTGCACGGACCACATCGTGGTCCTCGACGCCGGCGGCGAGCAGGTCGGGCGCCTCGATACCGGCGCCGGGGTCGACAATCTCGACTACGTGGCCGGGATCCGGCGCGCGTACGCCGCCGCCGGCGGCGCCGGCAGGCTGGTCGTCGCGGACCTCGCGCCCGACGGCAGGCTCACGCAGCGCGCCGCGGTCGCCACCGCCGAGGGTGCGCGCAACGTGGTCGCGACCGAGACCGGCAAGGCGTACGTCATCGATCCGCGGCACGGCGGGGTCCTGGTCGTGGCGCCGCGCTGAAGCGCGCCGTGGCGCCGCGCGGTCGCGCCGCCCAAGTGCCGTCGTGACAGGCGCTGGCATCAGGGAGTGCTATCCTGTTGACAGGCGACGCGCCGGAGTCGTGCCCGACGGGTCGAGCGAGGAGCATGAGCGCCTACAGGACACAGGCCCGGGACACCAGCCTCGAAGCTGAGCGCATCCTCATCGCCCGGTACCGATCGATGAGTCCAGCCGAGAAGATCGTCATCGTTCGAGACCTGTCGCGCATGACTCAGCAGCTGGCTCTCGCGGGCCTTCGCCGTCGCTACCCCGACGCGGACGACCACGAGCTTCGGATGCGCCTGGCTTCGGCCAGGCTCCCGGCCTCCGTGATGAGACAGGTCTTCGGCTGGACCGGCGGCCGCTGAGCGCTCGATGGCCGGCGATCTCCTCTCCGCCCTCCTCGATGCAGTGCAGTGCCTGGAGCAGATGGGGCTCGTGTACGCGATCGGGGGCTCGGTCGCGAGCTCGGTGTTCGGCGAGCCCCGCGCGTCCGCCGACGCGGACATGATCGTGGAGCTCACGGAGGCTCGTCTCTCCGAGCTGGTCGCCCGACTCGGGGCGAGGTTCTACGTGTCGGAGGAGGCTGCTCGAGAGGCGATCCGCCGTCACTCGTCGTTCAACGTCATTCATGAAGGCTCCGCCTACAAGCTGGACATGTTCGTCGCGGGGCCCGATCAGCTGGACAGAGAGCAGCTCCGCCGGCGCGAGCAGGTCGCCCTGACGGGCCATCCAGAGTCGCGAGCCTACGTGACCGCGGCCGAGAACATCGTGCTGCGCAAGCTCGACGGGTCCCGCAAGGGCGGCGGTGTCTCCGAGCAGCAGTGGCGAGACGTTCTCGGAGTCCTCAAGGTACAGGGCCTCGCCCTGGACATGGTCTACCTCCGAGACGTGGCCTGCAGCGAGGGGCTCGAGGGACTGCTGGATCGCGCTCTCGGCGAGGCGGGGCTCCGCCCGGCCTGAGCACCCGGCGCCCGCATCACAGATCGGTCGCGATCCGCCACGTCGGCGTCCACTCGAGGGTGGCCTCGGCGGCCCCGTTCCACCGGGTGTGGCCGGGGATGAAGTCGGCCGTGGTGACGCGTTCGGCCAGCGCGCGGATCCCGGCGCGGAGCTCGGGGGATAGTTGCCAGGAGGCGCGGGCGCCGGCGCGGAGCCGCGTCTCCTCGGGAAGGTCGGCGGTGCGGACGATGTCGCCGGTGCCGAAGGAGTAGATGTCCTCGGAGTGGCGCACTACTTCCACCCAGGGCCATGCCACGACGGCGCCGAGGTCGAGGCGGAGGCCGGCGAACGCGGCCAGCGAGCTCGGGCCCAGAGGATTGCCTGCCACGCGGCCGGCGCTGGTCAGCCCGGTCGTGAACAGGCTGTGCTCCTCCGATCGGACGCCGGTGCTGGTCGCCTCGAGGAGCAAGCCCGCGCGCGGGGCCAGGCGGGCGAGCGACACACCCACCACGTGGTCGGCGTCGTGGCGGAGCATGCTGCCGATCTGGTCGCGCATGTCCTCGGCGGCGAGCTCGTAGTAGATGCGCAGGCCGGCGAGGTCGGGCAGGTCCACTGCCGCGTCGATCGATAGCCGGTGGTTGGCGAATTCGCCCGATTCCGCGTTGTGCTGGAAGTGCTCGCGGAGGTAGTCGCCGAAGGTGAAGGCCGGGGCGCCGTCGCCGCCCAGCTGGATGAGATGGGTCACGCCAAGCTCGGCGGTGTCCCACAGGTCGAGCTGGGCGCGGCTTCCGTCGACCAGCGTGCCGGTGAAGGTCTGCGGGTCGCGCAGGCGGCCGAGAAACCACAACCCGCTCGCGCGCAGGATCGAGCCGTCTCTGCCGACGAGCGGAAGCGGCCGCGAGGTCGACACCCGGACCTGGTCGATCGCCGCGACGTTGTCGCCCCACAGGGCCTGGGTGCGGGCGGAGGGGCCGAGCACGATCGCGTCGCGGCCGACCACGAGCGCGACCGGGCCGAGCTCGGCGCTGGCATACGCGCGGTCGAGCACGACGTCGGCGTCGCGATCGCCGCTGCCGGCGACCGCGCGCACTCTGGTGACGGCCGCGGCCCATTCGCCGAGGCCCGCCGCGGACTCGAGCTCGACCTCGAGACCCGCGCCGTCGCCGCAGCTCCGGCCCTGCCGGTGCTCGCACGTGATCGCCACGCCGCCGATCAGGTCGCGGGGATGGTCCTCGGTCGAGTAGGGCCGCTGGTGGTCGCGCGCGACCGCCGCCCGCATCGTCAAGCTCCTCACCGGGACCAGCCATCCTCGCCTGCCTGCCTCGGAGGCGCGCCGCCCGTCCAGCAGCCCGTCCGGCAGCCCGGCCGCGCGGCGCAGCGCCTGGATGCGGGCCTCGGTCAGGGGGCGCAGGCCACCCATATATAATGATAGAGCGCCGGCCGCGCGGGCCGCGGCGAGCTCGTCGTAGGCAGGATCATTCAGATCGACGCCGGGCGATGCGTCGGCGGCCGCCTCCGCCAGCATCGCGGCGCCGGCGACCAGCGCCGACGCGAGTGCCAGTCGCAGCCCCCCGCCCCGCATCCACTCGGCTCAGCTGGACGCGGATCGAAGGCCGCGGCGCGGGATGTGGGCCTGCAGCCACGTCCAGGCGCGGGCGAGCTCGTCAGGGCGGAAGAGCACCGGGTAGAGGGCGAGCATGCCCCACGAGAAGATGCCGAGCCGCATGGTCACCGCGATGCCGAGGTGGAAGCTCGCGCCGGTGAGGATCCAGACCCAGCGCAGCCTCAACAGATTGGACAGGCGGCGCAGCCTCCCGGGGCGATCGCGGGTGGAGTGCCACCAGGTCAGGAGGATCATCACGGGGCTGGTCAGCTCGAAGAAGATGGTCGCGAACGTCGCCAGCTGCAGCACCGGGAAGAAGATCGCGATCCAGGCCGGGTCGAAGCGGGCGAAGTGCGGATCGGTCAGGATGTTGGCGAGGGCCGAGAAGTGCTCGAGCGGTCCCCACGCCTTGTCGACCTTGTTCTGGCCGGCCGAGCTGTAGATCCAGATGAGCTGGGCGAAGATGAGGAGGCGCGGCCACGAGGGCACCAGCGACGGAAATGGGCGGCGGATGCGCCGCCGGAACCACGCGTCGACCGACCAGCATGCGTTGCAGCGCGAGAAGACCAGGACGAGGAGGACGGCGCGCAGCATGAAGTCGATGCCGCGGTCGCTGTCGGGGGCCGTGTGGCCGAGCTGCGCCCAGGTGAGCGCGAGCAGGAGCACCGCCGGGCGGGTCGCGATGCCGGCGAGGACGAAGAGGGCCGCGATCGCCGCGGTCCACCACAGGAGCCAGGCAGTGCCCACGCTCGCGCCGAACCAGCGCGCGGCCGCCGCGGCCGAGGCCCCCTGTCCGCCCCAGCCCAGGCCGTCGGGCGGCGGGCCCCACACGGTCTCGACCAGCCCGTACGACCGCGTCTGCAGGAGATCGGCCAGGAGCACGGCCGCGACCAGGATGCGGCAGAGCGCGAGCGAGGTCGGCGCCTCGCGGCCATCCCATAGCTCGACCCACGCGCGCCAGACGCGGCCGATCGGGTTGCCACGGCGCGGCGGAGGCGCGGTCGCCGCGCTCGCCTCGCCGGCGCCCGGACCCGCGCCGGCCGCCGCGCTCGCATCCGACTTCGAGGCCGCATCCGCACCCGGCGCCGGCGGCTGGCGCGAGTCTCGCCGCCGCTTGCTCATGGCTCCGGCTCCTCGATGGGCGCCGCCGGCTCGACGACCGGCTTCTCGCGCTCCCTCGCGCGCCGGCGCGAGCGTTCGTACTGGAACTTGCCGGTCGACTCGAACTTGCCCTCGCGGGGGTTGACGCGGATCTTCTCCATCCGCACGCGCACCTCGTCGAAATCGGGCCGCGCATTGAACACCTCGCCCGCCACCCACTTCACGAAGCTGGCGTAGCCGCGCCGCGCCGAGCGGCCCGGATTCCACGCGCCCCGCAGGCGGCGGTACTCGATCTCATCGCGCTTGAACGTGTGCTCGGGGTCGAGCGGGCGATACAGGATCTGCCAGGCCCCGTCGCGGCCGGCGCGGCCCTCGACCCACATGCGGTACTGGTTCAGGCTCGCGGTGGGGAACAGCTTCCACAGCTGATGCAGGCGAAATCCGTCGCGCACCGGCCGCAAGGGGGCCAGCACCTGGGTGCGCAGCACCCTCATCTCCTTGACCGCCGGCAGGAGCGCGGGGATCGTGCGCTTGTTGCTGGGGATGGGACACCCGTCCACCAGCCCGATCGCGAGGACGAGCGCGATGACCACGGCGCGAGCTGCAGGCCAGTGCCGCCTCCATCCCACGCGACCATCTTATACGGACTGCACGCCCGGCACGAGCATCGCAGCCATCCGCGATGGGTTGCCGGCACCCAGCGCGGTCAGGGCCGCCTCGCCCTGCTCGATGAGGGCGGGATCACGAGTCACCGCCCCGAGCCCGCGCCGCGCCGCCGCCTCGTAGAGCTGCATGTCGGAGGCTGCGAGCGCCCCCAGCGCGGTGCGCAGGTGGCGCGCAGCACCGGCCGGATCGCCGCGCGCCTGCGCCGCGCCCGCGCGCAGGAGCATCGCGAACCCCTCGCCCCACGCGGTTCGCTCGCCCTCGATGCGGCGCGCGCGCGCCACCGCGCGGTCGAGCAGCTTGCTCTCGCCGCGGGCGCACCCGAGCGCGAGCTCGGCGCGGCCGCGGAAGTGGAGCGCCTCGATCCGGTTCTGCTGCACGGTGAGCAGGAGCGACGACTTGAGCGCCGGCCACTCGTGGACCAGGCGCTCGTGCGCGGCCTCGGCGTCGCCGGCGTAGAGCCGCACCTGGGTGGCCGCGAACAGCTGGAAGTAGTGCTGGAAGTGGAAGCCGCGCTGCGACCAGCGCCGCAGCGACTGCTCCCCCTCCTGCAGGGCGCGATCAGGCTCGTCGCGGGCCAGGTGCTCCATCGGCGTGAAGTAGGTGCGGCAGGTGGTGAAGGCGTAGAGGTCGCCGCGCTCCTGCGCCGCGCGCAGGATGCCGGGCAGGCGGCGCGCCATCTCGCCCACGCGCCCGAGGTACCACAGCGCCCACAGCCCCATGATGCGCGCGCTGGCCAGCTCCCAGGCCACGCCGCTGCACTGGTCGCGCAGGATCTCCTCGGCCATCCGGCAGTGCTCCTCGGCCTGCGCCCACTGCCCCTGGCAGATGCCGCCGATGCCGGTCATGAGCGTGCTCAGCCCGACCAGGCTGGGCGGCCGACCCAGCTTGTCGGTCAAGAGGGCGGCGTGCCTGTGCAGGCGATCGGCCGCCACCTTGCCGCGCGCGCCCGACACGTTGCGGTAGCCGACCTCGGCCAGGAGAGCGCGCGCCACCCGCCCCGGCTCGCCGGTGGCGAGGGCCAGGCGAAGGTGCTTGGCCTGAAATTCGGCCCCGCGGATCACGTCGATGAGGGCGAAGCCGGCCGCCAGCGCCCACGAGATATCGACCCGGGTCAGCTCGCGCTCGGCGATCTCGCTCTCCTCGCGCGCGCGGAAGCCGAGCCCGTGCATGCGGATGAGCGCGCGCTGCGCGACCAGCGACAGCATCGCGCCGCGCGGCGTCTCCGGCAGGCTGAGGTCGAGCCCCTCGAGGGCGCGGCGCAGGACCTCGATGCCGGAGTCGACGTGGCCGCTGCGCAGGAGCTGGCCGGCCGCCTTGGCGTTGAGCTCGACGACGCCCTCGCGGGCCTGCTCGGCCGCGGCGAGGTAGGAGTTGGCCGCCTCGGCGCCGCGCCCGGCGTTGACCAGCGCGTCGCCCAGCTGGGTGCGGATGGCCACCCCATCGCGCGCGTCGCCCGGCAGGAGATCGAGGCAGCGTCGGTAGAGGCGGGCGGCGCGGTCGAAGGCGAGCGCGCGCTCCGCCTCGCCGGCCGCCACCTTGGTGTAGCGGAACGCCCGCTCCGCGTCGCCGGCTCCTCCCCAGTGGATGGCCAGCATCTCGGGCGCGGCGCCCGGCGTGCCCTCGAAGGCGAGCGCGAGCCGCTCGTGGTACACGCGGCGCTGCTCCGCGCCGAGGTGGGCGAGGACCGCGCGCCGCACCCGGTCGTGGAAGAGCTCGATCTTGTCGCTCTTGCGCACTCCGGTCGTCTGCACCAGCTTGATGAGCCGGAGGTGGCCGACCCGCCGCACGAAGTCGGCGAACTTCTGCCGCAGGGTGGCGGCCGCCAGCCCCTTCTCGAGCGGCCCCAGCCCGACCGCGACCAGCTCGATGATCTCGCGCGACGGCTGGTCGAGCATGAGCACGCGCGACCACAGCACGTCCTCGAGGTGGAGCGTGGCGCCCGGGCCGATGCCCTCGGTGGCGCCGAAGCGGACGATCTCGTCCAGGTAGAGCGGGTGGCCGTGGCTCTCCGCCACGATCTCGTCGACGTGGGACTCGAGGCGGGGCGCGAGGATCTGGGCCAGCCGCCTGACCAGATCTCGCGCCTCCTCGGCCGCCAGCCCGTCGAGGTGCATGTGCACCGCGCTGGCCGCGCCGATCGCGTGGCTGGGCGACCCTGGTGGCAGCGGCGTCTCGTTGCCGTCGCGCACCGTCGTGACGACCAGGAGGGGCGGCGAGTCGGGCGGGCGCAGGAGCTCGCGCAGGAGCGCCAGGCTGTCGGCGTCGGCCCACTGGAAGTCGTCGATCACGATCACCACCGGCCGCTTGCCGGCCAGGCGCGCGAACAGCTCGCGCAGCCCGGCGAACACGCGCGCGCGCACCTCGGCCGGCTCCATGTCGCTGGCCATCGGTCGCAGCGCGCGCCCGATCACCTCGCAGCGCCGCAGGACCGGGAACACCTCGGCCACGTGGGTGACGTGGAGCGGCACCAGCATGGCGGCGTCGACCTGCGGCAGCTCGACCAGGTAGTCGCTCAGGCTGTCGGCCACGCCGTCGAACGCCTTGAAGGGCACCGACTCGCGCTCGTGGCACGCGCTGCGCAGGACCAGCGCGTCGCGGTGCTTGCGGGCCAGCTCGTCGGTGAAGGCGCGCACCAGCGCCGTCTTGCCGATGCCCGACTCGCCGTGGATGAACACCGCGACGGTCTCGCCGCCCAGGCAGTGGCCATAGGCGTCGCGCAGGCGGTCGAGCTCGTGGCCGCGCCCGATGAACAGGCTGTGCGGCATGTTGATCGACGAGCTCACCGACGCCGGCGGCGCCACCTCGCCGCCCAGGCGGCGCAGGATCTCGCGCTCGTCCGGGCGATCGGCCGGCGAGGTGCGCAGGAGCTCCATGCACAGCTCCTCCAGGTCGGCAGGCACGCCCTTGACCACCTGGCCCGGCGGGGCCGGCGAGCGGAACTGCTTGGCCATGAGCACCTCGAGCGGCATGCCGTCGAACGGCGGTCGGCCGGTCAGCGCCTCGTAGAGCACGATGCCGACGCTGTACCAGTCCGACTCCGCGCCGACCGGGATCGAGGCCGCCTGCTCCGGCGACATGTACGCGATGGTCCCGACCACCCGGTCGCTCGAGCGCTCGTTCAGGTGGGTGACGAAGCCGAAGTCGAGCAGCACGACGCGGCCCGTGCGCGATACGAGGATGTTGGACGGCTTGATGTCGCGGTGGACGAAGCCGGCCCGGTGCAGCGCGGCCACGCCGAGCGCGAGCTGGAGCAGCGCGCGCCGCAGCCGCTCCTCGTCGAACAGCGCCGCCGCCGCGCCCGGATCGAAGTCGAGGTCGGCCGGCTCCTCGCCCGACAGCTCCTCCTCGGACGCGCGCCCCCAGCGCATGCGCACGTAGCTGAAGAAGTCGATGCCCTCGACCAGCTCCATGGTGAAGAACCAGCGGCCCTGCGCCTCGATGAGCTCGCCGAGCGAGACCAGGTTCGGGTGCTGCAGCGTCTGGATCGATCGAAACTCGTTCTTGAAGCGAAGCAGGCGCTCGCCGTCGAGGTGGCGCAGCGCCTTGATCGCGACCGTCTCGTTGCGCTCGCGATCGAGCGCGCGATACACGACTCCCATCGCGCCCTCGCCGAGCCGCGCCACGACCTCGAAGCGCTCGGTTCCGCGGAAGTCGTAATCCACGTGGGGGTCCTTACGCCGATGGCTGGCAGGTAATTGAATCTTCCGCCCGAGGCGACTGGCATCGTAAATCGAAGCTGTTTGTTTGGAAACTGCCGTGGTCCCATTTACAGGTGCGATCGTTTCTGACCAACGAGGCCAGCAACACGCTCGCCTCGCGCCGCCGGTCGTGGTTCGCTTTGTCCTTCCTGGTCCCCTGACCCGACCGTAGAATCCCCGCTGGAGGGGGGAACACGTGCATCCATTCGACACGTGGCAGCGGTACTGCCCGCTGTCAGGTGGGGCAGGTCCGCTCGACGAGATCGAGTCCCACCTTTCACGAGCTGCGACCCTGGACGAGATCGCCCGCTGCGAGGCGAGCGAACACTTCCCCGGCGAGGTGCTGGCCGAGCTGCGCGACCTCGGCCTGCCGCTCCTGTTCGCCGGAGACGACGACGCGCCGTACACCACCGCTCCTCACATGAGCATGCTGAACGCAATGGTGGCCCAGCGGAGCGGCAGCCTTGCCATCACCGTCGGCATCACCGGGCTGGCGCTCCTGCCGGTCTACATCGCGGGCACCGCCGAGCAGCTCGCGCGGGTGCGGCGCCGCGTGCTGGGCGGCGCGCTGGCCGCCATGCTGCTGAGCGAGTGGTCGCACGGCTCTCATCTCCTGGCCACCGACACGCGCGCCGAGCGCGGGCGCGCCGCCGCCGGCGGCTTCGCGCCCTGGTCGCCCGGCGAGCGGGTCGACCACTACCGCCTGACCGGCGAGAAGCAGCTCATCAACCTCGGCCGCCGCGCGCAGCTGCTCATGACTCTGACCCGCACCTCGCCGCGGCCGGCCGGCGGCCTCGGCGGCGCCGGCGGGCTGACCCTCCTCCTGGTCGAACGCGACGCCACGGTCGAGGAGCTGCCGCGCTGGCGCACGCTGCCGGCGCCGGCCGCCGACATCGGCGGCGCACGCTTTCGCGACACGCTGGTGCCCGCGCGGAACCGCATCGGCGAGGAGGGCGAGGGCTTCCGCCTGGTGCAGAGCGCGCTGGCGATCTCGCGCGGCGGCATCAGCGCGTTCGCCAGCGGCACGGCGAGCCGCGCCTGCGGCCTGGCCTTCGCCCACGCGCGCGAGCGCGTCCTCTACGGCGAGCCGATCGCGCGCCTGGCGGCGGTGGCCGATCACCTGGCGCGCATGGCGGCGCTCGACCTCGCCTGCGCCTGCCTGTCCATCAAGGCGGCGTGCGCGGTGAACGCACTCGGGCAGCGCGCCGCGCACCTCACCGCGGTGGCCAAGCTGGCGGCATGCGATCTGGCCGAGCGCACCGTCGCCGAGGGACGCGCGGTGCTGAGCGCGCGCGCCCTCCTGACCGACCTGCCCTACCAGCAGGTCGTGCGCGACGTGCTCCTCTATGGCATCTTCGACGGGACGCGCCACCTCATGCTCGATCAGATCCAGTGGCGCGTGCGCCAGATGTGCCGGCGCGATGCGCGCCCCGCGGATGGCGAGGATGGCGACGCGAACCCAGGCGACGACGACGGCGACGACGACAGCGCCCGGCCGGCCATCCACCGCGCACCGCCGGCGTCGCTGGTGGAGTCGAGCCGCCTGCGCGGGCGGCCCTGGCTGCCGCGGCCGTCCGGGACCGCGGCCTGGCTGGGGCGGCTGGGCGGATCGGTCGACCTCGAGGCGCTCGGCGACGGCGCGCGCGCGCTCGAGGCCGCCGCCGGCAGCCTCTCGCCCGAGGCGTGGGCCGAGCAGCCGCTCGCCTTCGCGCTGGCCGACAGCTGGGCGCGCCTCGAGGCCGCGCTGGCGGTGGCCGAGCTCGGCGATCCGGCGCGGCGCGCCGCGCTGGGCCTGGCGGACGCGCGGGCCGGCGGGCCGGCGCCGCGGATCGATCCGGCCGAGCTGGCCCGGCTCGCGGTCGCGATGCTCGCGCGCGAGGCGCTGTCGGACGCGCGCGCGGCCCTGGCCGGCGGCGGCGTCGAGCTGGGCGCGGCGGCGGCCGAGCGCGCGCTCGCGGTCGAGCACGCGCGCGCCGCCCGGTCGGTGCGCGAGGCGCTCAGGGGGTGAGCCTGAGGGAGGTCTGGGCGGCGGACTGGAATTGGAGCCAGAAAACGAGCCACAAGTCAGCAGCAGGAGTCCGAGAACTTGGCCCAGCCAGCGACGATCGACATCATCCGGCGCTTCATCGCCGACGTGTGCGCCGTGGATCAGGCGTCCATCCACCCCCACAGCCGGCTGCTCGCCTTCGGGCTCGACTCGGTGCGCCTGCTCGACCTCCTCCTCACGATCGAGGAGCAGTTCGGGCTGCAGCTGAGCGAGAGCGACCCCGAGCTGGCCGACGTGGAGACGGTCGCCGACCTGGTCGGGCTCATCGAGCGCCGCCGCGCCGGCCCATCCGGCGCGCAGGCCGATCCGGGGAGCAGGGCTTGAAGGGCGACGGGGACGGGTCGGATCCCGCGCGCCCGCCCATCGACGCCGCCGACCCGGGCGATCTCGCCGAGCACCAGCACCTCAAGCCGCTCCTGGCCGCCCGGCTGCGCGCGACCGGGCTCGACGTCGCCTACCAGCGCGGGCGCGGCGACACGCTCTACTACCGCGAGGCCGGCGGCCGCGAGGTGGCCGTGCTCGATCTGGTGGGCGGCTTCGGCGCGTCGCTCCTCGGCCACAACCACCCGCGCGTGGTGGCGCGCGCGATCGAGCTCCTGCGCGGCGAGCGGCCGTTCCACGCCCAGGCCAGCCTGCGCGCGGCGGCGGCCCGGCTCGGCCGCCGCCTGTGCGCGCAGGTCGAGCGCGCCACCGGGCGCCCGGCCGTGGCGCACCTGGCCAGCACCGGCGCGGAGGCGGTCGAGGCCGCCATCAAGCACGCCGAGATGGAGCGCCGCCGCCGCGTCGATCGCATCCTCGAGCGCATCGGGCAGGAGCAGCACGACGTGCGGCGCCGCCTGCGCGACGGGAGCGCGGCGGTGTCGGGGCGGCTGTTCGAGCGCGCGTGCCGCCTGTTCGGGCTCTCGCGCATCGACGGCATCGACGACCTCTTTCTCCGGCTCTATCACCTCGCGCGGGCCGAGCTCGACCGGCCGCCGGCCTTCCTCGCCGTCGAGGGCGCCTTTCACGGCAAGACGTCGGGTTCGCTCAAGCTCACCTACCGCGCCGAGTACCAGGCGCCGTGGCGCAGCATCGGCCCGTCGTCGGCGTTCTTGCCGGCCGGCGACGCGGCGGCGCTCGCCCAGGCGCTCGAGGCCGCCACGCTGCGCTACGTCGACCTCGAGGTCGGGGACGGCGGCGAGCTCGAGCTCGCGCCCCGCGCGCTGGTCAACGTGGCCGCCTGCTTCGTCGAGCCCATCCAGGGCGAGGGCGGCATGCACGAGATCGGGCGCGACGACCTGCTCAGGCTGCGCGCGGCGGCCGACCGGCACGGCTTCCCGCTCGTGTTCGACGAGATCCAGTGCGGCATGGGGCGCACCGGCGCGTTCTTCGCCGCCGAGCACGCGGGCGTGGCCGGCGACTACTATCTCCTGTCCAAGGCGCTCGGGGCCGGGCTGGCCAAGATCTCGGCCCTGCTGGTCGCGCGCGAGCGCTACATCGAGGAGTTCGGCGTCCTCCACACGTCGACCTTCGCCGACGACGACTTCTCGAGCGAGGTGGCGCTGGCCGGGCTCGACCTCCTCGAGGAGGACGACGGCGCGCTCATGCGCCGCTGCGCCGCGACCGGCGAGCTGTTCGTGGCCCGGCTGCGCGACCTCATGGCGCGCTACCCCGACCAGATCCGCGCGGTGCGCGGGCGCGGGCTCATGATCGGCGTGGAGCTGGCCGATCAGCGGGGCTCGCCGTCGGCCTTCATCCGCCTGCTCGGGGCCCAGGAGCTGCTCGGCTTCATGGTGTCGGGCTGGTTCCTGCGCGAGCACGCCATCCGCGTGGCCCCCACCCTGTCGGAGCGCGCCACGGTTCGCATCGAGCCGTCGGCGGCCATCGAGCGCGCGGACATCGACCGCTTCGCGGCGGCGCTCGAGGAGCTGGCGCGGATCCTGCGCGCGGGCGACGCCTACCGCCTGGTCCGGTTCGCGGTCGGGCGCGCCGGCGAGCCGACCCCGCGCCTGCCGGCCGCGCAACCGCCGGCCCCGTCGCCGGGCGCGGTGGCGGCGCCCGCGGGAGAGCGCGACGGCGCGCGCGTCGGCTTCCTCACCCACTTCCTGACCGCCGCCGACCTGCTCGACTGGGATCCCCGCCTGGCCCCGCTCGACGCCGACGACTGCCGGCGCTTCCTGGCCCGGACGCGCGGCCTGGTCGCGCCGTTCGTGGCCGCCCGCACCTCGCTGCGCTCGCCGCTGGGCAGCCGCGTGCACGCCACCGTCATCGGCCTGCCGTTCACGCCCGATCAGGTGGTGGACGAGATGCGCGCCGGCGGCGGCGGCTGGGCGCGCGAGCTCATCGACCAGGGCATCGAGCTGGCCCGCCAGCTGGGCTGCGCGGTGGTCGGCTTCGGCGGCTTCACCTCGATCCTGACCGGCAACTGCCGCTCGGTCATCGCGTCCGACGTCGCCCTCACCACCGGCAACTCGCTGGCCGCCGCCGCCGCGCTCGAGGCCGCCCAGCGGGCCGCGCGCCGCCTCGCCCTGCCCCGCCGCGTGCTCGGCGTGGTCGGCGCGATGGGCAACATCGGGCGCGTGCTGGCCGAGGTCGCGGCCGACTGGGTGGACGAGATCGTGCTGGTCGGCCGGCCCGGGGCGGAGCGCCGCCTGCGCGAGGCGGCGGCCTCCATCTACGCCAGCAGCGCGCGCCGCGCCGCTGGCGCGCCGGCGGCGAGCGGAGGACTGGCCGCGACCATGGTCGCGCGCGGCCTCCTCACCGACGGCGGCCCCGCCACCACCGCCCCCGGCGCGACCGCCGCGACCGCCGCCGCGACCGCCGCCGATCGCGACGACCTCGGCGAGTGGCTGCGCGGCCGCGCCGACGCCGAGCTCGGCCGCTCGGCGCCGGTGCGCATCGCCACCGATCTGGGCGCGCTCCGCGACTGCGACCTCATCCTCACGGCGTCCAACGCGGCCCGCCCGGTGGTCCATCCGCACCACGTGGCGCCGGATCGCCCGGTGGTGGTGTGCGACGTGGCGGTGCCCTGCGACGTCGACGACAGCGTGCTCGACGAGCGGCCGGGCGCCACCCTGCTGGCCGGCGGCGTGGTGCGCGCCCCGCTCGGCCAGACGTTCGCCCTGAGCGGAATGAACCTGCCGCCCGGCCAGGTCTACGGCTGCCTGGCCGAGACCCTGCTCATGGGCCTGGCCGGCATCGGCGAGAACTTCTCCTACGGCGCGCTCGATCCGATGCGCATCCGCCGCATCCGCGACCTCGCGCTCATGCATGGGTTCGCGCTCGACGAGAATCCGCGCCTCCGCGGCATGTCACCGTCATCCACGCGACCTCGTCGCGGGCGCGAACCGGAATGAAGAGTCATGTCACTGACACAGACGATCAACCGAGTCTTCCGCGACAGCTTCCCCGAGGCCGAGCGCAGCAACTTCCGCACCGCGGTGTGGGCCTACGGGGTGCCCGAGACGCCGGAGGACCTGGTGCCGCTCCACCCGACCCTCCTGCACGCGCTGGCCACCGCGGCCAAGCTGGAGGAGTCGGTCGGCATCACCCTCCTGCCCGAGAAGGACGGCGGCGAGGAGCAGCACGTCAGCTACCGCCGTCTCTATCACGACGCCACCCGCATCTCGGTCAACCTGGCCCGCCTCGGCGTGGGCCGCGGCGACCGCGTGCTCATGGTGCTGCCCACATCGATCGAGTTCGTCTCCTGCTTCTTCGCCATCCAGCTGCTCAAGGCGATCCCGGTGCCTGCCTATCCGCCGGTCGGGCTGCGCATGAAGGCCGGGCTCGAGAAGCTGGCGGCGGTGGCGACCCGCGCCGGCACCCGCCTGTGCATCACCAGCGCGCGGCTGCGGCCGCTGCTCGGCGACCTGCTCCTGCGCGCGCCGATCGTGAACCGCCTGGCCACCACCGACGAGATCGGGCGCGGCGCGGAGCCGGACGATCGCTTCCGCGCGTCGGGCGACGACGAGGCGTTCATCCAGTTCACGTCCGGCTCGACCGGCAACCCCAAGGGCGTGCTGCTCACCCAGCACAACCTGGTCACCAACATCCACGCCATCGGGCAGGCGCTGCACATCAACCGGGCCGACATCGGCGTCAGCTGGCTGCCGCTCTACCACGACATGGGGCTCATCGGCGTGCTCCTGTTCTGCGTGTACTGGCGGCTGCCGCTGGTGCTCATGTCGCCGACCGCGTTCCTGGCCCGACCGTCGCGCTGGCTGTGGGCCATCCACCGCTTCAAGGGGACGCTGTCACCGGCGCCCAACTTCGGATACGGCCTGTGCGTGAGCCGGGTCAGCGACGAGGAGCGCGAGGGGCTCGATCTGTCGAGCTGGCGCTTCGCCATGAACGGGGCCGAGCCGGTCAACTACCGCACGCTGGTCGACTTCGAGAAGACCTATGCGACGCACGGCTTCAGCATGAGCTCGCTCTACCCGGTCTACGGCCTGGCGGAGAGCTCGCTGGCGGTGACGTTCCCGCGCCCCGGCGCCGGCGTGCGCTACGAGGTGGTCGACCGGCAGGAGCTGGCCAACGGGCGCGCCGTGCTGGCCAGCGGCAAGGGGTCGATGGCCGTGGTCAGCGTCGGGCGCGCGGTGCCGGGCCACTTCGTCGCCGTGGTCGACGAGACCGGCGCGCCGCTGCCGGAGCGCGAGGTCGGCCACGTGGTCGTGCTCGGCAACTCGATCATGACCGGCTACTACGAGGATGCCGACGCCACCGCGCGGGTCCTGCGCGAGGGCTGGCTGTGGACCGGCGACCTGGGCTACTTCGCCGATCGGAACCTCTACATCACCGGCCGCGCCAAGGACCTCATCATCATCCGCGGCCGCAACATCTACGCCGAGGACCTCGAGCGGGTCGCCGAGCGCGTGCCCGGCGTGCGGCCGGGCAGCGCGGTCGCGTTCGGCATCGAGGCGCTGAGCGGCGACGGCACCGGCACCGAGCGCGCGGTGCTGGTGGCCGAGACGCGCGCGCGCGATCGCGACGAGCGCGACGCGCTGGCCAGCCTGATCCGCCAGCGCATCTCCGAGTTCTGCGACGTCGAGCTGCACGACGTGGTCATCGCCTCGCCCGGCACGGTGCCGAAGACCTCGAGCGGCAAGCGCCAGCGCTCGCAGTGCAAGCAGCTCTACCTGGCCGAGGAGCTGCGACCGGCGCGTGCGAGCCGGCTGAGCGTCGGCCTGGTGGTGGCGCGATCCAAGCTCGGCCTGCTCATGCGCCGCCTGCGCAGACCGCCGGCGCCGGACGACCAGTAGCGCCCCGCCGCGCGCGCGCGTGCGGCGCGGGCCCCGCCGCCATCAGCTCTGCCCGTCGCGCGGCGCCTCGCCCTGCTCGCCCTGGTGCGGCTCTTCCCGCCCCTTCCTGGGCGCGGCGACGGCGCGGCGGGCCGGGCGGATCTGCCTCTCGCGCCAGCCGGCGTAGACCTGCGTGAACTCCGCCCCGAGGAAGAGGATCTGCGCCGAGTAGTAGATCCACACCAGGAGGATGGCGAGCGACGCCGCCGCCCCGAACGTGGAGGTGACGCCGCTCTTGCCCAGGTAGAGGCCGATGAGCAGGGTCCCGACCGCGAACAGGAGCGCGGTGAGGGCGGCGCCGATCCAGACGTCGCGCCACGCCACCACCGCGTCCGGCACGACCTTGAAGATGAACGCGAACAGGACGGTGATGAGCGCGAACGAGACGGCGAAGTTGAGCGCGTGCAGGGCCGACTCCGGGATGGGCAGGAGCTGGCTGAGATAGCTGCCGAGCGTCGCGAACGCCGCCGACAGCCCCACCGAGAGGAGGAGCATGAGCCCGGTGCCGAGCACCATCACGAAGGCGAGCGCGCGGTCGAGCAGGAGGCCGCGCCAGCCGCGCCCCGGCCGCGGCGTCACCTCCCAGATCGCGTTGAGCGCGTCCTGCAGCTGGCGGAACACGCCGGCCGCACCGAACAGCAGCACCACCACGCCGATGACGGTGGCCGCCAGGCTGTGGCCCGGCTTGCGCGAGGCGACGATCATGTCCTGCACGAAGGTCGCGCCGCGGCTGCCGATGTACCCCTCGAGCTGCGTCACCACGTGGCCCTGCACCGCGTCGTCGCCGAACACCATCCCGGCCAGTCCGATCGTGATGACCAAGAGCGGCGCGAGCGAGAAGATCGTGTAGTAGGCCAGGGCGGCCGCGAGACGCGACGCGTTGTCGTCGTTCCACTCGATGAACGTCTGCTTGACGAGGTGCCAGACGTCGCGCGCCTTCACCCGGAGAGGTGTAGCGCCGAACCCGGGCCGGGCCAAGCGGCCGCGGGGCGCGCTTCGTGGTATCGACTTCAGGCCGTGAGCGCCCGCGAAGACGAGTGGCTGTGGGGCTGGGATCCCACGCCAGGCATCGTATCGGTGTGGGCCGAGCCGGACGGGCGCGCGCTGGTGTGGCGCCGCGAGCCCGGCGCGCGCGCGCCGGTGCGCGAGGCGGTGCGCTTCCGGCCGTGGCTCCTGCTCGCGTCGCTGGACGATCTCGCCCACCTCGGCGCGCGGCTGCGCCCCGAGCAGGACGGGGCCGCGCGCGGCGTGACCTACGAGGAGCTCGAGGGGCCGGGCGCGCTCCGCTTCCTGGTGCGGGGCGATGACCTGCGCGCGCTGTCCGCCGCGGTGCTGGCCGGGGCGGAGCGGCGGCTGGGCCGCCCGCTCGAGTCGGTGCGCGATCTCGGTCAGGCCGCGGTGCTGGCGCTCGCGCCCGAGGAGCAGTACCTGGTCGCGTCGGGGCGGACCTACTTCCGCGGGCTCGGCTTCGACGATCTGCGGCGCGCGCAGCTCGATCTGGAGACGACCGGCCTCGACCCGGAGGTCGACCGCATCTTCCTGGTCGCGCTGCGCGGCCCCGACGGGGCGGTCGACATCGTCGAGGCGTCGCGCGCCGGCGACGCGGCCGAGGCCGATCTCCTGCGCCGGACCGCAGCCTGGATCCGCGCCGCCGATCCCGACGTCATCGAGAACCACAACCTGCACGGCTTCGATCTGCCGTTCCTGGCCCGGCGCGCGCAGAAGCTCGGCGTCCCGCTCGCGCTCGGTCGAGCCGGCGGCCCGGGGCTGCGCCAGCGCCCGGCCTCGCGAGGCGCCCCGCAGAGCGCGCGCGACGCGGCCGGCGGAGCGCGCCGCGCCCGCTATACCGTGCCCGGCCGCGAGCTCATCGACACGCTCGACGCGGTCCGGCGCTACGACTTCGCGGTGCGCGAGCTGCCGGGCTACGGCCTGAAGGCGGTCGCGCGCCACCTCGGCCTCGCGCGCGCCGAGCGCGAGCTCATCCCCGGCGTGCAGGTGCACGAGGTGTTCGGCCGCGACCCGGCCCGCGTCCGCCGCTACGCCGCCGACGACGTCAGCGAGGCGGCCGGGGTGGCGCGCACGCTGGGCGGGGCCGCCTTCGCGCTCGCGCGCATGGCGCCGCGCCGCTACGAGCGCCTGGCCGACGCCGGCCCGGCCACCGGCGTGCTCGATCCGCTGCTGGTGCGCGCATACCTGAGGAGCGGGGCCGCGCTGCCGGCGCACGAGCCCGGCGACCAGACGCCGCACAGCGGGGCCGCGCTGCACCTGTTCGCCACCGGCGTCGCGCGCCGCATCGTCAAGGCCGACGTGGCCAGCCTGTACCCGTCGCTCATGCGCGAGTACCGCATCGGGCCGGCGCGCGACCGGCTGGGCGCGCTGCTCGCGCTGGTCGACCGGCTGGTCGATCAGCGGCTGGCGGCCAAGGCGCGGGCGCGGGCCGCGCCGGCCGGCTCGCCGGAGCGCCACACCGACGAGGCGCTGTCGGCGGCGATGAAGATCGTCGTCAACTCGGCCTACGGCTATCTCGCCGCGGTCGGCCTCACGCGCTTCGCCGACGTGCACGCGGCCAACGAGGTGACCCGGCGCGGGCGGGACGTCCTCGGGCTACTCTGCGCCCAGCTGGCCGCGCGCGGCGTCACCTTGCTCGAGGCCGACACCGACGGCGTCTACTTCGCGGTGCCCGACGGCTGGAGCGAGGCGGACGAGCGGCGCGCCGTCGACGAGGTCGCGGCGCTCCTGCCGGCCCGCGTGCAGCTCGAGCTCGACGGCCGCCACGCCGCCATGCTGTCGCACGAGCCGAAGAACTACGCGCTCCTGTCGTACGGCGGCGAGCTGGTCCTGCGCGGGGTCGCGTTCCGCTCGAGCCGGGCCGAGCGCTTCGGCGAGGACTTCCTGCGCCGCGCCATCCCCTGCCTCCTCACCGGCGACATCGCCGGCGTGCGCGAGGCCTACGTCGAGGCGACCACCGCGCTGCGCCGGCGCGCGTACCCGACCAGCGAGGTCGCGGCCACCATGCGGCTCAGCAAGACGCCGGAGGAGTACCTGGCCCAGCGCGGCGACCGGCGCGAGCTGGCCTACGAGGCGGCGCTGGCCGGCGGGCGCACGCGCTGGACGGCGGGCGAGCGCGTGCGGGTCTACCGCGCGATCGGCGACCGCCCCGCCCTGGTGCCCGACGACGGCGGCGGCGCGGTCGACCTGGACGACGCCGGCCCGGTGGTGAGCGGCGCGCGCGACTACGACGTCGAGTACTACCTGCGCGTCCTGCGCGACGCGTTCGCCGCGCGGCTGGCCCGGGCGTTCGAGCCCGACGACTTCGCCGCGGTGTTCGCCGATCCGGTGCAGCCGTCACTGTTCGCTCGCCCGCTCGACCAGGTGCGGGCCATCCTGACGCCGGTCGCGCTGGTCGCCGAGCCCTGAACCGGCGCGGCCGGGCGAGTCGGCTCATCTCCGGCCGGCCCGGCGCGCTCACCGGGCTCGAGATGCGGCATGCTCGCGGCCATGTCGCGACCCATCCTCGACGAGCAGCGCACGCACCAGGCCATCCGCGAGAAGATCGCCGCCAACCACCGCGACATCATCGACGAGGTCGAGGCGGCGGCGGCCCAGCACCCCGTCGTGGTCGTGGGGATGAAGCAGAACCCCAACCCGCGGCGCGCGCGCAAGACCCTGGCCGCGCGCAACATCCCGTTCCACTACCTCGAGTACGGCAGCTACCTGAGCACCTGGCGCCGGCGCAACGCGCTGAAGATGTGGACCGGCTGGCCCACCTTCCCGATGATCTTCGTGAAGGGCGTGCTCATCGGCGGCGCCGACGACCTCGAGCGCCTGATCGCCTCCGGCGAGCTCGAGCGCCTGCTGGCCAGCTGAACCCGAGGCGAGCGAGGCGACGCGAGGCGAGGCGAAGCGAGGGGAGACGACCGATGCGCATCCGCGACGCCACCGACGGTGACTGGCCCGCCATCTGGGCGTTCATGCGCCCCATCGCGGCGACCGGGGAGACCTACGCCTGGGACCGCGACATCGCCGAGGAGCGGGCCCGCGCCATCTGGTTCCCGCCGCGGCCCGGCCGCACCGTCGTCGCGGTCGACGACGAGGACGATGGCGCGATCCTGGGCACGGCGGAGTACCGGCCCAACCACGGCGGACCGGGCGCCCACGTCGCCAACGCCGCCTTCATGGTCGACCCGGGGCGGGCCAGCCGCGGCGTGGGGCGCGCGCTCGCCGAGCACGTCCTCGAGCACGCGCGCCGGGACGGCTTCCGCGCCATGCAGTTCAACGCCGTGGTCGAGACCAACACGCACGCCGTCGCGCTCTGGCGCTCGCTCGGCTTCGACGTGCTGGCCACCGTGCCGGAGGCCTTTCACCACCCGACCCGCGGCCACGTCGGGCTTCACATCATGTATCGCCGCCTCTGAACCGACGCGGGCCGCCGCGCGCGCCGATCACTCGTCGCCGGCCAGGTCGTCCTCGGCCAGGATGCGGTAGAGCGCCCGCCGTGTCGCGATGAGCGACTTGCGCGCCTCGGCGATCTGCGCCGCGTTGCCGGTCTGCAGCACCTGAGCCGCGGCGGCGCCGATCTGCTGGGCCAGGCCGAGCAGCTCGAACGACTCGTCGCTCGCGGCGCTCGCCGCCGACTCCCACGGCGCCTCGTGCTTCGCCTGGGCCTCGACCGCCTTGCGGCCGCTGTCGGTCAGCTCGAACACGCGGCCCCCCGCGCCCGCCTGCTCGCGAACCAGGCCCTCGTCCCCGAGCTGCTGCAGCGCCGGGTAGACCGAGCCGGGGCTCGGCCGCCACATCCCGCGGCTGCGCGTCTCCAGCTCCTGCATGATCTGGTAGCCGTTGAGCGGCTGCTCGGCGAGCAGCGCCAGGATCCCGGCACGCACGTCGCCCCGCTTCATGCGGCCGCCGCGGCGCATGAAGAAGCGCGCGGCCATGTGCGGGCCGAAGCCGGGCGGGAAGCCGAAGGGCGGCGGGCCGTACCCGAAGCCGCCGCGCCGGCCGCCGCGGCCGTGACGACCGCCGCCGCGCTCGGCGAGGTGCATCCGCAGCTGATGCTTCATGTGATGTTTCCAGTCGCCTGGATCCCAATTATCTGGATTCATTCTGAATATTCCTTGTTTTCGTTGTATCTCGACCCATCGAGATGCATCAACGATATATCTATATGCTGGCCAGGCGTCAAGCCGAGAAAGCGCACCCGCACCGCGCGAGCGCACCGCGCCGGCGACCGCGACTACGGCCGCGACTACGACGCCGCGTTGGCCGGCAGCGCGCGCGCAGCCAGGAGGGGCATGAGATACCGCGCCACCTCCTCGAACACGTTGTTGTCCGGATCGAGCACCTTGCCGATGCCCTGGATGGTGAGGAGCGCGACCATGACCATCGTCAGATCGGGCACCGGGCGCGCCCGGTAGGTGCGCGCGATGTAGAAGATGTCGCCGAACAGCTGGCTGTACTCGAGGCGGGCGGTGTCCTGGGAGCGGAAGCGGCCGAGCAGCGCCTCGATGTCGCGGCGCAGGCCGCCCCAGTCGAGCTCGCCCGAGTACAGGTGAAAGCGCTTGATGTGGCCGACGAAGTCGTCGGGCGTGCCCATGGTCAGGCAGCGCGAGAAGTCGACGAACTGCTCGAGGATGTCGCCGTCGAGCAGCTTGGCCAGGCCGGCGTCGAACACGACCAGCCGGTGGTCCTCGCGCACCAGGAAGTTGCCCGGGTGGAGGTCGGCGTGGATGAAGCCGTCCGCGAAGCACATCTTGAACATCATCGTGCGGATGGTGCGGGCCAGGTCGTGGTCGTGGGCCGTGTCGCGATCGTCGAAGCGCGTGCCCTTCATGAACTCCATCGTGAGGACGCGCCGCGAGCACAGCTCGCGGTGGACCACCGGGAACACGACCTCGGGCATGGCGGCGAAGTTGGCCGCGAACCGCCGGTAGTTGGCGGCCTCGATGGTGAGATCGGTCTGCGCGATGATCGCCTCGACGAAGTGGCGCAGGTGCGCGACCGGCTCGTTGAGGCGCAGGCGCGGGCTCAGGGCCAGGATGCGCGCGCCGAACAGCAGGATGGTGGCGTCGCGCTCGACCTGGCGCCGGATGCTGGGCCGCAGCACCTTGACCGCCACCTCGGTGCCGTCGGCCAGGCGCGCGCGGTGCACCTGCGCCACGCTGGCCGCCGCCACCGGCCGCCGGTCGAACTCGGCGAACAGCTCGGCGATCGGCCGCCCCAGGTCGGGCTCGACGATGCGCCGCACCCGCCAGAAGCCGAACGCCGGCAGCCTGTCTTGCAGGACCTTGAGCTCGTCGATGACCTCCGGGTCGAGCAGGTCGGGCCGCGAGCTCATGACCTGGCCCATCTTGATGAAGGTCGCGCCCAGCATGGTCATGGAGCGGCGCAGCACGCGCCCGCGCCAGCGCGCCGCCCGCCGCGCGCGCGCCTCGCCGTCTCGTACCCAGGCCCACAGGTGGGCGCGGCCCAGGCCGTAGACGACGAGCCCGATCACCAGGAACAGGAACAGGAAGAGGCCGCGGAACAGATTGGCCGGCCAGCGAAGGACCCGCACGCCAGCGGTATCCTTCCATACCAAGGTGTCACTTGTCTTCCCGCCGCGCCTCCGACATCAGGGCCAGGAGCGCGCAGGCCAGCACGAAGCGCGGGTCGGCCTGGCCGGTCGCCACCTCCACCTCGAACTCCTTGGTGAAGAGCCGGAAGATCTGGCGCATGCGCGCTGCCTCCTGCCCGTGGAGGATCATGCGGTGGCGCGAGGTGAGGAGGGGGAGCAAGCGGCGCAGGACCGACGGCCCGGTCTCCTCCATCGTCCCGATCTCGGTCCCGGCCGGGTCGAGGATGAGGAAGCGGTCGCGCACGATGGAGCGGGCGCCGCGCTTCTGCACCGTCCCGAGCAGCTGGCCGCTCGCGATGTCGACGACGTCGAAGGTGAAGTTGATCGCGATGATCTGCCGCGACTTGACCAGGAGCAGCGGCACGCTCTGAGCCTCGTCGGCGTAGACCTTGAACTCCTCGCGGAAGCGGAGGATCGGGTGCTTGACCAGCATGATGAGCTGGCCGTCCGCGGTGAAGACCCGGAACGTGCGCTCGAGGAAGGACCAGAAGGCGCGCTTGATGCGGAAGCGCGACTGGTTCCACATCGAGATCGATCGCACCTCTCTGGTGAGCGCCGTGGTCACCCCCTGGGTTAGCAGGCGGGCACAACCCCAGCAAGGCGGTACAATGGGGCGCCTTGTCGCCCTGGACCGCGCGCGCCGGCCGCGCTCTCGTCTCGTCGGTTGTGGCCCGTCCGATCTCCGCGCTCGCCTCCGCGCTCGCCTCCGCGCTCGTCGTCGCGCTCCCCACCCTCGCGCTGTGCCTGGTCGGCCCCGGAGACGCCGGCGCGCGGCCGCCGACCACGCGCGAGACGGCGGGCGGGGCGCGGGGCAACCCGTGGGCGCAGGCGCGCCGCCCCTCGCGCGGGCCGGCCCGATCGATCGGCGGCTACAGCGCCGGCTGCCTGCAGGGCGGCGCGCGCCTCCCCGATCGCGGCAAGGGGTTCGTGGTGGCCGAGCCCGAGCGCCGGCGATTCTTCGGACATCCCGCGCTCATCGGCTTCATCCGCGACCTCGGCGCGGCGGTCAGCCGGCGCGGGCTCGGCGTCCTTCCCATCGGAGACATGTCGCAGCCGCGCGGCGGGCCGGCTCCCTCCGGGCACGCCAGCCATCAGACCGGGCTCGACGCCGACATCTGGTACGTGGACGGGCGCGCCGCGAGCCCGCTGGCCAAGGTCGCGATGGTGGACCTCGCCAGGAACGTTCCGACCGCGGCGTTCGACCGGCGCGTCGAGCGGGTGCTGGCGCTGGCCGCGAGCGACCGGCGCGTCGATCGCATCTTCGTCAACCCGGTCATCAAGCGCGAGCTGTGCCGCGCGGCGAAGCGGCCGGCCTGGCTGCACAAGCTCCGGCCCTGGTGGCTGCACCACGAGCACTTCCACGTGCGGCTGGCCTGCCCGGCCGACAGCCCGGGCTGCGAGCCGCAGGGCGCGATCGCGGCGGGGGACGGATGCGACGAGATCGACTGGTGGCTGGTGCCGAAAGCCGAGGAGGAGCGGAGCGAGAAGCGAAAGAAGTACCGCTCGCGGCAGGGCGTGCTGCCCCGGCTACCCGCCGGCTGCAGCGACCTGGTCGATCACGGCGGCCGCCGCTGACCCCTGACCGCTGACGGTGACGGGGACGGGGACGGTCGGCCGGGCCGGCGCGCGAAGCCAGGAAGCTGGCTCCGGGCGTGAGCCGGATGAAGCGCGCCCGGGCAAAGCACGGGGGTGGCCGCAGCGCCGCTGGCACTCGAGGAGGTCGGCCGCGGTGCGTCAAGCACTGGATTCTGCACGTCGACATCCCGCGGGGGAGCGGGTGCCGCACAGAATGCAGCGTGGTGGGGCCGCCGCTCCGTGATAACGTTGCCGGTCGGAGGAATCGACGAACGTGGAGTCTGTACGCCCTGCTCCACTCGCCGGTGGCGAGCGGCGCACCAAAGGCCAGAAGCCCTGCCAGAACTGCGGCCGTGTCGTCAGTCTGTCGACCCCGCATGTCCAGGTAGGCAGATCCGGCGTCCGGCTGTTCTGCTCCGCCGAGTGCATGAAGGCGGCGCTGCACGGGCACGGTCAAGCGCAGGCGCGGACGCCGGCGGCGGCGGCGCACGCCACCGAGCCGGTCATCGCCTTCCAGCGCAAGCCGCGCATGTCGCGGACCAAGCTCTTCGCCATCGTGCTCGGCGTCGCCAGCCTGTCGCCCTGCAATCATGTCGGGGACATGCAAGGCAAGCCGGTCCGCTCGGCCAGCGTCGTGGCGCTGCCCGCGACGGCGAGCGCGAGCGCCGCGACCGCGCGCACGCTGGGGCCGCCGGAGCCGGACGACGAGACGCTCGCGCGCGAGTTCATGGGCGAGCTCAGCGACGACCGGTGGATCCATCCGCTGGCCGGGCCCAAGCGCCGGATGCCGATCCGGGCGAGCCGAGTGTTCGGGGCCGGCCGCAACGGCGATCGACCGGGGGAGTGCCGGTCGGGGCACTGCGGCGTCGACATCGGTGGCGAGATGTGGGGCGAGCCGGTCATGGCGGTGCACGACGGCGTCGTGGACCGGGTCAAGCGCGTGGACGAGGGCAACGGCGGCATGTACGTCCGCCTCGCACACCGCGAGGGCAAGGTCTTCACCCAGTACTTCCACCTGGCCGCCATCCCGCGCGATCTGCAGGCGGGCGACAAGGTCAAGATGGGCCAGGTCATCGGTCTGCTCGGAGACACCGGCACCAAGGAATCGGCGCCGCACCTCCACTTCGCCGTGTCGGTCAAGCCGACGCCGAGCTCGCGCGAGATCTACATGGATCCGGAGCCGCTCATCGCGCTGTGGCCGCTGCGCGTGCCGCGCGAGACGGGCGGCGCCGACGCCGCCTGGGACCCGGGCGTGCCGCTCGGCGCGGCCGGGCGCCCGCGCCTGGACGCGCGGGGTCAGCCGCTGCCGCGCAAGGCCGACCGCAAGCGCGGCCGGGCGCGCGCGGCGAGCGCCGCGACCACCGCCACCGCCGAGGCGCCCGAGGCGCCGGCCGGCGCGGACGAGGCGGACGAAGCGGTCGACGCGGCCGCCGACTCGATCGGTGACGCGTACGAGGCCGACGGCCAGAACAGCGGCGAGTCGAGCGGCGACACGAAGATCGCCGGGTCGAAGGCCGGCGGGTCGAAGAGCGCCGCGGCGAAGGGCCGATCGAGGCGCGGATCGAAGTCCGGGGCGAAGGGCAGGTCGAAGAGCGGCGCGTCGTTCGCCGGGCCGTCGTCTGGATCGGACCCGGGCGCGGCGAGCGACGAGCAGCCCGCGCCGCCGGCCGCGCGCTTCCCGTTCGGCACGACCAGGCCGCCGTCGGGGAACGCACCGGGCATGACCGGCACCGGCGGCGGGTCCGAGCCGGCGCCGTAGCGGCGGCGAACGGCGCGCGCGGCTGTGCTCGACTCGCGATCGAGCTGCCGGGCCGGGCCTGCGCCGGGCCTGCATCGGGCCTGCATCGGGCCTGCATCGGCCTGCGTCAGGTCTGTCCCGGGCTGTGCGCCCACATCGCGGGAACCGTGCGCCCAGGTGAGCCGAGTGGCGTCGTAGGCCAGAATTCTGGCCTCGCCGCGAATTACTGCCCGCCGACGTGATCGCCCCGATACTTTTTCTTCCGAGCGAGTGGTGTTTAGCGTTGCGCCTCTGCGCGCTGGTTCGGCAGGATGTCTGACCGCCGGGTTTCAATCACTCCGAAGGGAAACACCACTTCCAACCAGGAGCGATGCGAATGTCGCGCACCCCAGGTCTCCTCGCGGCTCTGTGCCCGGCCGCCCTGCTCGTCGCGTGCGGGCCCTCGGTCGGCCCCGGCGGCGATGCGTCGGAGATCGTCGGCGGCTTTCCGATCGGCATCGAGGAAGCGCCCTGGCAGATCTCGCTGCAGGACCCGGACTTCGGCCACTTCTGCGGCGGCTCGATCATGAGCTCCGAGTTCGTGCTCACCGCCCAGCACTGCACCGAGGGCAGCGGCGAGATGATCGTCGTGGCCGGCATCGATCGGCTGAGCGACACGCCCAACGGCCAGGCCGCCGAGGTCGACAAGGTCATCCCCTTCCCCGGCTTCACCGATCCGACGGCAGGCAAGGACGTGTCGCTGCTCCACCTGGCCCAGCCGCTCGAGCTGGACGGCGTGCGCACCGCGCCCATCGCGATCGCCGACGCCGAGGCGGTCGCGCTCGGGCTGACCGATCCTGACGTGGTCTCGACCGTGAGCGGCTGGGGCACCCTGACCGAGGGGGGAGGCCAGCTGCCCGACGAGCTCCAGGCGGTCGAGGTCCCCATCGTGTCCACCGAGGAGGCGCAGGCCGCCTATCCCGACGTGATCATCACCGCCGACCAGATCGGCGCGGGCATCATCGACGACGGCGGCAAGGACTCGTGCCAGGGCGACAGCGGCGGCCCGCTCATCGTGCCCGACGCCGAGGGCTCGGGCTTCCTCCTGGCCGGTGTGGTCAGCTGGGGCGAGGGCTGCGCCGAGCCCAACGCGCCCGGCATGTACGCGCGCGTGTCGTCGTTCGCCGACTTCATCAACGACAACCTGAGCCGGGGAGGCGGCACCGAGCCCCCGCCCGACGATCCGCCGCCGGATGATCCGCCGCCGCCGCGGGGCGGCCAGCTCCTCATCAACGAGGTGCTCGCCGATCCGGGCACCGGCGACTTCAACGGCGACGGCGTGGCCAGCACCACCGAGGACGAGTTCATCGAGCTCGTCAATGTCGGCGACGACGTGCTCGATCTGTCGGAGGCGACCATCGCCGACGGCTTCGGCGTGCGCGGCACCCTGCCCGTCGGCACGGAGCTGGAGGCCGGCCAGGTGGCGCTGGTGTTCGGCGGCGGCGCGCCGACCGGGTTCGACGGCCCGACGTTCACGTTCACGCTCGGCCTCAACAACGACGGCGACAGCGTGACGGTCGCGGCGGCCGACGGGACGGTGCTGGACCAGATGACCTACGGCGCGGAGGGCGGTCAGGACCAGTCGCTGGTGCGCTCGGTCGAGGGCGAGCAGTCCGACTTCGTCCTCCACACCGAGGTCAGCTCCCAGCCGGCCTCGCCGGGCACGCGCGCCGACGGCACCGCGTTCTGACGCCGCGCCGGCTCACGGCCTGACGGGCCCGACCGGCCCGACCGCGGCGGGGGGCCCGACCGACGCGCGCGAGAAGACCGCCCGATCGGAGACCGGCACCCTCTGGCCGGCGATGCGAAGCGCGCCGCGCAGCCTGATGTCGGTCGACGACGAGCCGACCTGGATCTGGATCTCGCCGGGCTCGACGGCGCGCCGGCCGTCGGCCCCGTGGAAGGCGAGGAGCGCCATGGGCAGCTCGATGCGCACGCGCCGCCTCTCGCCCGGCGCCAGCTCCACGCGCGCGAAGCCCTTCAGCTCCTGGACCGGGCGGGTCGTGCTGGCCACCGGATCGCGCACGTAGAGCTGCGCCACCTCGGCGCCGGCCCGCCCGCCCGCGTTGGCCACCTCGAACTCGACGGCAGCGGTCCCGCGCGCGTCGAGCTCGGCGGGGGTGACGCGCAGGCCGCGGTACTCGAAGCGCGTGTAGCTCAGCCCGTGGCCGAACGCGAAGACAGGCTCGAGCGGCGCGTCGATGTACTTCGAGCTGAACGCGTCGGAGTGGCTGGCCGGGCGCCCCGTGTTCTTGTGGTTGTAGTAGAACGGCTCCTCGCCGGTCGCGGCCGGGAAGCTGACGGGCAGCTTGCCGGCCGGGCTCCGGCGGCCCAGCAGCACCTCGGCCACCGCGCCGCCGGCCTCGATGCCGAGGAACCAGGCCTCGAGCAGCGCGGGGGCGCGGGCGGCCAGCCGCGGGATGGCCAGCGGCCGCCCGTTCATCAGCACCACCGCCGTGCGCGGGTTGGCCGCGATGACCTGGCGGGCCAGCTCCTCCTGCGCGCCGGGCAGCGCGATCGAGCTCCGGCTGTGCGCCTCGCCGCTCATCTCGCGGCTCTCGCCCAGGACCAGCACCACCGCGTCGGCGCTGCGGGCGGCGCGCACCGCGGCGGCGACGCCGGGCGGGTTCTCGCCCTCGATCGGCACGCCGCGCTCGTGGACGACGCGCGCGCCGGGCAGCGCGCGCCGGATCCCGTCGAGCACGGTGACCGCGTCCTTCGGCTCGCCGAACAGCGCCCACGGCCCGAGCACGTCCTCGCGCGCGTCGGCCAGCGGCCCGATGACCGCGACGGTGCGCAGCTCGGGCGAGAGCGGCAGCACCCCGCCGCGGTTGCCGAGCAGCACGATCGACTGGAGCGCGGCCTCGTGCGCCGCGGCGCGGTGGGCGGGCGCCAGGATGAAGCGCTTCTCCCGCCCGGCGTCGCTGTGGCGGTAGGGGTCGTCGAACAGGCCGGCGCGCTGCTTGGCGCGCAGCACGCGCCGGACCGCGCGGTCGATGACGGCCATGGGCACGCGGCCGGCCCGCGCCTCGGCCGGCAGGTCCGCGCCGTAGATGCCGCTCGCCATGTCGATGTCGACGCCGGCGGCGAGCGCGATGCGGCCGGCGTCGGCGCGGTCGGCGGCGAAGCCGTGCGCGACGAGCTCCTTCACCGACGCCCAGTCGCTGACCACCAGGCCGCCGAAGCCCCACCGGTCGCGCAGGATCCCGGTCAGGAGGCGCGGGTTGCCCGACGACGGGACGCCGGCGATCTCGTTGAACGAGCTCATCACGGTCGCCACGCCGGCGTCGACCGCGGCGCGAAACGGCGGCAGGTAGACCTCGTGCAGCGCGGCCTCCGAGATGTCGACCGTGTTGTAGTCGCGACCGCCCTCGGCCGCGCCGTAGGCGGCGAAGTGCTTGGCGCAGGCGAGCAGCGCATCGGGCGCGCTCGGGTCCCTGCCCTGGAAGCCGCGCACGCGCGCGGCCGCCATCACCTGACCCAGGTACGGGTCCTCGCCGGCTCCCTCGACGATGCGTCCCCAGCGCGCGTCGCGCGCCACGTCGACCATGGGAGCGAAGGTCCAGTGCAGGCCGCCCGCGGCCGCCTCGACGGCGGCCACGCGGGCGGAGCGCTCGGCCAGCTCCGGGTTGAAGCTGGCCGCCTCCGCCAGCGGCACCGGGAAGATCGTGCGATAGCCGTGGATGACGTCGTGGGCGAAGAGGAGCGGGATGTGGAGGCGCGACTGCTCGACCGCCACGGTCTGCAGCCGGCGCGTGAGATCGGCGCCGGCCACGCCGAGGAGCGAGCCGACCTCCCCCCGGCGGATCGGGGCGAGGAAGCTCTCCTCGAGGGGGAGGCGGACGCCGGCGACCTGCGCGAGCTGCCCCAGCTTCTCCTCGATGGTCATGCGGCCGAGCAGCTCGTCGATGCGCGGAGAGTCGCGGCCGGCGCGCTCGCCGGCGGCGTCGCTGTCGCCAGCGGCGTCGGTGTCGGCGCTGTCGGCGCCGGGGGCGCGGGCGCCGCCGGCGCAGGCGGCCAGGGCGGCGGAGAGGGCGGCCAGGAGGAGAACCTGGATCGAGGGCCGGAGCACGTCCGTCTGCACGTTTCGCTACCTCACGCTCTTCTGCCCGGCGCGGGCCCTCTATTATAGAGACGAGAGATGCCGACCGCCGTCGCCAACTACGATCTGCTCCGCGAGCTGTATCGCGCCTTCGCCGAGAGCGATTCGGACGCGCTCGAGGAGATCATCGCCGAGGACGCGGTCTGGCACGTGCCCGGCCGCAGCCGCCTGGCCGGCACCCACGTCGGCAGACAGGCCGTGCTGGCCTACTTCACGGGCCTCGACCAGCGCACCGGCCGCACGTTCCGCTTCGACGTCATCGACGTCCTGGCGTCGGAGATGCGCGCGGTGGTGCTCTCGCGGGCCAGCGGCCGGCGCCCGCCCGATCTCGAGTACGAGGGGCTGCACTGCCTGGTGGTCTCGATCGAGGACGGGCAGATCGTCGAGGCCTGGGTCCTGCCGGCCGACACCTACGCCTTCGACGAGTTCCTGGCGTGAGCGCGCGGCGGCGCCGCTGCCTGGCCGACGCTCACGGTCCGGTCGGATCGCCCGGCCGGCGGCAGTCGAGCGCGGGGTCGCCGGCGACGGCGCGGTAGATCTCGCACGACGCGTACTCCACGAACGGCACCTGCCTCCCCCAGTAGTTGTCGCCCGCGTGGGTCAGGATGGCGACGGCGTAGGTGGCGCCGCCCGGCACGGTGACGATGCCGACCTCGTTCAGCGTGTTGTAGGTGCGGTCGTTGCTGCAGCAGCCGGGGTCGAGCCAGCCGGCCTTGTGCGCGGCGCCGGCCCGCACCGACGGGGGCAGCCGGGCCAGGAGCCAGCCGCCCAGCCCGGAGCGCGGCGATCGCTTCATCCACGACAGGAGCGCGGCGGAGCGCTCGCGGTCGAGGATGGCGCCGCGCTGCAGGCGCTCGAGGAACACGAGCGCGTCGTTGGCCGTGGTGTAGTTGTCGCTGCCCATGCGGTGCGGCGAGTTGGTCGCCTCGCGCTTGTGGTGGTAGTTCCAGTGGGTGAGCGCGGTCGAGCGCATGCCGACCACGTTCCAGATGTAGTCGTTGACGCGGTCGGGACCGACCAGGTCGATGACCTCGCCGGTGGCGCCGTTGTCGGAGTCGATGAAGATGGGATCGGCCATCGGCTCCACCGCGGCCACGCCGACGTGGTGGAGCGCGGCCGCCACCCACCAGACCTTGGCCGAGCTGGCCGACACGAACAGGACCTCGCCGGCGAGCGACGCGCGCGCGCCGCTCGCCAGGTCGGTCACCGCGAGCGCGGCCTGGGTGCCCGGGCTGCGCCAGGCCAGCTCGGCGCCGAGGCGATCGAGCGTGGCCTGGAGCCGGCGCACCGATGACCGCGCCGCGCCCGCGGTCGCCGGGGCCGATGCCGCCCCGCCGGGCGTGGCAGACGCGGCGGCGCCGGCGCCGGTTCCTCCACAGCTGGCTGCGAGCAGGGCGAGGGCGAGCGGGAAGCGGGGCATGAGTCGTACAAGATGAAAGCAGGACGCGGCGGGTCGGCAACCGGAAAGCGCACCGATCCTCGCCAATGTATGATCGAGTCGGTGAGGGGCTCATGGTGATACGCCGTCTCGCGGCGGGAGACGAAGACGTCCTCGATCGCTTCCTGGTGCGCCACGCCGACGCGTCGATGTTCCTGCGCTCGAACGCGCGCTCGCTCGGCTTGACCGATCGCGGCGACCCGCTGCAGGGCAGCTACGTGGCCGCCTTCGACGGTGCGGGTCGGGTGACCGGCGCCGCCGCGCACTACGGCAACCAGATGGTGGTCCTGCAGGCGCCCGGCGCGGGCGCGGCCGCGGCGCTCGCCGCGAGCGCCGCGAGCGAGAGCGGACGCCCGGTCGCCGGCTTCATCGGCCCGCTCGACCAGGTGATGGCGGCGCGAGATGGGCTCGGCATGGCGGCGCGCCCCACCGCGCTCGCGAGCGAGGAAGATCTGTTCGCGCTCGACATCGATCGCATGCAGGTGCCGCCGCCGATCGCGGACGGCCGCCTCGAGTGCAGAGCGCCCGCCGGCGGGGCCGAGATCGAGCAGGCCAGGGCGTGGCGGGCGAGCTACGAGGTCGAGGCGCTGGGCGCGCGGCCCGGCGCCGAGCTCGACGACAGCGCGGCCCGGGACATCGAAGCCAGCGCGGCGCGCGGCGATCTGTGGGTGCTGGTCGACCGCCGCGGCGGCGAGCGCGGCGCGATGCTGTCCATGACCGCGACCACCGCGCGGATGCCCGACGCGGTGACCATCGGCGGCGTCTACACGCCCCCCGAGCTGCGCGGCCGCGGGATGGGGCGCGCCGTCGTCGCCGGCCAGCTGCTCGGCGAGCGCCGCGGGGGCGTGCGCCGCGCGGTCCTGTTCACCGGGCGCAACAACGCGGCCGCCCGCCGCGCGTACGTGTCGCTCGGCTTTCGCGTGGTCGGCGACTACGCGCTCATCCTGTTCGCGGCGTGAGCTCGCGCGGTGCTCGCGGCGAGCGCGGCGTGAGCTCGCCCGGTGCTCGC
>DATFRY010000099.1:0-9291 GCA_035262925.1 Kofleriaceae bacterium | reverse complement strand
CGAAGCGCGCCGAGCCGAAGCGCGCCGAGCCGAAGCGCGCCGAGCCAGGCCACACCGGCCAGCTCAGGTCAGACTCGCCCGGCCGGGGATCCCGTTGCCCGCGCAAGCGGCGTGCGCGCCGGGCCCGGGCGCGCCGACCAGGTGGCCCCAGGAGGGGAATAAGCCCACCCAGGCGCCGGTTCCCGTCTGAGACCGCCGGCCGTCCGCCAGGCGTTGGGAAGACAGATGGCACGTTCAAGCAACAAGCAGATCACGAGCCTCTGGTCCGTCATCGAGAACATGCAGCGGCGTCTCGAGGCCGAGGGGCTCGATCGAGACGTCGTCGATGCAGCGGTGACCCAGGGCCTGGAAGCGCTGCTCGACATTGCCCCGCCCAGGCCCCGACCGCGCGCGACCGAGAAGCGGGCCCGGGTTCGCCTGCCGCTCTGGGCCACCTCGCGGGCCCCGGCCAAGGCGTAGCGCACGCCCGCCGAGCCAGCTGGCCCGCCGGCGCGGGCGAGGCGCTCACCTGCCGATCGGCAGCTGATCGGCGGCGACCGACGGGTCGAGGTAGGCCCCGAGCTTTCGCTTGAGGTAGTCCGACGCCCGCTTGCGCCACAGGAAGCCCGGGTCCTTGCCGCTGACGTGGACGAGCCCGTCGCCCAGGATCAGCTCGCCGTCGATGTGGACCACGAGGTACTTGCCGCTGAAGTGCCCCCGGTCGCCGTTCCAGCTGACCGCGATGCCGTGGCGGTTCTGCAGATACTGGCCCAGCCGTCCGAGGCGCGCGCGAGCGTCTTCCTTTTCGAGCTGGTGCGGGTAGTCGAACTCCATCCCGCGCGAATGTAGCAAGCCCGCAGGCGCGGGCGCGCTACGGCGTGCGGGATTTCTCCGGCCGCGGCGCGGTCGGGGCCGCCTCGGCGGGCGCCGGCGCGCCGCCCTGGTCCGCCGCCTGCCCCTCCGCCGGAGCTTCGGGCGCCTCCGGGTGCGTGCGGCAGCGCTCGAGGTCGTCCATGCTCGCCGCCGCGACCGCGCAGCGCCGGGTCTCGGGGGTCCACTTCTTCTCCTCGCACTCCTTCACCAGCGCCTCCTTCACCAGCGGGATGAGGCTGAGCGCCTTGTCCTTCTGTGCCGCGGCGTCCTTCTGCGCCGCGCCGTCGGCCGCAGCCGCCGCGGCGGCCGCTGCGCCGGCCGGCTTCTCGACCTCCTTGCGCTGAAGCGTCGCGTAGGCCGCCGCGACCGCCTTGCAGTCCGGGGCGCCGCTCTTTCCGCCGCCCTTGCAGCCGGCGCCGCCGGCGAGCGCGACCCCGACCGCGGCGAGCGCGAGCACGAGCGCGCGCCCGGGCGCGAGGGCGGAGACGCGCGCGCCGGCGCGTGGGATGCGGTGTTTCATCGATCGTCTACCTCCGCGCCGATTGAACCGCATGACGCCCGGCTTGTCAGCAACCCGCGGCGTCGGCGCGCGAGGCGCGTGCTATGTGTGAACGCCATGGCGCGCGAGAGCGACGTCTCCATCGCGTGTGCCCTGGTCGTCGCCGCCTGGCTGGTCGGGCTCGCCCCCGTGCTCCTCGGCGGACGAACGTTCGCCGGCGAGCCCCACCTGGCCGGCTCGATGCCCTGGTACGACCGCGTCGCGACCTCGATCGCCGGCGGCCACTTCCCCGAGTGGGACGACGCCAGCGGCCTCGGCGCCGCGATGGCGCTCGAGCCGGGCCGGCCGCTCGCCTATCCGCCGGCCTGGCTGGCCGCCGCGCCGCCGCGTCCGTGGTGCATCGACGCGCTCCTGTCCGCGCACCTCCTCCTGTTCGGCATCGGAGCCGCGCTGTGGTCGCGGCGGCTAGGAGCCGATCCGATGGGCGCGGCGATCGCCGGGGGCGCGGGCGCGCTGTCGGGCGCCGCGACCGGCGCCCTGGTCGGGGGCGGTGGGCTGTGCGCCGCCGCATGGCTGCCGTGGGTCGGCTGGGCGGCGGATCGGCTGGCGGCGCGGTCGCGCTCGAGGCGGCGCGCGGTCGGGGGCGCGCTCCTCCTGGCCGCGCTTTTCGGCGCCCACTGGCTCGCCGCCGGCGGCGCGGTCGGCCCCGCGCTCGCCGCGCCGGCGGTGGCGGCGGCCGCGCTCGTGGCCCGCGCGCCGGCGCGGGCGCGGTCCTGGCTCGCGCTCGCGGCCGCGCTGGCCGCCGGCCTCCTCCTGAGCGCGCCGGCCTGGCTGCCGGCCGCCGCGGCGGGCCGGCTCGGCGCCGGCGGGTTCACCGCCGGGCCAGTTTTCCGGCCAGCCGATATTCCGGCCCTGGCGCTGGCGCTGTGGGCCGCGCTGGCCGGCGGCGCCCCGGTCCGCCGGCTGGCGGTCGCCGGCGCGGCGCTCGCGCTGCTCGGCCTCGCCGCCTCGGCGGACGGCTTCGCGCCCGCGGCCGCGGCCATCGCCGCCGCGCTGGCCGGCGCCGGCGCCGCGCGCGCGGCGGCCGTGTTCGAGCGGCCGGGGCGGTGGGCGCGCTGGCGCGCCGCGGCCGGCGCGCTCCTGGCCACCGCCATCGTCGGGCCGCTCGCGGTGCGCGCCTGGCGCACGCCGCTCGAGGCGCGCGATCGCATCGAGCGGCCGCCGGCGCTCCTGGCCGCGGCGGCGAAGGGCGACGCGCCGGTGCGCCCCAGGATCGCCTGGCCCGACCAGCCGTACCGCGACGACGCCGACGCGCCGCCCGACACCGGCGCGCGCTTCGGCTTCGCGTACGTCCCCGGCCGCGACCGCGATCGCGATCCGCTGCTGTCGCGGATCTGGCGGCTGTCGCTCGCCGGCGCCGCCGAGCGCCTGCTCGACCTCTACGACGTCGAGTACGCGGTCTTTCCAGCCGGGGCCGCCGCCCCCGCGGCGATGCCGATCGCGGGCCGCTCGCCGGGCGGCGACCGCGTCCTGGTCGAGAACCGGCAGCGCCGGCCGCGCGCGTTCGTCGCCCCGCGCTGGACCTGGCACGCCGACCAGGAGCAGCTCGCGCGCCAGCTGTTTCCCGCCGCGTCGGATCAGCGCGGCTCGCTCGCGCTGGCCCAGGTGCGGCTCCTCGGGGCCGGGCCGCCGTCGCCCGCGCCGCGCGCCGGGCCCGAGCCCGCGCTCCCATGCGCCATCGCGTCGGCGCGCCCCGAGGACGTCGAGCTCACCTGCCGCTCGACGACCGGCGGCTACGCGGTGCTGCTCGACCGCGCAGCGCCGGGATGGACCGCCGAGCTCGACGGCGCGCCGGCGCCGATCCTCACCGCCGACCTGGTCGCCCGCGCGGTCGCGATCGGCCCCGGCCTGCACCGGCTGCGCTTCGTCTACCGCACGCCCGGCCTGCGCCTCGGCGCGCTCCTGGCCGGCGCGGCCTGGCTCAACGCCCTGGCCCTCGCGCTCCTCCTCTACCGGATGCGCGGTCAGCCGCGCGCCAGCGTGGTGCCGATCGAGCCCGGCTGATCGATCGCGCGCAGGAGGTCGCCGGCCGCCAGGTCGCCGACGATGTGGATCGACCCCACGCGCCCGGTGTCGAGCACCGCGAGCGACTCCTCCAGCTTCGGGATCATGCCGCCGCGCACGATCCCCTCGCTGACCGCCGCCCGCGCCTGGGCGGCGGTGAGCAGCGGGATGCGCGAGGTCGGGTCGTCGATGTCGCGCAGCACGCCCGGCGCTCCGGTCACCAGCACCAGGTGGTCGACGCCCATCGCCTGCGCCAGCTGGTTGGCGATGATGTCGGCGTTGATGTTCAGCACCTGGCCGCCGACGTCGGCGCCCAGGCAGGCGAGCACCGGCACGTAGCCGGCGGCGGCGAGCAGGTCGAGCAGCTCGCGGCGAAAGCCGACCACGTCGCCGACCAGACCGAAGTCGATCGGCTCGGCGCCTCCCCCCGAGACCACGCGCGGCGGCCGCCGCACCGCCTCGATGACCAGCGAGCTGGCCCCGTGCAGGCCCACCGGCCGCGCCCCGGCCGCCACCAGCGCGGCGCACAGGTCGACGTTGACCTGGCCGGCCACGATCATCTTCATGACGTCGAGCGCCGCCTGATCGGTGATGCGTCGGCCTGCCACCACTCTGGGCTCCTGGCCCAGCGCGCGCTGCAGCGCGGTCGCCTGCGGACCGCCGCCGTGGACCATGAACACGCGCTCGCCGCGCGTCGCCAGGGTCGCCACGTCGTCGGCCACCGCGCGCAGCCCGCTGCCGCCGACGATCTCGCCGCCGATCTTGACCACCAGCTGGCGCGCCGTCGCCGCCGCCGGTGCCGCGGCGCTCACGGCCAGCTCCCCGGGTCCTCGAGCGAGAGGCGCTCGTCCAGGCCGAGCACGAGGTTCATGTTCTGGATGGCCTGGCCGGCTCCGCCCTTGATGAGGTTGTCGATGGCCGAGAACAGGGCCAGCGTGCGCCGGCCGCCGACCGCCGGGCCGAGCGCGAAGCCGACCTCGACGTAGTTGGATCCCGACACCGCCGCCACCTCCGGCAGTCGCCCGGGCGGGCGGCGCACGAACGGCTCGCGCGCGTAGCTCTCGTCGAACAGCGCCGCGATGCGCGCCTCGTCGACCTCGGCGCCGAGCTCGACGAACGCGCTGACGAAGATGCCGCGGCTGAGCGGCGCCGAGACCGGCACGAAGCGGAGCTCGAGCTCGGGCGCGCCGGCGTCGGACAGGGTCTCCTCGATCTCCGGCGTGTGCTGGTGGACCAGCGGCTTGTAGGTGCGCAGGTTGACCGCCCGCACCGGGTGATGGGTGCCGGCCGACGGCGCGGCCCCCGACCCGGACGAACCGGTGATCGCCGTGATGTGCACGACCGCGCCCGGGCCGCGCAGGAGCCCGCCGCGGGCCAGCGGCATGAGCGCCAGCTCGGTCGCGGTGGCGAAGCAGCCGGGCGAGGCGACCCAGCGGGCCGCGCGGATGCGCTCGCGGTTGAGCTCGGGCAGGCCGTAGACGAACTGGCCGAGCAGCTCGGGCACCGGGTGGGTCGCGCCGTAGAACGCCTTGTACGACCCGGCGCTGCGCAGCCGGAAGTCGCCCGACATGTCGACGATCTTCACGCCCAGCTCGACCAGCTCGGGGACCTTCGCCGCGGTCACCTTGTGGGGCAGCGCCAGCAGCGCCACGTCGCACCCGGTCGCCGCCTCGCGCGGCGAGATGTCCTCGAAGCGCAGGTCGCTGCGCCCGGTCAGGTGGGGATGCGCGGCCCACACCGGCTCGCCCACCATGTCGATCGACGCGACCCGCACCACCTCCACCTCCGGGTGGATGAGCAGCCGCCGCAGCATCTCCGCGGCCCCGTAGCCGCTTCCGCCGATGATGGCGGCCTTGAACCTCTTTGCCATGACTCTCTCGCTCCTCTGGTGCCCTCTGGCCTTCTTTCGCCCAGTGGCTCGCCCCAGCTTAGCAGCCCGCCGCGGGCGGTCCTATACTGCGGGCATGAACGACACGGCCCGACGCGCGTGCGCCGCTGCGGCAGAGTCGGAGAGCGGACTCCTCCCCGTCCTCGAGCGCTGGGTGCGCATCAACTCGTTCACCGGCAACGTGCCCGGCGCCAACCGCATGGCCGACGCGCTCGCCGAAGACTTCGCCGAGCTGGGCCTCGCCTTCACCCGCCACCCCGGCGACGGCCACGGCGATCACGTCGTCTGGCGCACCGCCGCGTGGGAGCGGGCGCCCGAGCGGCGCGTGGTCCTGGTCGGCCACCACGACACGGTGTTCCCGCCCGGCAGCTTCGAGAGCTTCGAGCGAGACGGCGACCGCGTGCGCGGACCGGGCGCGCTCGACATGAAGGGCGGCATCCTGGTGGTGCGCACCGCGCTCCTCGCGCTGGCCGCGGCCGGCGGGCTCGAGCGACTGCCGCTCGCGCTCATCAGCGTGTCCGACGAGGAGATCGGCTCGCCCGGCTCGCGCCCGCTCATCGAGGACCTGGCGCGCGGCGCCCGCGCCGGCCTGGTCTTCGAGTCGGGACGGCGCGACGACTCGGTGGTGACCCGGCGCAAGGGCACCGGCGGCCTCAAGGTGGTCGCACGCGGGCGCGCCGCCCACGCCGGCAACGCCCACGCCGACGGCGTCAACGCCATCTGGGGCCTGGCTCGCCTCATCGATCGCCTGCAGGCGCTCACCGACTACGACCGCGGCGTCACGATCAACGTCGGCGTGGTCGCCGGCGGCGAGGCCAAGAACACGGTCCCGGCGCGCGCGGAGTGCGGGGTCGACATCCGCTTCGTGCACGCGGTGGACGGCAACGACCTGGTCGCGGCCATCGATCGGGCGGCGCGCGCGGTGGCGAGCGAGACCGGGGTCACCTTCTCCCTCGAGGGCGGCGTGCGCCGTCCGCCGCTCGAGCGCACCGACGCCTCGGCGGCGCTGTGCCGCCTGTACGGCGAGAACGCCCGCCGCTTCGGCCTGGGCAGCGGCGAGTGCGGGCTGGTCGGCGGCGGCTCCGACGCCAACACGTTGGCCGCGATCGGCGTGCCTGCCATCGACGCGCTCGGTCCGCGCGGCGCGGGCTTCCACACCCACGACGAGTACATCGAGCTGTCGACGATGGTCCCGCGCGCCCAGGCGCTCATCTACACCCTCCTGGAGCTGGCCGGCGATCAGCTGGACGCCGACGTGTAGTTGCGGATCGCCGCCCGCCACAGCGCGCGGGCGACGGCCGCGAACACCAGCGCGCCGCCGACGCCGGCGAGCGCGGTCTTGCCCTCGAGCGTGCCGAGGATCGCCATGGCCGGGAACGAGGTCATGAGCGCGAGCGGGATGACGAGCGTGAACAGCACGCGCCAGAAGCCGCGAAACACCGCGATCGGCCAGCGCGCGGCGTCGAACACGGCCATGAACAGGTAGACCAGGTTGTCGAGCCGGATGACCCAGAACGACGCGCTGATGATGAGGATCCACAGCGAGTAGAGGACCAGGGCGCCGGCCAGGAGCAGGACGAGCGCCAGCCCCACGTCGGCCAGCGGCGGCGCGCGGCCGAGCATGACGAAGGCCGCGACCGCCAGGCCGAGGCCGCCGACGATGTCGAGCACCTTCCACGGCTCGAACTTCACCGTCGACACCAGGAACTGCGCGTCGGCGGGCTTGAGCAGGAGGTAATCGAACTCGCCCGTGCGGATCTTCTCGACCACGCCGACCAGCGACGGGTTGATCGCGCCGTCGAGCACGCCGCGCAGGACCGTGAACCAGGCGATGACGACCAGCGCCGACGGGAAGTCCCAGCCGGCCACCGTGTCGCGCTGGCCGTAGAGGATGAGGAGCGGCACCAGGTTCCAGGCAAGCCAGTAGAGCGAGATCGCGCCCTCGACGACGAAGTCGATCCGGTACTGCATCGACGTGACCGCCGACGCGCGGACCTGGACGCCGAGGAGACCCGCATAGCGCAGGGCGCGGTTCATCGGCTCAGCTCCCGAACGCCTCGTAGCGGCGGATGCCGGCGCGCCACACCGCCAGGGCCAGCCCGATGACCACGGCGACCCAGGCCCACTGGAGGGCCAGATCGCGCAGCGCCGCCGCCCGCGAGTCGTAGAAGCCGATCGCCAGCTCGACCGGAAACGCCAGCATGTAGCGGAACGGCGCCCAGCCGGCGATCGCCCGCGCCCAGCCGGGCAGGAGCGCGAGCGGCACCAGGTAGCCCGACAGCACGGCGAAGACGCCCAGGTAGGCGTCGAACACCGCCACCGACTTGTCCATGAACAGCGCGGCCGACCCGATCATGATGAGGACGAAGAAGGTGAGGAGCCACGCGCCGAGGAGCGCCGCGATCAAGATGAGCAGCATGACCGGATCGGTGATGATGATGTCGCGCGCGCTGGTGACCAGCAGGATGAGCGCGAAGGGGATGGCCACCAGCGAGCGCAGCGGCACCGACGAGACGTGGGTGGCCGCGTAGGTCACGAACGGGTGCACCGGCCGGAGCAGCCGGAAGCTGAGCTGGCCGCGCCGGATCTCCTCGTTGAGCTGCCACACCACCCACGAGCCGGTCAGGTTGCGCACGATCAGCGCGGCCACGTAGTAGGCGATGAACTCGCGCTGGCCGAAGCGCGCGAACGGCGCCTCCGCCGCCACGCTGGTCCACAGGCCCAGCATGATGAGCGGCAGCGTGGTCGTGAGCATCCAGATCACGAACTCCACGCGGTAGGCCACCGTCTCGGCCACGCCGACGCGCAGCAGCGTGGGCGTGGCGCGCAGGGCGGCGCGCCACGGCGACAGGGCGATCGGCGCGGCGCTCGCCGCCGTCGGCGGCCGGGCCATCAGCCGAGAGGCCCGCCGGCCGCGCTCTCGTGGTCCTCGCCGCCGGGTCCGGCGTCGCGGCGGAACAGCTGGCGCATGATGTCCTCGACCGGCGGGTCCTCGATGCTGAGGTCGACCAGCGGCAGCGCGGCCAGCGAGTGGCTCACGACGTCGCGCAGCCGGTTCTGCGGCACGCGCAGCACGACGCGGCCGCCCTCCGAGCTCACCACCTCGCCCATGCGCTCGAGCTGGTCGGGCGCGATCGGGCCCGACAGCGTGAACGACACCAGCTTGCTCGGGTGCATCTTCCTGACCAGCGCGCGCAGATCGCCGTCGTAGATGAGCTGGCCCTTGTCGATGACGATGACGCGCGGGCACAGCGCGGTGACGTCCTGCATGTAGTGCGAGGTCAAGAGGACGGTGGCCTCGTAGCGCTGGTTGTAGGAGCGGATGAACTCGCGGATGGCGACCTGCATCGACACGTCGAGCCCGATGGTCGGCTCGTCGAGGAACAGGGTGGACGGGCGGTGCAGGAGCGCGGCGGCGAGCTCGCACTTCATGCGCTCGCCCAGCGAGAGCTGACGCGACGGCTTGGTCGACAGGTTCTCGAGGTCGAGGAGGTCCGCGAGCTCGCGCATCGTGGCGTCGAAGTCGGCCCGCGGCACGTCGAACAGCGCGCGGTTGAGGGCGTAGGTCTCGGCCGCGGGCAGGTCCCAGATGAGCTGGTTCTTCTGACCCATGACCAGCGTGATGCCCTTCAGGAATGCGGCCTCGCGCCGGCGCGGCTCGAAGCCGTTCACCACGACCGATCCGGAGGTCGGGTGCAGGAGTCCGGATAGCACCTTGAGCGTGGTCGTCTTGCCCGCGCCGTTGGGTCCGAGGAAGCCGACACGCTCGCCGCGATCTATCCGGAACGACACGCCACCGACGGCGCGGACGGTCTCGTAGGTGCGCTTGAAGATCGATCGAAGCGCCGCTCGCATGCCTGGCTGTCGCCGGTGCACGCGGAACGTTTTCACCAGATCATCGACCCGGATCACCGCGAGAACCTTACCCCCAAAGACCGCGCAAAAAACCTCTTGCCACGGTCGTGGCACGTGCCTAGTGTGGAACTGG
>DATFRY010000098.1:0-20077 GCA_035262925.1 Kofleriaceae bacterium | reverse complement strand
AGGTCACCAGCATCCGCGGCGATACCAGCGAGGCGCTGCGCGACTTCGGGCTCGGCGCGCAGGTGCTGGCCGACCTGGGCTGCCGCCGCATCCGGCTGCTCAGCAACACCGACCGCAAGATCGTCGGCATCGAGGGCTTCGGGATCGAGGTCATCGAGCGAGTGCCGATCGATCAGCCGGACGGCCAGCTGTCCGCGGCCGACGAGGCCAGGGGCCGCCTGATGGCGCTGTCCGGTCGGCGCGGACCGCGCGGCCGCGGCGACGAAGGGGTGTAGAGATGGCGAAGGAAGTCCACGGTCAGCTGTCCAGCCGCGGCCTGCGCGTCGCGATCGTGGCCGGCCGCTTCAACGGCTTCATCGTCGAGTCGCTGGTCAAGGGCGCGATCGACGCGGTGATCCGCACGGGAGGGCGGGAGGAGGACGTGACGGTCTACTGGGTGCCCGGCTCGTTCGAGATCCCGCAGCTCCTGCGCCGGGTCGCAACCCGCAGCGGCAGCGACAAGCACGACGCGGTCGTGTGCGTGGGCGCGGTCATCAGAGGCGCGACGCCGCACTTCGAGCACGTCGCCGCGGCGGTCGCCAGCGGCGTGGCCGACGTGGCCCGGACCTCGCCGATCCCGGTCACCTTCGGCGTGCTCACCACCGACACGATCGAGCAGGCGATCGAGCGGGCCGGGACCAAGGCCGGCAACAAGGGCTTCGACGCGGCGCTGGCCGCGATCGAGATGGTGGGCCTCCTGCGCACCCTCGACGGATGAGATGGCCGCCGGGATCCGCAGGCGGGGGCGCGCGTACGGGCTGCAGGTCCTCTACGCCCTCGACATCAACGAGGGCGGCGGGCCGACCCACGCGGTGGCCGAGTACTGGCAGATGTTCCAGCTCGAGCTGGACGCGCCGTCGCTCGAGTTCGCGGGTCGCCTGGTGGCCACCACGCGCGAGCGCCTGGCCGAGATCGACGACGCCATCCAGAGCGCGTCGCGCAACTGGCGCCTCGACCGCATGTCGCGGGTCGACCGCAACATCCTGCGGCTGGCCACCTGCGAGCTTCGCCACTCACCCGACGTGCCGGTCAAGGTCGTGATCAACGAGGCGGTCGAGCTGGCCAAGCGCTTCGGCACCGCCGACTCGCCCGCGTTCGTCAACGGCATCCTCGACCGCATCGCGCACCAGCTGCGCCGCCCCGGCGTGGACGACGAGGAGCCCGGCGACGCGGGCGCCGGCGAGGTAGCGGCCGGCGAGGCGGGGGCCGGCGAGGCGGGGGAGGAGCCGTGACATGACGGTCCAGTTCCTGAGCTGCGAGCTCGGCAAGTGGGAGGACTCGGGCGGCGATGCGCTGGTCCTGACCTTCTTCCGCGACGAACGACCGCTGCGCGGCGCGGCCGGCCTGGTCGACTGGCGGCTGTGCGGCCGGCTGTCTCGCCTCATCAAGCAGGGCCGCATGCGCGGCGAGCGAGGGGAGACGCTGCTCATGCCGCCGGGCCGGCGGCTGCCGTACGAGCGGCTCATCCTGTTCGGGCTGGGCACCGCCAACCCGTTCGGCGACGACGTGTTCCGCGGCCACGTGCGGCGTATCCGCCACGTGATGCGGCGGGCGGGCATCCACGACTTCGCGCTTCAGCCGCCCGGGCGCGCGACCGGCCTGGTCGCGGCGCGGCGCGCGCTGGAGATGTGGATCGAGGAGAGCGGCGTGACCGGCGACGAGGACCGGGTCGCGATCATCGACACGCCGAGCGCGCAGAAGGAGATGGCGGACATCCTGCACGCGCGGTCGCGGATCCGGCCCCGGACGTCCGAGCTGCCGCCTTCTCGCTGAGCGCCAGCAAGATCGCCAGCCGGCACTCGGCCGAGGCGGCCTGGTAGAGCTCGACCGCCTTCACGCGCTCGAGGCGATCGCCGCGGGACAGGTCCTGCGCGGCCTCGAACGCGAGGCGCGCGCCGACCGGGATCGAGCCGATGGCCACGCGCGCGGCCGTCGCCTGCTGGCGAGCCGCCCCCGCGGCCAGGCTCAGCGCGAGGCGCAGCCGCCCGGGCCGACCCACGACGCTCACCTGGCCGGTCCACGGATCGAGCTCCGGGCGCAGGCGGCGGGCGCGGGCCAGCGCGGCACCGGCACCCTCGAAGGCGCGGCGGGCGACGGCCAGGGCCAGGAGCGGCGAGCGCTCGGCCGCGACCACCGCGCGGCCCGACCCGCGCGCGAGGTCGCCGTCGTCGCCGACCAGCGCCAGGATGCGGCGGGCCGCCACCGCCTCGGGGGCGTCGTCGGGCGCCGCCTCCTCGTCGGATGCGCGCCGGGCGGAGCGCGCGTCGGCGCCCGTCGCGCCGCCGGCCAGCGCGCCCAGGTCCGCGACCGCGGCGGCGGCGGCCGATGCGTCGGCGGCGGCGAGCTGGCGCAGGTGGTCCGCGTCGGCGGTGAAGCCGGGGCCGCCGCCGGGGTCGAGCGCGCCGCGGTCGAGCGCGAGATCGGCCTCGAGCCGGGCGCGCGCGCTGGCGATCAGGAGCGGGGCGACCGCCTCGGCCACCTTGCGCGCGGTGGCCGGATCGGCGAGGCGGGCGCGGTCGGCGCCGGCCAGCGAGGCGAGAGCGGCGCGCGCGCGCTTGCCGCGGGCGGCCGCCTCCTCGCTCCACGCCCAGCTGGTCGCGGCCAGGGCGAACACGCCGCTGGCGCGGAGGTGCTCGCCGATCGTGGTCGGCGGGTCGTCGCCGGGCGGCACCATGCGGGCCGCCTCGGGCGGGGCGCGGGCGGCGTCCACCTCGGCGCGCGCGCGGTCCAGCTCGCCGTCGGCCACCAGGCGCAGGATCTGGTCGAGGCGCGCCGCCGCGTCGGCCAGCGCCGCCGCCTCGGTGAGGCGCACGTAGGCGGCCGCGCGGTCGCCGGCTGCGCGCCACCTCTCGGCGCGCCGCGCGCCGCTCTCGGCGGCGGCCACCAGCGCGGCCAGGGGCGGCGCCATGCGCGCGCGGTTCTGCTGCTCGAGCAGGTGCGGCCAGGTGTCGGCGATGCGCTCGAGCGCGCGGTGGTACCCGGTGTCGAGCGCGCCGCGCTCGTCGCGCGCCAGCGCCAGATCGCGCACCGCCGCCGGCTCCGGCTCGGGCAGGGGCGCGCCGGTGAGGGAGCGATAGGCCCGGCCCAGATCCGGGGCCATCCACGCCTCTGCGCCGGCCTCGCGGCTCAGGCGGATGAGATCGACCGGCGCGTCGGAGCCGGCCGGCGTGATCGAGGCGCCGCCGTAGGGCAGGACCAGGCGGCGCGCGCCGCGGCGCAGCGCGTCCTGCACCTGGCGCACCGGGTCGTCGACCGGCCCGAGCGACGCGTCCGGCTCGAGCTCGGCGATCACGACCGCGGAGGAGTCGAGGCTCGCGCCGGTCAGCGCCGCGAGCGCCGCCACGGCGAGGGACGCCGCGCCGGGCGGATGGACCTGCGCGCCGCGTGAGACCGCGCTGAAGTCGACGTCGAGCGGGCTCAGGCCGACCGCCCGCGTCGCGGACAGGTCGGCGATCCACAGGGCGCGCTTCCACTCGTCGCCTGCCAGAGCCGGGCCGGTCGGGGGCTCGGGCGGCGGCGGCGGGGGCCCGGCCGGTCCGCCGTCCGCCGCGCTCCGGCTCGGGTCGGGCACGGCGCCGGGGCCCGATTTCTGGCCCTGGCTCGGCTGCCGGGTGGGCGGCTTGATCGGCACCAGTCGCCGGGGCCGGGCGATGAGCCAGAAGCTGTCCCAGCCGGCGGACTGCTCGTCGTCCGCCAGAGGCGCGGCCACCGCCAGCCAGTGCGGGCGGCCGACCAGGCGCACCGGGCGCGCCCGGCCCGGGCCGCCGGCGCCCAGGACCAGGCTGCGCCGCGGATCGCGCGCCAGGTCCGCTGCCTCGAGCGGGCGCACCGTCACGGCCGGCGGCTCGGGCGGACCCGCGACCACGCCGACCCGGCGCGTCCGCGTGGGGCAGGCCGCCAGGAAGACCAGCATGAGCGGCAACCCGCGCGCTCGCAGCGACGACATGGCCCCGAGTATGGGACACGGATGCGCGCGGCCGAAAGGGGGACGGGCAGCCGCCGTGGCCCGCGATTCCGGATAGGATCACGCGGTGGCTTCGCGGCAGATGGCGTGCTTCCGGGTGAGCGGCCGCGAGTGCGCGGTCGACGTCCTCTCCATCGCGGAGGTGCTGCGCCCCGTCCCGGTGACCCCGCTGCCGGCGGCGCCGCGGTTCGTCGAGGGGCTCATCGAGCTGCGCGGCCGCTTCCTGCCGGTCGTGGACCTGCGCAAGCGGTTCACCGACGGGCCGCCCGCCGACCGCGAGCAGGGCAAGTACATCGTCGCGCCGCTGCACGGGGCGTCGGTGGCGCTGGTCGTGGACGACGTGAGCGGCGTGGAGCGCATCCCCGCCGAGCTGATCCAGCCGCCCCCCAACCTGGCCGACAGCCGCATCGCCCCGGCGTTCGTGAGCGGCGTGGTGCGGTGGAACGACCGCGTGCTGATGGTGCTGGACCTGGATGCGCTGCTGACCGCCTCGGAGCGAGAGGAGCTGGGGCGGATCTGAGTCCGTCGCGCGATGGGCCCATCGGTCGCATCGCCCCGGCGTTCGTGCGCGGCGTGGAGCGGTGGATGCGCTGCTGATCGCCTCGGAGCGAGACGAGCTGGGGGGACCTGAATCAGTCGCGCTGGGGGATCGGATCGCGACGTGGCCGCGATCGAGGGTTGGTCGCGATCGAGGCGCGCGATCCCTCTCTCCGCCCGCGCCCGGCCGGACGCCTCGCTTCCAGGTCAGCGCGACCCGGTCGGCGCGGCCGCCGTTCCCTTCGCCGGCCCGTCGTGCAGCGCGGCGCGCAGGGCCTCCTCGCCGTCGGGGCCGTCGACGCCGACGTCGAGGGCGCGGCTGTAGAGCTGCCGAGCGGCCGCCACATCGCCGGCGGCGGCGGCGAGGTCGCCGGCCACGCGCAGCGCCTCGGGCAGATCGGGCCGGCGGACCAGGGCGCGGGCGCACAGCTCGCGCGCGCGCGCGATGTCGCCGGCGACACGCGCGATGCGGGCTGCGCGCAGATCGCGGCGGGCGGCGACGACATCGAGCGCGGCGGTCGGATCGCGCTGCGCGTCGGCCGGCACGTCGGCCGGCGGCTGTGCGCGCGGCGGCTCGCCGCGCAGCTCGCGGCGGAGGTCGAAGGCGCGAAAGCGGCCGCCGGCGCCGGGGCTGTCGGCGACCCACAGCACCATCTCCACCGGATCGATGACCGCGGTGTGCGCCGCCTCCGGATCGTCGATGGCCGCGCGGTGGCCGAGCGGGAGCGGCGCGCCCTCGGGCCGCGCCTGATCGCGCAGCACGGCGATCGCCTGCTCGACGCCGCCCGGCGGCGCGCGGCGGACCAGCTCGGTCGCGCGCGCGACGCGCTCGGCCGAGGCGCGCAGGCGGCGGGCGCGCTCGCCGCCTGCGTCGGACGCGAACGGCTCGGTGGTGAAGAGATCGCCCTCGACCGCCGGCGATGCGTCGCGCACCACGCGGATGCGCCCCGGGCTGCGCTCGATCCAGGCCAGCCGCCGCCGCCTGCCGTCGACGACGAGGAAGCCGGCTGCCCCCAGCGGCGTGGTCTGCTCCACCATGCGGACCGCCTCGTCGAGGGTGTGCGCGTGCTCCAGCATGCTGCGGGCCAGCAGCGCGACCGGCTGCGCCACGCGGGTCATGCGCACGTCGCTCCCCGCCTCGGGATGAACCAGCACCGCGATGCCCTGCGCGTTGACGCCGGTGACCACGCCGACCAGCCCCGGCCACCCCACGCTGGCGTAGGGGATCGATCCCTCCGGCCTGACGATCGACACCAGCGGGACGCCGGCCGCGCGCTCCCCGCCATCCTCCGCGCCCAGCAGCGAGAAGCTGCGTCCGACCAGCAGCCGGGCGCCCGATCCCGGCTCCGGCGACGAGCCCGCACCCGGCGCCGCGGCCGCGGCCGCGCCCGCGCCCGCGCTGCCATCGGTCCCCGACGCCGATCCGGATCCGGTCCCCGATTCCGATCTCGATCGCGCCGCCGATCCCGATCCGGCCCTCGCGCCCGCACCGGTGCCCGCACCGGATCCCGACCGCGCCCGGTTCCCCGCATGCGGCGCGGGCGGCGCCGGCGCCGCGCTCGCACCGGTCAGCGCGAACGACAGCGATCGCGCCACCACGCCGTAGCCCACGCCGGGCGATGCGCCGGCCGGCGCGCCGACGTCGAGCGCCGCCTGCGTCCGCACCAGCGTCTCGAACCCCGGAGCGCCGCCCTCGACGCCCTCGGCGCGCAGGGCGCCGTGCACCACCCCGGCGATCTCCTCGAGCTGCGCCGCAGGCAAGCTGTCGGCCAGGAGCCGCAGGCGCCAGCGCAGCCGCGGCCCGCGCCGCGCCTCGCCGAGGATGCCGGTGTCGGGCACCGCCGCGCCGATGGCGGCGGCGAGCGGCGCCGTCGCCTCTGTCACCGCGCGCCCGAGCAGCCGGCCCTGGCACGCACCGACGGTGTGCGGCTTGCCGACCACGCGCAGGACGGCGAGGCGGCCCATGTACGACAGAGAGCACTCGCCGCCCCAGAACAGCGCCCACTCGCCGCTCGCCCCGTGCGGCGCCGGTCCGGCGCTGAGCGGCCCGTCGGGCATCTCCCCCGACGGCTCCGGATAGCGCACCACACCGCCGTAGATGAAGTAGCAGACCACCGCGGCCAGGACGACCAGCCCGACCCCGATCGCGAGTGAGCGCAACCGCCGCTGACGCCTGGGCCGCCGGCTCCCGATGACCAGCTCCGTCACGGCGAGAGCCTAGCCCCCCGCGATTGGCTTTGACCACAGCAGCGCGACCTTGCTAGCGTCGATGAGGAGTTCCGTTCGTCCCTGTGCCCGGACCTGCGCCCCTGGATCGCACCCCCCTCGTCGTCCTGGAGGCGACCGGCATCTCGCCCAGCGCGCGCGTCGTGCTGCTGTGCCTGATCGGGCTGCTCCTGGTCATCCTCGGGTTCCTCATCGCGTTCGCGCTGCTCATCCGCCGCCGGCCGGTGGCCGAGGGGAGGGCGGCGCGCCCACGCCCGGGCCCGCCGCGCACGACCAGCCCGGCCCCGGAGCCGGCCGGCGCTGCCGCCGGCGCATCCGGCGCCCTCGCGCTCGCCCGCAGCGAGACCATGGCGTGCCCGACCTGCCGGCGCCAGTACGAGTCGCTGCTCGAGTTCTGTCCGCGCGACGCCCGCCAGCTGGTGCCGCTCAGCCAGCTCGACTCGCGTCCCAGCGGCAGCGTGTGCCCGGCCTGCCGGCGCGCGTCCGAGCCGGGCACCCGCTTCTGCCCGCACGACGGCTCGGAGGTCATCGCCGTCGCGCTCTACGAGGCGACCCGCAGCGACTCCGACGCCGAGCCGTCCGGCCCGACCGGCGTGATGGCCAAGATCTGCCCGCAGTGCCGGAGCCGCCACGATCTCGCCGCCACCTTCTGCGGCCGCGACGGCTCCGAGCTCGTCGCCATCAACTGACGAGGCGCGCGGCGGGCCCCGGCGCCGCCGCGCTCATCGCGCCGCGGCGGTCTTGCCGGCCCGCTCGCGCGCCTTCTCCGCCGCCTGCAGCTTGCCGAGGAACACGTCGGGCCCGACGAAGTCGTGCACCCGCTCCAGGATGTGCCCGCCGTCGTCGAGCAGGATCACCTCGGGCATGGTGGACTGGCCGTACTTCTGCTGGCGCGCCTCGTCGAGGTCGGTGCCGTGGGTGACGTCGAACTTGAGCGGGACGTAGCCGGCGACGATCCTGTCGAACACGCGCGGCTCGGCGAACGTGTCGGTCTCCAGCTTGCCGCACGGCTTGCACCAGGTGGCCGAGAAGTCGATCATCACTCCCTTGCCGCTCTCCTTGGCCTCGGCGAAGGCGCGAGCCTCGTCGGTGCGCCACGGCAGCTTGCGGTCGACGGTCAGCGCCCAGAACATGATCCCGGCCGCGCCGCCGGCCACCAGCAGCACGCCGGCCCCCTTGCGCAGCTTGTCGCGCGCGGGACCGCCGAACGAGAGATGCATGGCGCCGACCGCGAAGCCGATCGCGACCGCGGCGAGACACGCGAGCGCGACCAGCCGGCTCTCGATCTCCAGATGCAGCAGCGCGGGCACGACCGGGCGCAGGAAGTAGATGCCGACCACGATGAGCGCGATGCCGCCGATGCTCTTGATCCACTCCATCCAGCGCCCGCTGCGGGGCAGCGACACCGACGACGCCGCGATGACCCAGAAGAGGACCCCCATCCCGAGCGCGAAGGTGAAGAGCATCGTCCCGCCCAGGAGCGGACTGCCCTTGACCGCGACCCAGGCCAGGAGCCCGGCCAGGAACGGACCGGTGCAGGGCGCGGCGGTGAAGCCTCCGACCATGCCCATGGCGAACGCGCCGCCGTAGCCCTTGCCGCCGACCCGGGCCATGCGCTGCTGCAGCCCGCTGGGCAGGTTGAGCTCGAACGCGCCGAACATCGAGGCGGCCAGCGCCGCGTAGACCGCGACGATCGGCCACACGATCCACGGATTGGCCAGCACCTCGCCCTGATCGCCCGACTCTCCGATGAAGGCGAACGTGAGGCCGAGCGCGGAGAACACCACGCCCAGGCCGAGCACGTAGGCGGTGGCCAGCGCGAAGGCGCGCCGCCGCGTCACCGCGTCGTCGCGCGCGCCGAACACGCCGACCACGATGGGGATCATCGGATAGACGCACGGCGTGAGCGACGCCATGATCCCGAACCCGAAGCAGGTCAGGTAGGTGAGGAGCAGGCCGCGCGACTCGAGGCCGTGCTCGAACTCGGCGGCCTGCTCGGTCCCGGCCGCCCAGGCCAGCCCGGGCAGGAGCAAGAGGAGCAAGAGAACGGCCAGCGCTCCGCCAGCGACGACGACCCTGCGCATGCGCATGCTCGTCCAATATAGTAGAGTTTCGCGCCGATGGCCCGCGATCGAGACCAACTGCCCGATCTTCGCCGCAGCCCCGGCGGCGGGGCGAAGAGCGGCGACCCTGGACCCTTCGCGGTCCCGGAGCACATCGCGCGGCTCTCGCCCTATCTGCCGGGCAAGCCGGCCCTGCAGCTCGAGCGCGAGCTCGGCATCACCGGCGCCATCAAGATGGCGTCCAACGAGAACCCGCTCGGTCCGTCGCCGCGCGCGCTCGAGGCCGCGCGCCGCGCCGCGGGTGAGATGCACCTCTACCCGGACGGCGCCAGCTTCGCGCTGCGCCGGGGCCTGGCCGCGCACCACGGCGTCGACATGGACGAGCTGGTGGTGGGCGGCGGCTCGAACGAGCTCATCCATCTCCTGGTGCGCACCTTCTGCGCCCCCGGCCGCGACGAGGTCGTCACCCACCGCCACGCGTTCATCAGCTACGCGCTGGCCGCGCGCACGCACGGGGTCGACGTCGTCGAGACGCCGGTCACCCGCGAGCTGCGCTGCGACGTCGACGCGCTGTGCGCCGGGTTCGGCCCGCGCACGCGCCTCGTGTTCGTGGCCAACCCGAACAACCCGACCGGCTCGCACCTCACGCGCGCGGAGCTGGAGGAGGTCCTCGAGCGCGCCCCGGCGCGCGCGCTGGTCGTGGTCGACGAGGCCTATCACGAGTACGCGGCCGGGCTCGATCCCGACTACCCGGCCATCGAGCCCTACCGGGCGGAGCGACCCGCCGTCGTCGCGCTGCGCACCTTCTCCAAGATCCACGGCATGGCCGGCCTGCGCATCGGCTACGCCATCTGCGACCGCCGCGCCGCCCGGCGGCTCGACCAGACCCGCCGCCCCTTCAACGTCACCAGCGTGGCGCAGGTGGCGGCGCTGGCCGCGCTCGACGACCGGGAGCACGTGGCGCGCAGCCTCGAGGCGGCGGCCAGCGGCGTGGCGGCGCTGACCCGCGGCTTCTCGGGGCTCGGGCTGACCGTGCTGCCGTCGCTCGCCAACTTCGTGCTGGTCGATGTGGGTCGCGAGGCCGACGGCGTCTACCAGGGCCTGCTCGAGCGCGGGGTCATCACGCGTCCCATGGCGGCCTGGGGCCTGCCGCGGCACCTGCGCGTGTCGATCGCGTCCGCGCCCGACATCGCGCGCGCGGTCGATGCCATGGCCGCCGTGCTCGCCGGATGATCGGCGCGCGCCCCCCCGCAGCGCGGGGTCGGCTTCCGATCGCGGCCGTGGCGGCGGCGGCGCTCGCTGCGGCGGCCTCCGCCGCGGGCTGCGGCCACAGCAAGGCGGCGCCCGCGCCGCCCGAGCTGCCGGTGCCGTCGCGGCGCGCCACCGCCGGCGATCGCATCCTGACCCTCGCGCCGTCGGGGGCCGAGGCGGTGCTGGAGATCGATCTCGCGCGGCTGCGCGGCAACGCCGCGGTCGGCCCGCTGGTGCGCGCGGTGACGGCGAGCGAGCTGGCGCGCCCCGACCTGATGGCGGCGGCCGACCTGCTGGTCTTCTGCTCCTACCGGGTGGGCGAGGCGCAGGCGGGGCAGATCGTGTTCGCGGCCGGCCCCGGCGTCGAGCGGGTGGCCGGCGCGCGCGTGCTCGAGCCGCACCTGGTGGCGATCGGGCCGCCTGCGCTGCTCGACCAGGTCGACCTGGTGCGGGCCGGAGCGAAGCCGCCGCTCGCCGGCGACCGGGCGCTCCTGCGCGTGCGGGCCCTGGCCATGCCGGAGCGCGCCGAGGGGGCATCGCTGCGCATGGCCGCGCGGCTCGGCTTCGAGGCCCGGCTGTCGGTGGCGCGCCGCCTCGAGCTGGACGCGATGCCCGCCTGGCTGTCGCTGTGGGGCGACGTGGCCGACGACCTGGCGGCGGTCGCGCTGCTCGGCGGCGACGGCGCGGGCGAGGCCAGGGAGCTGGCCCAGGCGGTGACGCGGGTGCGCGACCGGCTGGCGCGCAACGCCGCGACCCGCCGCCTCGGCCTGGCCCGCACCGTGGCCGGCACGCAGGTGAAGCTGAGCGGGAGCGAGGTGCGCGTGGTGCTCGTCGTCGGGCCGCGCCGCCTGGGACAGCTCGTCGCCGACGTGATGGCCCGCCTCAGCGCGCGGCCCGAGGGATCGGGCCAGGGATCGGGCCCGGGTCCGGGTCCTGGCTCCGGCTCCGACGACGGCAACGACGACGCCGCGGGCCAGGGCGCGAAGGACGCGAGCGGCTCCGACGGCGGCCGCTAGCCAGAGCGGCGACCGGTTCAGGCCGTCACCTGATCGGCGCTGTGGCGCCCGACTCCGTCGCGCGGCCCGCGCGTCGTCGACCAGGGAACGCCGCGTCGGTTGCGCCTTCGCCCGCCCTGCCATGGCAAGCTCGCCCGCCCGCCGCCCGTCGTCCGTCACGAAAGTGTCTGCACCGCCAGGGGTGATCGCGATGTGGGTCCCCCCTCCGGGGCCAGGAGCTGCGCGGCGTTGAACCTCCTGGCGGGGCGCGACAATGAACACCTGTCCCCGCACGGCCAACTGACGCTTCCAGGAGGAAAGCACTATCCTTGTATCCAGTGGGGCGAAAGACCGGTAGCGGCGAGACGCCGAGTCAGCAGGGGGCCCAGGAGCTCGCTGACGAGGCGGAGCTCGTTCGGCGCTGCCAGGCCGGTGAACGCGAGGCGCAGGACCTGTTCTACCGCCGGTTCCGCCGCCAGGTCGCCGCCAACCTCTACCGGGTGCTCGGTCAGCGCATCGATCTGGACGACCTGGTGCAGGACGTGTTCGTCATCGCCTTCCGCGGGCTGGCCCGCTTCCGCGGCGAGGCCCGGCTGTCGACCTGGCTGTACCGCATCTGCGTGAACGTCGCGCTCGGCCGCATCAGGAGCAAGACGCGGCGACCGCCCGCGGTGCCGATGGCGAATCCGGTCGCCGACGCGGTGGAGAGCCCGCTGCAGAGCCCCGAGCAGGCGCTGCGCCAGCAGGAGGATCGCGAGCGCGTGTACCGCGCGCTCGAGGCGATGCCGGCCAAGAAGCGGATCGTCCTCTACCTGCACGAGATCGAAGGACTGGACCTGAAGGAGATCGCTTACATCGTCGACGCGCATCCGGTCACCGTGCGCACGCGCCTGTTCTACGCGCGCCGCGAGTTCTACCGGCTGCTGGTCGACGGTGAAGAAGGCAGCGCGCTGGACCGAGAGCTGGACCCGATGCCCACGACGCCGACCGGCGCGGCCCGGACGAGAACGACCCAGACGAGAACCAACACGGGCACGGCGACGACGCAGGCGCAGACGGGGTCACATGAGACGGGGGAAGGCGGGGAATGAGCCGGGGACTTCACATCGCCCCTCACAGGCTGGCCGACGCGATCTCCGGCCGGACGAGCGGGCGCGAGAGAGCACGCGTCGAGCGCCACGTGGCGAGCTGCGAGCGCTGCGCCGATGCGCGCGAGCGGCTGCAGCGCGCGCGGCTCGCGATGACCGACATCGCGGAGCAGCCGGCGCCGGATCTGGGCTGGGACCACATCGGGGTGCGGGTCTACTGGTCGACCTCGTCGGCGCGCCACCGCGCGCTGCGCGAGGGCCAGGAGAGCTGGTGGCGCCAGCCGCCGCTGCTCGCCGCGCTGAGCGCGCTCGGCCTCGCCGCCGCCGCGGGGTTCGCCCTGACGGTGTGGTCGGCGCAGGACGACTGGTCGAGCGCGGCGCCCGCGCCGTCGCCGATGGCGCGCGCGCCGGCTGCGCCAGCCGCGGGCCAGGCACCGGTGCCCTCGGCGACGCCGGCGGCGCCGGTCTCGCCCGCCGCCGCGGCCGCGGCGACGGCGGTGGCCAGCGCGCCCCTGCGCGGCGTGGTCACGTTCGCGAGCGGCGCGGTCTCCGTCGACGGTGCGCGGCCGCGCTCCGACGTGGACCTCGAGGCCCTCTTCGCGAGCGCCATCGTCGAGGGCGCGCAGCTGCGCACCGGCGCGGGGCGGCTGGTGATCCAGTTCGGCCAGGACAGCGGCCTGGCCCTGCCGCCGGGCTCGTCGGTGCGGCTGCGCCGGTTCGACGAGCGCGCGGTCGAGATCGCCGTCGAGCAGGGCGCGGTCGAGGTGGAGGTGTCACACCGGCGCATGGACCAGACCCTGTCGGTCGTGGCCGGCCGCCACCGCGTCTCCGTCCTGGGGACCAAGTTCCGGGTCGCGAACCGCGCGGGTGATCTCGAGGTCAAGTGCGCCCGCGGCCAGGTCGTCATCAGCGACGGGGACAGCGCGATGGCGCTGTCGGCCGGTGAGCAGCTCGAGGTGGTCGAGCAGAGCCTGCTCGCCCGCGCGCTGCGCCAGGCGATCGATCGCCAGCGCCTGGCCGCGCTCCAGCGCGACCTGGCCCAGCCGCTCCTGCCGGCCTGGACCGAGTCGCCCGCGCTGTTCGACACCAGCTCCACGGTGGCGCTCGAGGCCCCGGCAGGGCGCGCGGTGCGGCTGGACAAGGTGAGGGTGGGGGCGGGCTCCTTCGCCCTCCGAGTCATGTCCGGGCGCCATCACGTGCAGGTGGCCAGCGCGGCGGGCGCGTTCGAGCAAGGCGCCTGGATCGACGCCAGGCCGCGCGCGCGAGAGGACGTCCGCGCCGGCCAGGACGGTGTCGTGCGAGTGCTCACGGCAGGCGCAACCGGTGCGCCGACGGCAGCGTCCGGGGGCGCGACGTCGCCGTCGGCCTCGCCCTCGGCGTCGTCGACCTCGTCCATCGAGGACGCCGCCGCCGGTGCCGCGCGCCGGCTGCGCCGCGGCCAGCTCGACCGCGCCGTCAAGGACAGCCCGCGCGCGCGCCAGTGCATGAACACGCTCGCCAAGCGCGACCTGGTGGCCGGCTCCTACGTGCTGTTCGACGTCGGGGTCAACTCGGACGGCAGCCAGGGCCACCTCAACGTCGTGCGCAGCAACGTGCCGCCCGACGTCGAGCGCTGCCTGCGCGGGGTCGTGGACGCGGCCGCGCTGCCCGTCGGGCCGGACGCGACGGTGCGATTCAAGCTGGCCTTCTGAGATTGCCCACCGCTGTCCGCGCTGGCGCCAAAATCGCGGAAAGCCTGGATCGCCGATCCAGCAGAAGCGACGATTCTTTACCCAAGCTGGAATCGCCCCGACGGGGTGAACACCCTCCGCGAGCGCAGGTAATTTTGGGTTGTTCGGGGACGCTCACGGCTGATAACTTGGAAAATTCGGTGGGACCCGAGGCCAGACGATCAGGGGATGGCGTGTGAGGTATTGGACGTGCCAGAGGTGCCATTTGTGGCAGAAGCGCCAGGAGTGCCACGAGTGCCACAGGTGCCGCGAGTGAAGGATCTCGAGGTTCGCTTCGAGACCGGGCGGGAGGTCCTCAACGCCTACTGGGGCTACCTCTCCGACGGTGGCCTGATCATTCCGGACCAGGCGCAGGCCGACCTGTCGGTCGGCGAGCCGGTCGCGCTCAGCATCTTCATCGCGTCGTCGCGCGGCCTCTACTCGCTGAGCGGCAAGGTCGTGCGCCGCGACGTCGCCGCCGGCCGCGCGGTGATCGCCTTCAGCCCCGGTCAGCCGCAGGACATGCTGCTGACCCATGCGCTGGCCGACGCCGAGCAGGTGCCGGCCCGCCGCGCCCGACGCTTCCGGGTCGCCCTGGACGCCCGCGTGGTCGACGCCGGCAACGGGTCTGTGCCGCTGGACGCGCGGCTGGTCGACCTGTCGGAGTTCGGCTGCTGCTTCCGTCTGGAGGGGCAGGGGGGCAGCTGCCTGCCGGTCGGCACCCCGATCGAGATCGCGGCGCCCGACTTCGCGGTCGGCGGTCGGGTCGTGTGGATGCGACACACCGAGCGCGGCGTGGCGTTCGTGAACCAGGACGTTCCGACCGGCCAGACCCTCGAGGGCGTGCGCGAGTTCCTGCGCCGGCTCTCGGCGGCCTGAGCCGCGCCGAGCCGCGCGTCGGCCCGGGCCGTCCGTCTCCCGAGCGGCCGGGCCGCCAGCCCCGCGGGCCGCCAGGCAGCCTCAGAGCGCGCCGGACGGGTCCACGCAGTGGGGCAGGCCGCTGCCTGAGCCGGGCTTGAGCTCGTCGCAGGTCGATGCCTCGATGCAGGCCAGGCTCATCTCGAACTGCTCGTCCGGCAGCGAGTCGACGTGGTTCACGCACGCGCCCCAGTCGAAGCAGCAGGTCGGGTCCGATTCCGGATTGGCCACCGGCAGCGCACCGCACTGGACCAGGCGCCAGCACGCGTCCTCGGCGCTGGCCAGCGCCACCGGCTCACAATCGGGCCCGGTGTCGGTGTCGCTCGCGCAATGCCCACGGGCCGCGGAGCGGGGCGGGTCGATGCCGCAGGCGCCGGCGAAGCAGAGCAGGGCGGCGAGGATCGCCATCGCGCGCGAGCCGCTCATGCGAGCCCAGTCTAGCACGCGACCCGACGGCTGCGAGCGCCGTCTCGAAGTGCGCCCCATTCCGCGCCCATGGGACGTGGCCCGATTGTCGGCCGCGGCGCGTCAGGCCGAGGGACGTCGCGTCAGCGAGGACAGCGGAACGTCCGGCAGGCTGTCGGCCAGAAGCTCGGCCACGTCGCGCACCGACACGCGCTCGTCGGCGTCGCGCGCCTTCACCCCGTCGGTGATCATGATGTTGCAGAACGGGCAGGCCACGGCGATCGCGTCGGCGCCGGTGGCAAGGAGCTCGTCGGTGCGGTTCTCGTTGACCCGCGGCGACTCCTCCTCCATGAACATGCGCGCGCCGCCGGCGCCGCAGCAGAAGCCGTGCTTCTTGCTTCGCGCGGGCTCGGTCATCCCGCGCGGCGTATCGAGGCTGGCCAGGATCGCCCGCGGCGCCTCGAACTCGCCGTTCCAGCGGCCCAGGTAGCAGCTGTCGTGATACGTGACGCTCTTCGCGACCTGCTTCTCCGGCGTCAGCACTCCGTCGGCCACCAGCCGGGCCAGGAGCTGCGTGTGGTGCACGACGTCGAAGTTGCCGCCGAACTGCGGGTAGTCGTGCCGCAGCGTGTGCAGGCAGTGCGGACACGAGGTGACGACCTTGGTCACGCCGGTCGCGTTCAGGGTCTCGACGTTGGCCTCGGCCTGCATCTGGAACAGCATCTCGTTGCCGGCCCGGCGCGCCGGGTCGCCGGTGCAGGCCTCGGAGTGGCCGAGCACCGCGTAGCTCACGCCGGCCGCCTCGAGCAGCTTCACCATGGCGCGGGTCTGCTTGACGATGCGGGCGTCGAACGCGCCCGCGCAGCCGACCCAGAGGAGATAGTCCGGTTTCGGGTTGTCCTCGATGGTCGGCACCTCGAGCCCGTCGGCCCAGTCCATGCGCTTCTCGTTCGAGATGCCCCACGGGTTGGACTGGCGCTCGATGTTGCGGAACGCGCGGCCCAGCTCGGCCGGCACCCGCTCCTGCGACAGGACCAGGTTCTGCCGCATCTGGATGATCTTGAGCGGGTGCTCGATGAAGACCGGGCACACCTCCTGGCACGCTCCGCAGGTCGTGCAGGCCCACAGGGTGTCGTCGGCGATGCGCCCGCCCACCATCGGCGCCATCGACTCGAGCTGCTCCTCCACCGCGGCCAGGCGCCGGTCCAGCTCCTCGCGATCGTGCCCGGCCACGGCGTCTCGCCGCGCGCGCAGCCCGTCGCGCTCCGCGTACAGCGCGTCGCGGTCGAGCATCTCGTAGCGGATGTCGTGGATGAGCTGCATCGGCGACAGGTTCTTGCCCGTGTTGTAGGCCGGGCAGTAGTTGCTGCAGCGCGCGCACTCGGTGCAGGCGTAAGTGTCGACCAGCGACTTCCACGACAGCTGCTCGAAGCGGCCCACGCCCCACTGGTTCTCGTCCTCGAGATCGAGCTTCGGCAGGTCCATCTTCCGCGCCGACAGGTTGCGCAGGAAGATGTTGGGCAGCGCGCCCAGGAGGTGGATGTGCTTGGAGTAGGGCAGGTAGTTGAGGAAGGTCAGCACGATGCCGGTGTGGAGCCAGAACGCGGCCGCCGCGCCGGACCGGGCCGCGCCGGCGTCGATGCCCGACAGCCAGCGCGCCACCAGGCCCGACACCGGCACGCCGGCCTCGAGCGAGCGCCCGGCCGCCAGCTCCGCCGCGCCCAGGAACCCGTGGTAGAGGAAGTGGGTCACCATGAGGGCGCCGATGGCGCCGAGGATGACGCCGGCGTCCAGCGTCATCGGGATGAGGCGCGGCCGGATGACGATGCGGCGGAAGAACGCCCACGCGATCATCGCGAGCACCAGGGCGTTGAAGACGTCGATGACCGTGCGCAGCCCCAGGTAGATCGGCTCGGGCAGGATGACGCCGAGCCGGAACGAGGGGATGAGCCCGCTCACCAGGATCTCGACGGTGCCGATGGTGATGAGCAGGAAGCCCCAGAAGATCAGCAGGTGGTGCTTGCTGGTCATGTGCTGCGGCCCCTCCTCGGCCACCTTCTTCTGGCCGAAGAAGTAGACGAGGACGGACGCCAGGCGGCGGCCCAGCTGGTCCAGTCGCGGCCTGGGGTCAGCCGAGCCGCGGCCGGTGGCGCGGACCATCGCATGGATGGTCCGGCCGAAGGCGGCGAAGGCCAGCGCCAGGAGAATGCCAAAGATAACAGGTCGCATCGCGCAGCCCGCTCATACCACACTGCGGCAGGCGGCCGCTCGAGCCGGGTCCGAGGGCGACGGCGACGGCGAGCGGCGCCGGTGAAAGGCGTTGTCTGTTACAGACCGGTGACGGGTGCAAAGAAATCTTCGCGCGGACGTGCGAAACATGTTGCGCAGGTGCGCAATGTGCTTCCACAATGGATGCAACACTCGCCCTATCTCCACGTCAAGGTCCAGGAAAGATACGCCGCAGATGACGTTCCCGACGCGCGGGCCGCTGAACATCCTGATTCTCAGTGACCTCCACCTGGGCGAGGACCTCGCGCCCACCGCGAACGAGGCGACCCGCCTCCACGTGGACATGGTGGAGCGCCAGCTGGTCCAGTTCCTCCGCCACTACACGCGCCGCCGCGAGGAGGGCAGGCCCTGGCGCCTGATCTTCAACGGCGACCTCATCGATTTTCTGGCCATCACCATCGGCCCCGAGCACCCCGACTTCGCGTTCCTGTCGGCGCGGCCGTCGCCCGAGGAGCACAAGTACGGGCTGCGCCGCACCGCCCGCAGCGCGGTGGCGGTGGTCGAGGCGGTCGCCCGGCGCCACGCCGAGGTGTTCCGCGCGCTGGCTCGCTTCATCGCCCGCGGCAACCGGCTCGACATCGTGTGCGGCAACCACGACGCGGAGCTGGCCTGGCCCGCGGTGCAGGCCGCGTTTCGCGCCGGCCTGGCGCGCGCGTGGGCGGGCACGCCCGACGCGCAGCGAGCGGGGGCGGCCAGCGGCGACGACCTGGCCCGCGAGGTCGAGTTCCACCCGTGGTTCTACTACCAGCCCGGCGCGCTGTGGATCGAGCACGGCCACCAGTACGACGAGTGCTGCTCCTTCGAGCATCAGCTCGACCCGCGCCGGCCCGGCGGCGACGACATCGTGATGAACGTCGACAACGCCGGCGCCCGCTACGTGAACAACCGGGTGGCCGACGCCGAGGAGAGCTGGTCGATGGTGGGCTACATCCGCTTCGGCGCCACGCTCGGCGTGCGCGGCTTCCTGCGCCTGGCCCGGGCGTACGCCATGTTCCTGCTGGCCATGCTGGTCGCCTGGCGCCACGCCAAGGCGCGGCCGGCGGTGATGCAGGAGCGGCGCGAGAGCCACCTCGCGCGCCTGCGCGAGCTGTCGGGGCGCTGGCAGGTGGCGGAGGAGACGCTGCTCGCGCTCGACCGCGCGCGCCGGCCGCCGGTGGTGAGCCACCTGCGCCGGCTGCTGTCGACGCTGATGCTCGACCGCATCCTGCTCTACACGGGCGCGTTCGCGGTCGCGGTGGCGGCGCCGATCTGGCTGCGGCTCCCGTACGCGGCCGCGGTCGCCGCCGGCGCGCTGGCCGGCTCGATCGCGCTGGTCCGCGTGCTCAACCGGGGCCGGCTGCGCCATCCGGGCCACTTCATGCCGCAGGCGAGCGAGCAGATCTTCCGGCACATCGACGCGCGCTACGTGGTGTTCGGCCACTCGCACGAGCCGGTGGCGAAGGCGGTGGGCCAGGACGGGAAGATGTACCTCAACAGCGGCACCTGGGTGCCGAACGGCAAGCCGGGCATCCTCCGCTCGTTCACTCACGTGGTGGTGCGGCAGCGCGAGAGCGGCCCCACCGCCGAGCTGCGCCAGTGGCGCGACGGCATGAGCCGCTCGTTCACGCCCGGCTGGACGCCGGCCCGCGCCATGACGCGGCTGGCTCCGCGCCCGGCCGGGCAGACCGCCGACGTGGCAGCGGCAGCCGCGGGTGGAGGCTCGGGCGCGCCGGCGGCGGCGCGGGCGGCGCGGCTGAGCTGAGCCGCCGCGCTGACGCCGCCGAGCCGACGCGGCCGGGGCGGCGCACCCTCGCGTCTCGCCGGCGCTCAGGCGCGCCGCGGGCGCCGGCCGGCCCGCGCGGGCGACGCGGGCAGGAGCGCGATGGTCAGGTTCCAGGCCCGGCGCCCCGGCGAGCGCGCGGCGCCCTGGGCGGCGTGGATGCGCTCGACGCGCGCGATGAGCTCGGAGCGCAGCGCGCGCGCCTGCTCGTCGTCGAGGAGCAGCGTGGTCCGGGCGGCCAGCGGCTCGCGGCCGCCCGCCCGCGCGCGCGCCGCCAGCGCGGCGCTGAGCTCGCCGCGCAGATCGAACATCGACGTGGCGACGGCGCGGGCGCCGCGCTGCCCCGCCAGCATGCCGCGGTCCACCTCGAAGCGGCGGGCGGTCGCCTGGTAGTACTTCTCGACGGTGCCGCGCACCTGGCGGCGCGAGGTGAGCCGGACCAGCGCCGCGCGCTCGAGCGCGTGCACGTGGTGGTAGAGCCGGGTCGGGCTCTCCCCGAGCAGCTCGGCCGCCTGCTTGGTCGTGCGCGGGGCGGCGGCGAACAGCTCGAGCAGCTGCAGGCGCAGCGGGTGGGCCAGGACGCGCAGCTGTTGCAGTTCGCGGAGGCGCGCAGTTGACGGCCGCTTCATTGTTCAAGACTATGTGAATAATGCGCGAAAGTGAAATGACGGGCGCGGCCGCCGCCGCGATCGCGGGCGCCGCCGCCGCGCTGTGCATGCTCGGCTGTGCCCACGCCCCGGCCGCCGGGCGCGCGCCGGAGATCCGGTTCGAGCGCACCCGGACCGGGCACATCGTCATCCCGGTCGACGTCGACGGGCGGCCCGGCATGCTGTT